>NZ_JBVVQY010000054.1:0-18079 GCF_055811615.1 Mesorhizobium sp. WSM4807
AAATGGCCCCCGTGGTGGCGGTTTCCCCCATACCCACGTGTGCAACAAAACCCCCCCCGGCGGCGCCATGGCCCCTCCCCCCCGCCAAAACGGGGTATATGGGGCCGGCCGGGGTAGGCGGGGCGGCGCCGCCCATTGCGGGAGATTATGCCACCCCGCCCCGGTTCCAGCCCCTGCCCCGGTCGCCGAACATGACGTAGCCAGTCTCGGTGACCGCCACCGTGTCCTCCAGCTTGATGAAGCCGCGCGTCGGGTGAAGCATCGTCGTCTCGACCGAGAGCACCATGTTTTTCTCCAGCGGCTTTTCGGCATAGGTGCCTTCATAGGTCACCGGATGGTTGGTCATCAGGAACGGCGCCTCATGGGTGATCAGCCCCATGCCGTGGGCAAAGAAATCGGTATAGGGCGCGACCTTGGATTTCTTCAGCACGCCTTCCGCGTAGGAAATCATGTCACCACCCAGCGTGCCGGCACGTACCTTGGAAAAGGCCGCCTGCTGCACCGCCTCGACTTCGGCCAACAAATCCTCGAGTTCGGCATCCGGCTCGCCCAGAATGCCCATGCGACAGAGGTCGCCGATATAGCCGTGATAATTGCCGCCGGAATCGATCGACATCACCTCGCCCTTCTTCCATGCCTGCGGCGAGCCGGCGCGGTTGTGGCTGGAGCCCAGCGTCAGCAGGCAATATTCGAAATGCGCGCCGCGATTGGTCTCCTCGCGCCTGAGTTGCTCGATGATCTCGGTCTTGGTCGTGCCTTCACGTGCCCAGGCAATGGTCGCCAGCATGGAATCGGTGATCAGTTCAGAGGCGATGCGCAGCTTCTCCATCTCCGCATCCGTCTTGATGGCTCGCATCCGCTCCAGCATATCAGTCGCATCGACAAGCTTGGCGTCCGGCAGCGCCTTGCGGATCAGCGTGTAGGCATCCGACGGCAGGAAAGCCGGCTCGATACCGATGCGGGCGTTGCCCTTGCCGATTTTGGTCAGGTGCTCAACCGCGAGATTGGCGGCGTCGAGCGTGCCCCAGCAGGCGGCGTGCAAGGTCGGCGTCCAGAACGGGTTGTTCTGGTGCTCGGCGCCCTCCATGCGGTTGCCGATATACGCGGCGTGGTCCGGCCCGCCCTTCTCGTAGACTACAACGGGCAAATAGCGGCTGTGGCCGATCGCATCCATGGCGGCGAAGAAGATGAACTTGTAGCCGCCAAGCAGATATTGCGTGTTGTGCTTGGAGGTGGCGAGCAGCACATCGATACCGGCCTCCTCCATCAGCCGATCGACTCTAGCATGGTCGAACGGGATGGTGCTGACGGCATTCTTACCCGGGGCGACGTTCATCTTTCTCTCCCTGAATTCCCTGGCCGGCCGGTCGCATCGCCGGCGGTGTCCATCTGGTCCTACTAGATAAGCCTGGTCCTACCAGATAAGGTCGGATTGAACCGCTTCCCTGTAACTGGTCCAGCGGACGAAATTTTCAAAGCCACATGAGGATGCGCCAAATCCGTCTCTGGCGAAACCCTCGGCAAGGCTCATAATCATCCTTGCAAGGATGCCGTCCGGCGTCCGAGGGTATTGGCCCACCCGGCCGGGTGGCTGAGAGGGACGGAGTTCGATCATGTCAGATTTCACGATTTCCAGGCGCACCGTGCTTGCCGGTTCGGCATTCCTTCTGGCCTCGACGGCGCTGCCGACCATCGGTCGGGCACAGACGCCGAAGAAAGGCGGGCGGCTGGTCGTCGCCGCCGATTCCGAGCCGCGCAACCTCAACCCGGCGATCGTCGCTTCCAACGGTGTGTTCTTTATCTCGAGCAAAATCGTGGAAACGCTGGCCGAGGCGTCCTTTGACGGCAAGGACGGGCTCGACCCGCGCCTGGCGATAGGCTGGGAGGGCGCCGCCGATGGCCTGTCGGTGACGTTCAAATTGCGCGAAGGCGTCAAATGGCATGACGGCAAACCCTTCACCTCCGCCGACGTCGCGTTCTCGGCGCTGCAAATCTGGAAGCCGCTGCAGAATCTCGGCCGCACCGTGTTCAAGGATCTGGAGGCGGTCGACACGCCGGACGAACTGACGGCTGTGTTCAAATTCGCCAAGCCGACGCCGTTCCAGCTGATCCGCAACGCCTTGCCGGCGCTGAGCAGCGTGGTGCCGAAGCACATCTACGAGACAGGAAAGATCGAAGAGAACCCGGCCAACAGCGCCCCGATCGGCACCGGCCCGTTCAAATTCGCCGAACACAAGTCAGGCGAATATTACCGGCTGGAGAAGAATGCCGACTATTGGGGCAAGGACCAACCTTACCTCGACGAGATCATTTACCAGGTGTTGCCCGACCGGACTTCGGCAGCAAGCGCGCTCGAGGCGGAAGAGATCCAGCTCGCCGCCTTTTCCGCCGTGCCTTTGGCCGATCTCGACCGCATCTCCAAAGTGCCTGGCCTCAAGGTGATCACCAAGGGTTACGAGGCGCTGACTTATCAGCTCGTCGTCGAGATCAACCATCGCCGCAAGGAACTGGCCGATCTGAAGGTGCGCCAGGCGATCGCCCACGCCATCGACAAGGATTTCGTCGTCAAGACGGTGTTCCTAGGCTATGCCGCCACAGCCACCGGCCCGGTGCCGAAAAACGATCCGCAGTTCTATACCGCCGACGTGCCGACCTATGCCTTCGACGTGGCCAAGGCCAACGCCCTGCTCGACGAAGCCGGCTACAACAGGGGTGACGACGGCAAGCGCTTTTCGCTGAAGCTGCTGCCGGCGCCCTATTTCAACGAGACCAAGCAGTTCGGCGACTATCTGCGCCAGGCGCTCGCCGCCATCGGCATCGACGCCCAACTGGTCAACAACGACTCGGCCGCGCATATCAAGGCGGTCTACACCGACCACGCCTTCGACCTTGCGGTCGGGCCGCCGGTGTTCCGCGGCGACCCCGCGATCTCGACCACCATTCTGGTGCAGAGCGGTATTCCCGACGGCGTGCCGTTCTCTAACCAGGGTGGCTACAAGAACGACGAACTCGACGCCCTCATCGCCAAAGCATCCGAGACGCTCGACCCCGCCGTGCGGACGGAACTTTACAAGGAGTTTCAGAAAAAGGTCGCGGCCGACCTGCCGCTGATCAATGTCGCCGAATGGAGCTTCATCAGCGTTATCAGAGACACGGTTGCGAACGTCGCCAACAACCCGCGCTGGGCGGTGTCGAATTGGGCGGACACCTGGCTGGAGGCTTAGCAAGGTTCGCTCCAGGCTTGCACATGGTGTATCCGGGTGCTCAGCTTCGGTGATGAGAGCTCTATGGCGCCCCCCTCTGTCCTGCCGGACATCTCCCCCACGAGGGGGGAGATCGGCTGTCATTGTCACTTTCGCCAATCTCCAGCGTTGCAAGACGGCCGGCAACGCCGAAGCTGCCAATCTCCCTCCTTGTGGGGGAGATGCCAAGTTTTGGCAAAGAGGGCAGGACAGAGGGGGGCGCCGTAGAACGCAACGCAGAAGAATTGGCCCACCTGCCAATGTCTTCGCGCCATGACCCGCGCGCTTCTCCTCCTTCGCCGTCGCCTCGTCGGCAGCGTCTTCGTGCTGCTGATTGTCGTGATCGGCACTTTCCTTTTGCTGGAAGCGGCCCCCGGCGACGCGGTCGACGCCTATATCGTCTCGACCGGCGGCGACGCCGGCATGATCGAATTGCTGCGCCATCGTTGGGGCCTCGACCAGTCGGCGTTGACGCGGCTGGCGAACTACCTCTGGGCGCTGCTGCATCTCGACCTCGGCCAGTCGGTCACCTTCTCGCGGCCGATCCGCGACGTCATCCTCGAACGCCTGCCCAATACGTTGCTGTTGATGGGCAGCGCCACCGCGCTCTCCTTCGGGCTCGGCTCGGCACTCGGCATCTATGCCGGCGCCAGGCCCGGCAGTTTTCGCGACCGCTTCCTGTCGATCGGTTCGCTGGCGCTCTATGCGGTACCGGGCTTCTGGCTCGGGTTGGTGCTGATCATCATTTTTGCCGTCGACCTGCGCTGGTTTCCGATCGGCGGCATCGAGAGCATCGCGTCGGGCAAGACCGGCCTCGACCGCGCGGCCGATATCGCCCGCCATCTCATCCTGCCGGTGTCCGCACTCGGCTTCATCTATCTGGCACTCTATCTGCGCATGATGCGCGCCGGCATGGCCGAGGTCTGGCGGCAAGATTTTGTGCTCGCCGCTCGCGCCAAGGGGCTTTCCCGCCGCCGCATCGTGCTCGCTCACGTCGCCCGCAACGCGCTGTTGCCGCTGGTCACCATGCTCGGCCTGCAATCGGCGCAGATGCTCGGCGGCAGCGTCGTCATCGAAAGCGTCTTCTCGGTGCCCGGCCTTGGCCGGCTGGCGCAGGAGGCGGTGGCGGCGCGCGACATGCCGCTGCTGCTCGGCATCATTCTCGTCAGCGCCGTTCTGGTCATCGTTATCAATCTTCTTGTAGACATCGCCTACGCCTTCCTCGATCCGCGCGTCGGCGCCAGCGAGGCGAGCGCGTGAGCCCGCTTCGCCGCTTTCTTCGCACGCCGGAAGCGGTCGCCGGCGCGATCATCCTGGTAGTGCTGTTCGCCATGGCGCTGACAGCGCCGCTGTTCTTTCCCGGCGACCCGCAAGCCATTGCCGGGACGGCATTGCTGCCGCCCTTTCAGGACTGGTCGCTGCCGCTCGGCACCGACCGGCTCGGCCGCGACGTGCTGGCCGCGCTTCTCCACGGCGCCCGTACCTCGCTGGCGGTCGGGCTGGCGGCGGCAGCCGCAGCCCTTGCCGTCGGCGCAATAGTCGGCACGCTGGCCGGCTTTGCCGGCGGTCTCGTCGACGAAGTGCTGATGCGTATCACCGACGCCTTCCAGACCGTGCCGAGCTTCCTGCTGGCGCTGGCTTTCGTCAGTGTCGTCGGGCCGTCGCTCGGCGTTGTTGTCGCAGCGATCGCGCTTGGCGCCTGGACGGGGCCGGCGCGTGTTACCCGCGCCGAAGTCCTGTCGATCCGCGAGCGCGATTTTGTCGCCGGCGCCCGTGTCATCGGCATGCATCCGCTCGAGATCGCCTTTCGCGAAGTGCTGCCCAACGCATTGCCGCCGGTGCTGGCGCTGTCGTCGGTGATCGTCGCCGCCGCGATCCTCACCGAAGCGGCCCTCTCGTTTCTCGGCCTCGGCGACCCAAACCGCGTGACCTGGGGCGGCATGATCGCCGAAGGTCGCGCCGTGCTGCGCACCGCGCCCTTCCTGTCAATCATTCCGGGCGTAGCACTCGTGCTGACCGTGCTCGGCGTCTATCTCGCCGGTGAAGGCGTCGTCGAGACAA
Source organism: Mesorhizobium sp. WSM4807 (assembly GCF_055811615.1). NCBI lineage: Bacteria > Pseudomonadati > Pseudomonadota > Alphaproteobacteria > Hyphomicrobiales > Phyllobacteriaceae > Mesorhizobium > Mesorhizobium sp. WSM4807. The sequence continues at coordinate 5,304 of NZ_JBVVQY010000054.1, forward strand.
CGGCGGTGAGAAGGAGCCTGTCGTGACGGCGCTGCTTTCGATCCGCGATCTGACGGTGACCCATCGCCGTGACGGCAGCGAGGTGGCGGCGCTGAACCATGTCAGCCTCGATGTCGCCGCCGGCGAACGCTTCGCCATCATCGGCGAGAGCGGTTCGGGCAAGAGCACGCTGGCGCTGGCCGTTGCCGGGCTGCTGCCGGGTTCCGCCAGAATCGACGGAACGATAGAGTGGAAGTTACCGAACCTTCGATCGCCTCATTCCTTCGCGCCCCCCTCTGTCCTGCCGGACATTTCCCCCACAAGGGGGGAGATCGGCAGTTCCGTCGCCGGCACTCCCCCTGCAGCCTTGGAGATTGGCGAAAGCGGAAATGACAGCGCAATCTCCCCCCTTGAGGAGGAGATGTCCGGCAGGACAGAGGGGGGCCTCATGGAACGCAAAGCTCAAAAATCCGCCGCCAAACCCAGCCACAGCCCACTCGGTGGCCGCGACATCGGCTTCGTCTTCCAGGATCCGTCGGCCAGCCTCGATCCGGTAATGGCGATCGGTGAGCAGGTCGCGGAAGTCGCGCACACGCATCTCGGCCTTACTTGGTCGCAATCCTATGCCAAGGCAAAAACCCTGCTCGAACGCGTCCGCCTGCCCGACCCGGACGCCGCTTTGCACGCCTACCCGCACCAGCTTTCCGGTGGCCAAAAACAGCGCGTGGCGATCGCCGCAGCGATCGCGGCCGGTCCGAAACTGCTGATCGCCGACGAGGCGACCAGCGCGCTCGACACAATCGTGCAGGCCGAGATCGTCGCGCTGATCCGGCAATTGGTGGCCGAGGACGGCATGACGCTGCTGTTCGTCAGCCACGACATCGCGTTGGCCGCCGAACTGGCCGAGCGCATCGCCGTATTCCGGCACGGCGAGTTGGTCGAATTCGGCGCGACGACGCAGATCGTCGCTACCCCGCGCCACGCCTACACAAGAGCGCTGCTCGACGCCCATCTCGGCCTCGACGCCGAACCGCTGCTGCGGCAGGCAGGAGCGACGAGGTGAGCAGTCCATTGCTGGCCGTTTCCGGCCTGACCAAACGATATCGTCGCGGCGGCAAGACGATCGCCGCCGTCGATGACATTTCCTTCCACATCGAGCCCGGCGAGACGCTGGCGCTGGCCGGGCCGTCCGGCAGCGGCAAGTCGACGATCGCCAGGCTGGTGCTGCGGCTGATCGAACCGGACGCCGGCCATATCGAGTTCGAGGGCGGCGATTTCCTGTCCCTGAACGGCGCTGCCTTGCGCGCACGGCGCGCGCGTTTGCAAATGGTGTTCCAGGACCCGCTCGCCGCCTTCAACCCGCGCGCCATGGTAGCGCGCGTGCTTGACGATCCTTTGCGCATCCATGGCGTCGCCTCTCGACCGGAGCGCCCGCACCGCATCGCTGCTCTGCTCGAGCGTGTCGGCTTGAGCGCTGATCTCGCCGGCCGCGCCATCCACGAGATCTCGGGCGGCCAGCGCCAGCGTATAGCGATTGCTCGCGCCATCGCCACAAAGCCGTCGCTGATCGTGCTCGATGAGGCAGTGTCGGCGCTCGACGTATCGGTGCGCCGGCAGATCCTGCAATTGCTGCTCGATCTGCAACGCGAGGAACGGATCGCCTATCTATTCATTTCGCATGATCTTGGCGTCATCAGCGCCATCGCTCATCGTGTCGTCATTCTCGATGCCGGCCGCGTCGCCGAGAGCGGCAACGCCCGTGCGGTCATCGGTGCCCCGCAGTCGGCGATCGGCAAGGCGCTGGTGGCGGCAGCGCCAAAACTGAACAGGACCAGCACGCAGGGCGCGGCCGATCGTCAGTAACCCAGCGCGCAACCGTCCTTTCGTGGATCGGAGGCGCCGGTAAGCGTACCCTTGTCCCAGTCGATCAGCACCAGCTGGCCGCCGCCATGCGGCTCGGTCGCGATCGACAGCTGGTGGCCTCGCTCACGCAGGCCGGCGATTGCATCGGCCGGAACGCCACGCTCCGCCTCCACCGTATCCTGTCTGTAGAACACGCGTGGCGCATCCAGCGCCTCCTGCGGGTCCATGCCGAAATCGATCATGTTGGTGAGCAGGTGGACATGGCCGAAAGGCTGGTAGCCGCCGCCCATCACGCCGAATGGCATGACCACCCGGCCCTTGGCTGTCACCATGCCAGGCATAATGGTGTGCATCGGGCGTTTTCCCGGGGCGATGCGGTTTGGATGGTCCGCCGCCAGGCGGAAGCTGCTGCCGCGGTTCTGCAGGACGACACCGGTCCTGGGACCGACCACCCCGCTGCCGAACGAATAAAAGGTCGAGTTGATGAAGCTGACTGCATTACGGTCGCGGTCGACCACCGAGATGTAGACGGTATCGCTCGGCTGAAGCTCAAGCCGAGGCAGATGCGTCATCGCGCGCGCCGGATCGATCTCGGCGCGAAGCTTGTCCGCATGGTATCTCGACAACAACTGCTCTACGGGAACATGGACGTGGTTCTGGTCGCCGATGAAATCGTCGCGGTCCTGATAGGCAAGCCGCCCCGCCTCGATCTCGAGATGAAAGCGCTCGCCGCCGTTCGGCTCCAGGGAGCCGAGCGAAAAGCCCGACAGCACATTCAGCATGATCAGTGCCGTCAGCCCCTGGTTGTTCGGCGGCATCTGATGGATGTCGTAGCCCCGGTAGGATGTGCCGACCGGCCTGACATAGTCGCCCTTCGTGGCCGCAAAATCCTCGAGCGCATGCAGCCCGCCAAGCGCGCGCAGACGCGACACCATGTCGTCGGCGACCTCGCCTTCATAGAAGCCGGCACGACCGCGGCGCGAGACGATGCGCAAGGTATCGGCCAGTTGCGGCTGCCGGTGCAGCTCGCCGGCCAGCGGCGCCTTTCCATCCGGCAGAAAAATCCGCGCGGCATGTTCGTCGGCGGCCAGCAAGGCAGCACTTTCAGCCCAGTCGAAGGCCACGCGGTCTTGGACGACGTAGCCCTGTTCGGCGTAACGTATGGCGGGTGCGAGCGCGGCGTCGATGCCCTTTCTGCCGTGATCCTCGAGCAGCCGGCACCAGGCGTCGACGGCGCCCGGCACGGTGACCGCGTGCGGACCGGACTCAGGCAGTTCGTCATGCCCCCTGTCCAGATACCACTGCGCCTCTGCTGCTGCCGGTGCGCGGCCGGAGCCGTTGAAGGCCAGAACCTCGCCTTGGCCGTTGGGACAGTAGAGGACGAAACAGTCGCCGCCGATACCCGTCGACTGCGGCTCGACCACCGCCTGCACCGCAGCCGCGCAGACGGCTGCGTCCATCGCGTTGCCGCCGGACCGCAGCATCTCGATCGCCGCCAGCGTCGCCAGAGGGTGCGATGTCGCGGCCATCGCTTCCGTCGCACGAACCGGCGAGCGCCCGGGGAGTTGGAAATCACGCATGCAGTTCAATAGCCTCTGACCAACCAGTTGTGAACTGGCAACAGCAGCCAAAGGGCTGCGCCACCGAAAGCAGCACGAACGACGGAACGATCACTATGGCAGCGCTCAACCCTCGAAAGCTGCCGATCTCAATCAGCGAATTTGAAACTATCCGTGGTGTAATCGGGGAAGGCGTCCAGTTTGTCGAAAATCTTGGCCAGGTCAGGGGTATCCGCCAATATTCCGGACAAGACCAGCGCAGTCGCCACGCCGGCGCCAATTCCACCAGCGATATCGTGTTCGACGCTGTCGCCGACACAAACCACGGTGCTGCGGTCCGGGTTGCCCGCCAGCGCCAGCGCGGCGTCGAAGATCGGGGCGTAGGGCTTGCCGATGCGGGTGACGCTGCCGCCGAGGCTCTCGTAGAGATCCGCAAGCTGACCTGCGCCAAAACGCGGCCCCACGGCGGTCAGCATGATCTTGTCGGGATTGGTGCAGAAGCACGGCACATGCCGCATCGCTGCCGGTGCAAAAAGTCTGCGATAGTGCTCGATGTCGTAGCGATCGCCCTCGCTGGCGGCGATCAGCACCAACTCGGCATCGTCGCCGTCCCCGGTCAACGCGAAAGGCAGGCCTTCAATCGCCGAGCGGTCGCCTTCGCGGCTGATCAGCAGGCACTTTGTGTTTGGGCGCAGCGTTCCGGATACCGCCATTTCGTGAAAGGACCGCCACGCGATCTCGCCGGAAGAGACAAATTGGTCCCAGCTTCCTGGTTCGAAGCCGAGCTTCAGCAACCGGGCCTCATTGGGCCGCGCCCGCCTGCCGGAGTTCGAGACCAGCACGATCGTCCTGCCTGCCCGCTTCAGTGCCGACAATGCCTCCACAGCGCCGGGATAGGGGTTCGTACCATCGTGCAGCACGCCGAACTGATCGAGCAGGAACACCTGATAGCGCTCGACCAGCGCTCCGATGCCGTCGAGATGTTCGACCGTTTTCGTGCTCACAACAGCCCCGCTGCGATTGCGCCCATCAGCGCCAGCCGCGCCGTGCCGGCGGCCGCCTCGTCCGAAAGCGCCGGCAGAAAATCGACGCCCAGCTTGCGCTGCCGAATCGCGGTCCAGGCGGGATTTGCCGCACCGCCGCCGACACTTCTCACCGAGAGCAGCCGAGGCGCGCCGAGCTCGGCAAGCCGGCGATAGCCGAGCGCCTCGATCTCGGCAATGCCCTCCAACATAGCTTTCAGATAGTCGGCGTCGTCCGCCGGCCGCGGCGTCAGACGTGGCGGCAGAGCAGGATCGGCGATCGGAAAGCGTTCGCCGACCGCGGCAAGCGGATAGTAATCGAGACCGGTCTCGGTCATGGGATCGATCGCCGCACTCAACTCGATGATGCGCGCAAGAGAAAAATGCTGCGCCAGCACCTTGCCGCCCGAATTCGACGCACCACCGGCCAGATAGGCATCTCCCAACCGGTGGCTGTAGATGCCGAACTGCGGCGCCGAGATCGGCCGGTCGGAGAGGATCTTTATAGTCAGCGAAGACCCCAGCGCGGTGACGCCGTCGCCAACTGCCGCAGCGCCCGTCGCCAGGAACGACGCGCAGCCATCGGTCGTCCCAGCGACCACGGCGACGTCGCGCGCTAGGCCGAACAGGTCCGCTGCGCTCGCAGTGAGCGTTCCCGTGACGTCGCCCGGCTTGACGACACGAGGAAGAAAGTCCATCCGCATGCCGGTCGCCGCGATCCAGTCCGGCCAGTGCCGCGCCTCGACGTCGTAGCCGGTTTTCAGGGCATTGTTCTCGTCGCTGGCGTCGAAGCGGCCGGAGAACTGTCCCGCGATCCAGTCGGCCTGATGCAGCACCGCGACAACCTCGGGCTGGCGCCGGAACCACAGCGCCTTGGCGAGACCTGACGTCGCCCCACGTGCTGCGCTCGCTGCCGGCGCCTCGCGCGCGATCACGGCCAGAATGGCGTCGTCATCGACCTTGTCGTTGTACATCAGCGGCTCGGCCAGCGGCCGGCCGGCGCCGTCGACCGGCAGCAACGTGCCCGAAGTGCCGTCGACGGCGATCGACCGGACCGTCGCGCGATCGATGCCTGAAAGCAGTTCCGTCAGCGCCGCGCCGATCGCTGACCACCATACCGAGGGGTCGCGGGCGTTCTGGCCAAATCTGTCGAGTGGAACGGCGGAACGCGCGGCAATCGAAAAGTCCGGCCGCATAGCGACGGCGCGCGTGCCTGATGTGCCGATGTCGATACCGATTGAAAGCGCCATGTCAGCCGCCAGCAGCATTGAGTTTCTGGCGATACTGCTCGGCGTCCCAGTTGATCAGCTCGTCATTCTCGGCGGCGGTCAGATAGTTCAGCTTCGCCGCGACGTCGACCCGCGCCGTCACGTCGGCGAGGCAGCGTTGCATGGCATCGGCGCCGGGACTGGCGTCGCCGCGCATTAGCACGCCAAGCCCGGGAAACAAAATTGCCGCGGGTGCCGTGCCGCACCGTTCGGTGACACGCATAACGTCCTCGCCGGACCTCGCCACGACCGAACCCTGGCCGAGAAAGATGACGTGATCGGGATAGAGGCTGCCCCCAGACGCCATGCGGCAGCTTTCAGGATCGATCGCGACGGCATGCGCTTCGATATCCGCCGGCAATCTGTACCCGGTGCGTCCGATGAGTTCCGTCAATGCAACAAGGTTGGGCTCCGCCACCTTACGGGGCGGCCGCGCCAGAAGTCGTGTGACGCGACGCAGCAGCGCCTCGGCGCCGGCGACGGTCTCGGCTGCGACGACCAGGCCGTGATTGGCAAGGATCAGCACATCGACCCCAGGCCGAAGGCGCTCGGCAATGCCCTGGGCAAGCGGCAGGCCCGGCCGGAGATAACGGACATACGCCCATTCGAGGCCATCCAGGCGCTTGGCGATTTGAGCCTCGCAGTCGGCCTGCACGGCAAGCGAAATGGTGTCGACGCAGTGGACATGCAGAACGACGCGCTGCGGCATCAGCGCGTGAACCGTGGTCTCGATCGAGGGTCGCAGCTTGCGGATGTTGAGCGCCTCGATGGCGAACGCCTGTGGCTGATCGGCGGCCGGGTCGCGCTGTTCGACGGCCCTGAGCAGCGGGGGGATCACCACGGGAACCATGATGTCCTCGGCGAGCGCATTCTTCAGCCAGGTACCCGAAGCCTTGATCCAGAGCGTGTCGCCGGCTTTCAGCGAAGTGTTGCCGCCCGCCGCCTGGGTCAAATGCGGGTCGCGCCCGATGCTGGCCGAAAGCGACCGCAAAGCAGCCAGTTCCTGCGCATCCGCATTGATTGCCATCGAAACTCCTTCACAAACCGGCCCCTAGCCACGGCTTTGGATCCCGTAGCCGGGATAACGAATGACGCTGGTATCGCAGATGCGAGTAAGTTACGTCAATAGTGATCTTATCTCGTCAATCTAGCTTGCAATCTGATCCGCATTGAGTAAGTTGCACCAATTGCCGTGGCAAAATGGCATTTCGGGAGGGTATCCGTTGAGCGACTCCGGCCGCCAGCGTCAGATCGTCGACTTGTTGCGGGACCGCCCTTTCGCCTCGGTGCGCGAGCTGCAGGAGCGGCTCGGCGTGTCGGCTGCGACGGTGCGGCGCGACATCGACAAGATCGACGAGGCCGGCGAAGCACGGAAGGTCTATGGCGGCATCTCGGCGCTCGATGGCGCTTCGCAGGCGGGCGTCGCCTATGCCAGGCCTTACGACGAGAACCGCGATCTCGCGGTCGAAGCCAAGCGGCAGATCGCCGCTCTCGCGGCGACCCTGGTGCGCGATGGCGACGCCGTCATCGTGCATGGCGGTTCGACCTGCTTCCATCTCGGCGTCAAGCTCGCCGACCGCAACATCCGGCTCTATACCAACTCGATGCCGCTCGTGGCCTATTTGAGCGACCACGGCCATTGCAGCCTGACCGTTGCCGGGGGTGAACTTCATCGCGAGCCTGGCATCATTCATTCGCTCACCCAGACGGTGCCTTTCTACGCATCGAAGTTCTTTCTTGGCGCGCAAGGCATCGGCCCGGAGGGCGTGCTGGAATCGCATCCGCTGCTGGTCCGCTCCATCGCCGAACTCAGCCTATGCGCCGACCAGATCGTGGTGCTGGCCGACAGCCGCAAACTGTCGATCCATGCGCGCAACGTCGCGCTGCCCTTGTCGCGCATCGGCACGCTGGTGACCGACGACGGTCTTTCCGATGCCGACGCACGCATGCTCGAAAACGCCGGCGTCATGGTGCGGATCGCCTCTGCCTCGGGAGCCGTCCAGTGAGGGTGGCTGTCCTCGACTTCGGCAAGACCAACTCGAAGCTGTTCGTCTTCGGTCAGGCCGGGCAGATTCTGGGTGAGCGCCGGACCCAGCCGAACTGGACGCGCGAAGGCGGCTTCAGTGTGCTCGACGAAGCAGCGCTTCACGATTGGGCGGCGCGCGCCGTCGGCGAAGCGGTCGACATCCATGGCATAGAGGGTTTGATGGTATCGGGCCATGGCTGCACCTTTGCCTTGGTCGACGATGCGGCGCTGACGCATCCGATCCTCGACTACGAGCAGGAGCCCCCGGCCGAGCTTGCTGCGCAGATCGATCGCCGCATTCCGGATTTTGCCGAGACCTTCTCGCCGCGCCTGCCGCTCGGCTTCAACTATGGTCGCCACATGCTGTGGCTGAAGACGGTGCAACCAAGCGTGTTCGCCGCCACCAAATCGATCCTCGGTTATCCCCAGTACTGGAGCTGGCGCTTTGGTGGCCGGGCGGTCTCGGAGGTGTCCTATCTCGGCTGCCACTCGCATCTGTGGGCGCCGCGCAAACGTGATTTCAGCTCTTTGGTCGACGCCGAAGGCTGGCGCGGCCAGATGCCCGCCTTCGAGCGTGCCGGCGCGGTCATCGGCGAGCAGCGCTTCGGCGAGGCGGCGCGGCCGATCGCCATCCACAACGGTGTCCATGACAGCAATGCGGCGCTCCATGCCTATCGCCGCCAGGAGCTTGGGCCGGTCACTGTGGTCTCGACCGGCACCTGGGTCGTCGTGCTCAATCCGGACTGCCCGCTCGACGCGCTCGATCGCGATCGCGACATGCTGGTCAATGTCGATGTCGATGGTGGCCCGGTGCCGACCATCCGCTTCATGGGCGGGCGCGAATTCGCGACGATCAGCGCCGGCTGGCAGGGTGCAATCGACCGCTCCACAGTACAGCAGGTGATCGACGCCGGCATCATGGCGCTGCCGAGCTTCGCGCCAGGCGGGCCGATGCCTGGCCATCCCGGCGAATTGGTCGGGCGCACACCCACCGCGGAGGAGCGCGCGGCCGTGGCGCTGCTCTATGTCGCGCTGATGGTCGATCTGTGTCTCGACCTGATCCATTCGAACAACACCATAATCGTCGATGGCGGGCTGAACAGTGGCGGCCTGCTCGTCAGCCTGCTGGCGCAGCTGCGTCCAGGCCAGGCCTTCATGCAGGGCGCCACGCTGGAGGGCAGCGCCACTGGAGCGGCGGCTCTCGCCTTCGAGAGTGTTGGACGCGAATTTGCCGCCGAGGCGCCGGAGCCTGTTCGTGCTTCAAGCCTCACCGGGCTTGCCTTCTATCGCGACAGCTGGCGCGGCCTTTCCGCCGACCGAGGCATCGTTGGTGCAGCAGCGGGAGGCACGCGATGACCGCCGCCGCCCGAATCGAAACAGTGCGCCAGCCGGTGCTGGAGATGCGGCACATCTCCAAGACGTTCGGCCCGATCCGCGCCTTGCAGGATGTGTCGCTGACCGTGCACGCCGGCGAACTGCACGCGCTGATGGGCGAAAACGGCGCCGGCAAGTCGACGCTGATGAAGGTGCTGTCCGGCGCCTATCGGCCAGATCCCGGCGGCGACATCCTGATCGACGGCACGCCGGTCGCGACCGGCGACCCGATCAAGGCACGCGCCAACGGCATCGCGGTCATCTATCAGGAGCTGTCGCTGGCGCCCAACCTGACGGTCGCGCAGAACATCTTCCTCGGCAACGAACCGAGACGGTTCGGCATCGTCGACCGCGACCAGTGCAACCGGCGCGCCAAGGAAATCATCGCGCAGCTCGGCGTCTCCTTCTCGGCACGCGCCCTTGTCTCCAGCCTGTCGCTCGGCGAGCGCCAGATGGTCGAGATCGCTCGCGCGCTGTCGACCAGCGCGCGCATCATCGTCATGGACGAGCCGACGACGTCGCTGACCTCGCGCGAGACGGACAGGCTGTTCGAGGTGATTGCGACGCTGAAGTCGCAGGGCATCGCCATCATCTACATCAGCCACCGCATGGAAGAGGTCTACCAGCTTGCCGACCGCGTCAGCGTGCTCCGCGACAGCGGCTATGTCGGCACGCTCGATCGCGCCGATCTGAACGCCTCGCGCCTCGTTTCGATGATGGTCGGCCGTGACCTGTCCGCCTTCTACAAAAAAGATCACCGCCCGCCGGACAGCAACCGAGCGATCGCATTGTCGGTGCGCGGCATGTCGGATGGCAATCTCCTGAAGGACTGTTCCTTCGACCTGCACAAGGGCGAAGTGCTGGCGCTGGCGGGCCTTGTCGGTTCGGGCCGCACCGAGCTCGCACGGCTGATCTTCGGCGCCGACAGGCACACATCAGGCACGCTGGAACTCGACGGCAAGTCCATATCCATCGGCTCGCCGCGCGAGGCGCTGAATGCCGGCATTGCCTATCTTACCGAAGACCGCAAGGAACTCGGTCTGTTCCTCGACATGTCGATTTCCGACAATATCAGCATGGGCGTGCTCGCAAGGGATGCGCAGGCCGGAGGCTTGCGCGACTTCGCGACGGCCGAAAGGCGTGCCGCCAAGGCCGTTTCCGAACTCTCCCTCCGCACCAGGTCGTTGCAGGCCAATGCCGGCTCGCTGTCGGGCGGCAACCAGCAGAAGGTGCTGCTCGCCCGCCTGCTCGAAACCGAACCGCGGGTTCTCATCCTCGACGAGCCAACACGCGGCGTCGATGTCGGGGCGAAGTCGGAAATCTACCGGCTGATCGACGATCTCGCCAAGAAGGGCATCGCCATCCTGATGATCTCCAGCGAACTGCCGGAGGTGATCGGCGTCGCCGACCGCGTTCTGGTGATGCGCGACGGCACCATATCAGGCGAGGTGACAGCGTCCGCAGGCCAGCCGCTCAGTCAGGAAGCGATCATGGAACTTGCAACGGGAGCGGCCAAGGGATGACCGACAAGGCAACCGAGATGAGCGCGGGCGACCAGGCTGTCGGCAGGAGCCGGCGGCTGCGCACCGCCTTCGCCGCCCTTGGCATGCTGCCGGTCCTGATCCTTTTGGCGGCAGGCTTCCAGGTCATGAACCCGCGCTTCCTCACCGAGACCAACCTGTTGATCGTAACCCAGCAGTCGTCGATCAACATCGTGCTTGCGGCCGGCATGACCTTCGTCATCCTGACCGGCGGCGTCGACCTGTCCGTCGGCTCCATCCTTGCCGCATCGGCGATGGTGGCGGTGATGGTGTCGCTGGTGCCGGAGTGGGGCATGCTCGGCGTGCCGGCGGCCATTCTGGTCGGCCTCGGCTTCGGCGTCATCAACGGACTGCTCGTCGCCTATATCAAGCTGCCGCCCTTCATCGTTACGCTGGGTTCGCTGACCGCCGTGCGCGGGGTCGCCCGCCTGCTCGGCCAGGACACCACGGTGTTCAACTCGGACCTGCCGTTCGACTTCATCGGCAACGGTTCGCTGTTCGGCATCCCCTGGCTGGTCATCATCGCTCTGTCGGTCGTGGTGCTGTCCTGGCTGGTGCTCAAGCGCACCGTGCTCGGCACCTGGATCTATGCCGTCGGCGGCAATGCCGAGGCCGCCCGCCTCACCGGCATCAAGGTGCCGCTGGTGCTGCTCTTCGTCTATGGCGTTTCAGGCCTTCTGGCCGGTGTTGGCGGCGCCATGTCGGCGGCCCGGCTCTATGCGGCCAACGGGCTGCAGCTTGGGCAGTCCTACGAACTCGACGCCATTGCCGCGGTCATTCTCGGCGGCACCAGCTTCGTCGGCGGCGTCGGCTCGATTTGGGGCACGCTGATCGGCGGGCTGATCATAGCGGTGCTCTCCAACGGGCTCATCCTGGCCGGCGTTTCCGACATCTGGCAGTACATCATCAAGGGATTGGTGATCATCGTGGCGGTCGCCCTCGACCGCTACAGGCTCCAGGCAGGAGCAAGAACGTGATTGACCTTAGTCGCCGGCGTCAACGACCCGGTTTCATGTAACGCACCGTGAGAGGCGCGGGGCATCAGGAGGAAAAGAATGAAGACCATCGCTAAACTGCTCTGCGGCGTTGCCCTTGCGGCCGTCGCCATCGCACCGGCTTCGGCCAAGGATCTGAACAAGGTCGGCATCTCGGTCGGCCTGCTCGGCAACCCGTTCTTCGTCGCCACCATCAAGGGCATCGAGGACGCGGCGAGGAAAATCAACCCGAATGTCGAGGTGACATCGGTGTCGGCCGACTACGACCTCAACAAGCAGGTCTCGCAGGTCGACTCCTTCATCGCGGCCGGCGTCGACGTGATCATGCTCAACGCCGTCGATGCCAAGGCGATCGCACCGGCGGTCAAGAAGGCGCAAGCGGCGGGCATCGTTGTTGCCGCGTTCGACGTCTCGGCGCCGGGCGCCGACGTCACCGTGATGACCAACAACGTCAAGGCCGGCGAAGCGGCCTGCCAGTACCTCGTCGACCAAACCGGTGGCAAGGGTGACTATGTCATCCTGAACGGCCCGGCATCGTCGTCGATCCTGGAGCGGGTGAAGGGCTGCAAGGACGTGCTGGCAAAACACCCGGATATCAAGATCCTCTCCGACGACCAGAACGCCGAAGGCTCGCGCGACGGCGGGCTGAAGGTGTTCCAGTCACTGCTGACCCGCTTCGACAAGATCGATGCCGTGTTCGCGATCAACGATCCGACGGCGATCGGCGCCCAGCTTGCGGCCAAGCAGCTCAACCGCTCGGAGTTCATCTTCACCGCGGTCGACGGCGCGCCCGATATCGAGAAGGAACTCTCGTCCGGCACGTCGATGATCAAGGCCTCGGCCTCGCAGGATCCTTACGTCATGGCTGGCCAATCGCTGCAGATGGCGGCTGAAGTGCTTGCCGGCAAAAAGCCGGCCGAGGCGACGGTGCTGCTCGACCCGCAGCTGATCACGGCCGAGAACCTGAAGGACTACAAGGGCTGGACCGCGGCCCGCTAGCTAAAGCCTCCCAAGGCTGGTGGGGGGGGGGGGGGGGGGGGGGGGGGCGCGGGGGGGGGGGGGGGGGGGGGGCGGGGGGGGGGGGGGGGGGGGGGGGGGGGGTGGGGGGGGGGGGGGGGGGGGGGGGGGGGGGGGGGGGGGGGGGGGGGG
>NZ_JBVVQY010000055.1:0-16986 GCF_055811615.1 Mesorhizobium sp. WSM4807
GGCCGCCAAACCGTCGAACAAAGGGATGGCCGCCTTGAAAAGGCCCCTTGACAGCGAAAGCCCCATACAAGGTGGCCGCGAAGCGGCCGGAGAGGGGACTGCGCCGACAAACCGAGGAGGAGCTGACTTGAACGTCTCGAATGGTGGAGGGTCGCACAACCGTCCCCCTCTCCGGCCGCGGAGCCTGTCTTCGGGCTTGCCAAGGCAAGACCCGTGGGCGGCCGCCTCCCTCCCCAATGAAGGATTGGGGGCGAGGAAGCGCCAATCGCCGCCGCGCTCACCCAACCTCGATAAACCGGATGACCGTCTCGCCATAGCTGCGCTCGTCGACAACCGAAAAGCCCGACCCTGCCTCGAACGGCGCCACCGCCGCCTCCTCGACGACGCAGAGCGCGCCGGGGACGAGCCAGCCGCCGGCCTTGGCCGAACGCAAGGCACGCTCGCCCAGGCCCTTGCCATAGGGCGGATCGGCGAACAACAGGCCGAACGCGGCCATCGTGCCCGCCTCGCCCAGCGCCGTCGCGTCGCGTCGGAATATCTTGGTACGCCCGGTGAGGCCGAAGGCTTCGACATTGGTGCGGATCAGGCCGCGCCCTTCCGCTGATTCTTCGATGAAGACGCCATAAGATGCGCCGCGTGACAGCGCCTCGAGGCCGAGCGCGCCGGTGCCGGCGAACAGGTCGAGCACGCGCGCGCCGACCAGCCTATCGGGAAAGCGATGCGCCAGCACGTTGAAGACAGCCTCGCGGGTGCGGTCGGTGGTCGGGCGGATGGCGCTTGAGCGCGGCGTCGCCAGCGGACGCCCGCGAAACTCACCGCCGACGATCCGCATTGCCTCCCCTTGATCCCTTGGGACCACTGCGCGGCCGGTCGCCGCCTTTAGCACCGCCATCCTCGGCACCACGCGGCTTGCCGAACGGCTTTGCGCCTCCGGGTTTTCCACCTCCCGGTTTTCCATGGGCGGGCTTGCCATAAGACGGCTTGAACGAGGCCTTGCGTTCCTTGGCTTCGGCCGCCTTGGCGGCATCAGCGTCCGCCCTGCCCTTGCCGATCGGCCGCGCGCCCGGCGCCATCCAGACATTGGCCTTGCGCTGGCCCGGCGGCTCGATCGGGCGCTGCTCGCGTTCGGACTTTTTCCCGCCGCCCGGTTTGCCGCCAAAGCCGCCCGGCCCGCTACGTTCAGATTTGGGGCCGCGATCGCCAAAGCCGCCGCGTTCGGGGCCGCTGCGTTCAGATTTGGGGCGCTCACCAAAGCTCTTTTCCGGCCCAAAGCTTCCGCCGGGACTTGTCGACAGCTTGCCCAGCGCCTCGTCGCGGCTGCCTTCGCGGCGTTTGCGGTTCTTGATCAGCCCGCCTTCGCCGATCGGACGGCGTTCGCCGTCGCGGGTGAATTTCGGCCGCTCCGGTTCCTCTTCCTGCACCGCTTCGCGCCGCACCGGCCTGTTAGAAAACGGCTTGGTGATCTCAGCGTCGAAATTGGCGCCGGACTCCTCGACCAGGCGTTCGCCGAGCTGGTCGCGCAGCACGCGGCCCTTGATCTCCAGCACATGGCCCTCGGGCAGGTCGTCGAGCTGGAACGGCCCGTAGGAAATGCGGATCAGCCGCGTCACGTCGAGACCAAGCGAGCCCAGTATATTCCTGACCTCGCGGTTCTTGCCTTCGCGCAGGCCGAGCGTCAGCCAGGCGTTGGTGCCTTGCTCGCGGTCGAGCGTCGCCTCGATGGCGCCGTAGAAGACGCCGTCGACGGCAATGCCTTCGCGCAAGCCGGCGAGCGCACTTTCCTCGACCTTGCCGTGGACGCGCACGCGGTAGCGCCTGAGCCAGCCGGTCGCCGGCAGTTCGAGCACACGCGCCAGCCCACCATCATTGGTGAGCAGCAGCAGGCCTTCGGTGTTGATGTCGAGCCGGCCGATGGTCATCAGCCGCGGCAGGTCGGCCGGCAGCACGTCGAAGACGGTCTTGCGGCCCTCGGGATCACGGTTGGTGGTGACAACGCCGGCCGGCTTGTGGAACAGGAACAGCCGGGTGCGCTCGATCGGCGGGATCTCCATGCCGTCGAGATGGATGATGTCGCCGGGCATCACATTGAAGGCGGGCGAGGACAGCACCCTTCCATTGACCTTGACGCGGCCGGCCGCGATCAGTTCCTCGGCATCGCGGCGCGAGGCAAGGCCGGCGCGGGCCAGCCGCTTAGCGATGCGCTCGCCTGGCTCTTCCGTCGCTTCGGCCGGACGTGGGCGCGGCTTGAAGCCGCCGCCCGATGCCCCTTGGGCAGCGCCAAAATCGCGCTTGGGCCGATCGCCGAAGTCGTGCTTGGGACGGTCGAAGCGCGTTTCTCTGCGCTCGCCTTCGGCAGCCGCCGGCCGGTTGCCGCGCGGCGCGTAGGGCTTGCGCGGACCTTCGCGCTTCTCATAAGGCTTGCCTTCCGGACGCGGCCCTTTGCTGAACGGCCTGTCGCCGGCCTTGAAGTCGCGCTTCGGCCGCTCGCCGTCGGCTGCCATCGGCCGGTCGCCGCGTGGCGCATAGGGTTTTCGAGGCCCCTCGCGCTTTTCATAAGGCTTGCCTTCAGGGCGCGGCCCCTTGCTGAACGGCCGGTCGCCACTCTTGAAGTCGCGCTTCGGCCGCTCGCCGTCAGCCGCCATCGGGCGGTCGCCGCGCGGGGCGTATGGCTTGCGCGGCCCCTCACGCTTTTCATAGGGCCTGCCTTCAGGGCGCGGCGCCTTGCTGATCGGCCGGTCGCCGCTTTTGAAGTCACGCTTCGGCCGCTCGCCGTCAGCCGCCATCGGGCGGTCGCCACGCGGCGCGTAAGGTTTTTTCGCGCCGAAGGACGGCTTGCCGCCCTTGCCGGCAGCGGCATCGCGACCACGCGGGCCCAACGGTTTCGGGCCGTTCTTGCCCGGGCCGTTCTTGCGCGGGCCGTTCTTGCGCGGGCCCTTTTGGCGCGGGAATTTCTTGTCTTTGTCGTCCATGTGGCTTTTGCTCGTTTGCACTACAGCGCCGCGCGTCCGTACGGACGCGCAAAGGACGCTGTAGGACTTTGATTTGGCGCATGATCCCTTCCGAAACCGATTCCGGTTTTCGGGGTCATGCGCTAGATAACAGGATCACGCCGGAGTAGCGAGGAGATAATAGGAATGGAAACCGCTTGAAGCGGCCGGATTTCATGGCGCTGGCGCTCAAGGAGGCCGAAGCCGCCGCCCGGCGTGGCGAAGTGCCGATCGGCGCGGTCATCGCCACCGGCGATACGGTCGTTGCCAGTGCCGGCAACCGCACCCGCGAGCTTTCCGACCCCACCGCCCATGCCGAGATGCTGGCGATCCGCGAGGCCTGCCGCAAGCTGTCGAGCGAGCGGCTCACCGGCCACGATCTCTATGTGACGCTGGAGCCCTGCGCCATGTGCGCCGGCGCCATTTCCTTCGCCAGGCTGCGCCGGCTTTATTTCGGCGCCGCCGACGAGAAGGGCGGCGCGGTGGTCAACGGCGTGCGCTTCTTCGCCTCACCGACCTGCCACCATCTGCCAGATATCTATCCAGGCATGGCCGAAAGCGACGCGGCGCTGCTTCTGAAGGATTTTTTCAGAGATCGACGCGAACCGTAGCGTCGCCAGCTTTCCCTAAAGCGCGTCGTGTTAGACCGGCCTCATGCGACGCGCTTTAGGTTGCTGTTTATGCATGTCGTTATCGCAAAACCGCTTCACAGTTTTATGCGACATGCATTAGCGCCGGCAGCTTACCACGGCAGCCAGTCGAACATGCCGCTCTTGTTCTTGGCGGCCGCTTCCTTCTTGAGGCGGCGTTCTTTCTTGTATTCGTCCTCGCCGATGTCGTCCACCGGCGCGGTCGCGGCAGCGGCGCGGTATTGCACCGGCGGCTCGCTCAAATATTTGCGGGTGTTCGGGTCACCCTGCTTGCCTTCGGCGAGGCGGCGCTTGACCTCGGCGGCGCGGCCCTTGTCCGAATCCGCCGGAGTCCAGGCCGGCGGATGACTGGAAGCCGACTGCGCCATCGCAGCCTTGATCGCCGACGGATCCGTCTGGAAGTCATCGACAATCTGCGCCTGGTAGGACGGATCGTCCTGATTGAGCGTGGCCTCGGCACGCAGGCGAGCGCGGCGTTGCTCGGGCGATTCCGGCCAATCGGCGCTTGCCGTCGCGATGCTGTCCTGCGGCGGCGGCAATTCCTTCTGTCCCGGCGCCGGCTTCACCAGTTCGGGGCGCGGCTTGTAGTCGATCTTTTCCTTGTTCTTCGGCATGACTGAAAAAGCGCTGGTGAGATCGCCGGCAAGCTGGGCGGAGGCGGTCTTGTCGGTCCCGTAGGTCGGCGAGCCCATGCAGCCGGAAAGGGCCAAGCCGGATACGACAAGCGGCGCCAGCAGCGCAACGCGCGCGCAAGTTCTTTCGGTCATGCCAAAAAGTCCCACTCTAGACAGCCTCTCGATCGCCACCGGCCAAAGGACGGTTCCCATCGCCTATGCTCTTCCGACGGAAATCCGGCGACAATTTGTCGTCCGGAGTTTCGCGTGTTTACCTCAACCACCCGTTAAGGGCAACGAGCGGGGGCCGATCAGCCGCCCGCCGTGGCATTTGTGCACCGCCTTATATACGACCAAGCGCCTTCAATTCATGCAGAACCGCTGCGTCCCGCGCCGAAACGTCGGGGAATTCCCTGTCCTGCCCGACATCGGCCGTGTAGCGCCATGAGCGCGCGCATTTGACCAGGCCACGGTCCTCGGCCTTCTCGACCACCACGGCGACGCCCTTGACGTCGTCCAGCGTGAAGGCACCAGAAGGCGCGTCGCCATGCGCAATGACCAGATCGCTGGTGATCGCCATTTCGGCCATGTCGACGTCTGATATCGCTGCTTCGAGCGCCGCATCGTCGAGCGTGACGACCGGCACCGCTTCCAGCGACGAGCCGATGACCTTCTGGGCACGTGCGATCTCCAGCGCCCCAGTGACGACACGGCGGACCTGGCGCACCTTGCGCCACTTTTCCGCCAGCACCTCGTTCTTCCAGTCGGCCGGGATTTGCGGGAACTGGTCGAGATGCACCGAGACGGCGTCCGGATGACGGTCGAGCCAGGCCTCCTCCATGGTGAAGGGCAGCATCGGCGCCAGCCATTTCACCAGGCAGTCGAACAGATGGCGCACCACCTGCACGGACGCCTTGCGCTTCACGCTGGAGGGCGCTTCGCAGTAGAGCGCATCCTTGCGGATGTCGAAATAGAAGGCCGACAGTTCGACCACCATGAAGTCGAGCAGCGTGCGGGTGATGCGCTTGAACTCGAAGGCGTCATAGCCGGCGCGCACGACTTCATCGAGTTCGGAGAGCCGATGCAGCATCAGCCGCTCCAGCTCCGGCATCTTATCCTGCGGCACTTCCTCGCCATCGTCATGGGCAAGCGTGCCCAGCATCCAGCGGATGGTGTTGCGCAACTTGCGGTAGGCGTCGATGTTGGTCTGCAGCACGTTCTTGCCGAGCCGCTGGTCTTCCCAGTAGTCGGTCGTCACCACCCATAGCCGCAGGATATCGGCGCCCGACTGCTTGATGACGTCCTGCGGCACGACTGTATTGCCGAGCGACTTCGACATTTTCCGCCCCTCCTCGTCCATGGTGAAACCATGGGTAACGACGGTGTCGTAAGGCGCCCTGCCCCTGGTGCCGCAGCTTTCGAGCAGCGAGGAGTGGAACCAGCCGCGATGCTGGTCGGAACCTTCGAGGTAAAGGTCGGCCGGCCATTTCAGGTCCGGGCGATCCTCGAGAGTGAAGACATGGCTCGAGCCGGAATCGAACCAGACATCGAGGATGTCCATCACCTGCTGCCATTTCGAGGCATCGTGGTTGCCGAGGAAACGCTCCTTGGCGCCGGCCGCGAACCATGCGTCGGCGCCCTCCTTCTCGAAGGCGTCCACGATGCGCTGGTTGACCGCCTCGTCGTTCAGCACATTGCCGTCGGCATCGGCGAAGACCGCGATCGGCACGCCCCAGGCGCGCTGGCGCGACAGCACCCAATCGGGACGCTCCTCGATCATGGCGCGAATGCGGTTCTGGCCGGCGGCCGGCACGAAGCGGGTGTCGTCGATGGCCTTCAAGGCACGGCTGCGCAGCGTCGTGCCGTCGCCCAGATCCTTGTCCATATAGACGAACCATTGCGGCGTGTTGCGGAAGATGATCGGCTTCTTCGACCGCCACGAATGCGGATAGGAATGCTTCAACCGGCCGCGCGCGAACAGTGCGTTGCGCTTGATCAGCTCGTCGATGACCGCCTGGTTGGCATCGCCCTTCTTGCCGTTGTCGTCGATGACGCGCGCCGCTCCGCCCTCGCGGTCCGCGCCGAAGCCCGGCGCGTCCTTGGTGAAGAAGCCGGCATCGTCGACAGGAAACGGGATCGCCGTGTCGATGCCGCGTTGGCGCAGTTCCGATGCAGCGTCCGTCCAGGCGTCGAAGTCCTCGCGGCCGTGGCTAGGCGAGGTGTGAACGAAGCCGGTGCCGGCATCGTCGGTGACGTGGTCGCCGGCGAGCATCGGCACGGGGAATTCGTAGCCGCCGTTCAAACCGTTGAAGGGATGAGAAAGCGTAAGGCTTCCAAGCTCTTCGGCCGAAACGTTACGGAGACGATTCATCGTCACTTTGGCTTTGACCGCAGCCTCTTCGGCCAGCGCGTCGGCAAAGATCAGCTTTTCGCCAGGTTGCGGGCCGAAAGCATTCTCTGCTGCCGTGACCTCGTAGAGGCCATAGTTGATGCGGGGCGAATAGTTCACGGCGCGGTTGCCGGGGATGGTCCACGGCGTGGTCGTCCAGATGACGACGTGGGCCTCCAGCAAGTCCAGTGACGTCTGCGTCAGCTTTGGATCCAAGGCTGGTTGCCCATCTTCGACGCTGGTGACTTGCCGGGCAAGGCTGACAACCGGAAACTTCGCCCAGATCGTGTCGCTCTCATAGTCCTGGTATTCGACTTCGGCTTCAGCCAGCGCGGTGCGCTCGACAACGCTCCACATCACCGGCTTGGAGCCGCGATAGAGTTGGCCGGACATGGCGAATTTCAACAGTTCGCCGGCGATGCGCGCCTCGGCGTGGAACGCCATCGTCGTATAGGGATTGTCGAAGTCGCCGACGACAGCCAGCCGCTGGAATTCTGCGCCCTGCACCTTGATCCAGTGCGCGGCGAACTCGCGGCATTCCTTACGGAACTCGTTGACCGGGACCTCGTCCTTGTTCTTGCCCTTGGCGCGGTATTGCTCCTCGATTTTCCATTCGATCGGCAGGCCGTGACAATCCCAGCCGGGCACGTAGTTCGAGTCATAACCGCGCATCTGGAACGAGCGCGTGATGACGTCCTTGAGGATCTTGTTCAGCGCATGGCCGATATGGATGTTGCCATTGGCGTAGGGCGGGCCGTCATGCAGCACGTATTTTTCGCGGCCGGCGGCGTTGTCGCGTAGCTTGCGGTAAAGATCCATGTCCTGCCAGCGCTTGACCAGCAGCGGCTCCTTCTCGGGCAAGCCGGCGCGCATCGGGAAATCCGTCTGCGGCAGATAGAGCGTTTTGGAATAGTCGATCGTTTCAACAGTGTCGGTCATTGGGGTATCGGTCATTGGTCTGCCATATGCATTGCCCGGCGGCAAAGGAGCCCGGGCGTTGAACTATCATGATCTGGAAAAAGCGCGAGAGGCCGCGCGCAAAATTCCCGGCGGCTCCGGCGGCGCTCAAGCCGCCCGAAACACCGGGCCTGTAATTCGTATCGTCAGCGCGAAAAGGCGCGAAAAGCTCGTCATGGCTGGGCTTTTAACCGAGACAGCCGATATTGAAAAGCCCGAACTCTCGGTGCCTTCCTTGCAGCTTGTGACGTCATAAGATATCCGGCAGATACGCGATTGCCGGGCCAAGGCACTCAAATCGAGAAATCGAAGCGATAGGTCGTCGACACGCCGATCATGAACTGATCGCTTGAGCCGCGCTCCTTGACTAGGCTGGAATCGGCTGCCGGGCCCATCAGGCGCGAATATTCGCCGAACAGGCTGGCCGTCATCGGCTCGGTCACTTTCCAGGTCACCGCGCCGCCGAGGCCCGCCGACTTCACGCCGCCACCCGGACGGTATTGGCTGAGGCCCGAAGCCAGGGCTTCGTCGGCGTTGACGCCGTAATAGGCGTCGAAATAGTCCGACGAGGCGAACGAAACGCGCGGCCCGCCCGAAATTCTGACGTCCGGCGTCACATCATAGAAGGCGTCGGCCGTGCCGCAATTCGGCGCGGGCGCGCAACCAGTCAAAAGGATAGAATTCGAAGAAGCCGCCGGCCTCGCCACCCCAGCGCACCGGGTCGAGGCCTTCCAGCTCGTCGGCGTCGTCGCCATCACGCGAAAACAGCAATTTTCCGGTCAGGCCGGCGCGGAGGCCGCCGTCGTCGATCAACCCCAGCGAAATGTTGTCGTTGCGCGAGGTGAAGCGGGCCGCAGGACCGGCCTTGCCGAGCGAGATGATCGGCGAGGCGCTGAGCAGGTACTTCTTGCCGCCCTCGAAGTTCGGGGCGACCATGCCGGTGGCGCCGACCGTCAAATACCAGTCGCCGGACAACCAGCCCGAGGCGCCCTCGCCGGCTTCGGCGGCACCGGGCGCGCCCAGCATGAAGCTGGCCAAGACCACCTGAAACACCCTGACAGAACGCATCGTCACTCCATACGCACGAAACACCGGCGGGAACAACCAGCCTGGCCAAGAGCCATGGCGCCGGTTCAGTAAACTTTGATTTAAATTCGAAACGCTGCCTCGCTTTTTTGGCGTGCGTCCGGCGCGTGCTGCTCGCTGGACGAGCAAGGCCTTCGGCGCTACCCTCCAAATTTGGCAAGTTGCCAGGCGACGATGGAGATGGCGGCAATGACCCTGCAGGGCGATGCTTTAAAGGATGCAATCGGTCAGACGCGGGCGAAATGGGGATGGTTCGTCGGGCTCGGCGTGCTGCTGCTGATCCTCGGCGGCATCGCCTTCGGCAATCTGTTCATCGCCACGGTCGCCTCGGTCTACGTCGTCGGCTGGCTGATGCTGATGGCCGGTGTCATCGAGATCATGCATGCCTTCGGTGTGAAGACTTGGAGCCGGTTCTTCTATTGGCTGCTCAGCGGTCTTCTCTATGCCGTCGCCGGGTTCTTCGCCTTCTACAATCCGCTGCTGGCCTCGGCGGTGCTGACCTTCCTGCTGGCGGTCGCCCTTCTCGCTTCAGGCGTGCTCAGGGCCTGGGTCGGGTACAAGCACAGACCGGAAAAAGGCTGGGGCTGGCTGGTGGCGGCCGGCATCATCAGCGCGCTGGCAGGCCTGGTCATCGCCATGGGCTGGCCAGTCAACAGCGTATGGGTGCTGGGGCTGTTTCTCGCCGTCGACCTGATCTTCCAGGGCTGGGCCTTCATTGCGGTCGGCCTGGCGCTGAAAAAATAGGTCGTTGTTTTAGCATGATCTTGTCCGAAAACCGGTTCCCACTTTTCGGGATCATGCTTTAGAAAGCAATGGCCGCGTCGAGCTCGGAAAGCGGCCTGACGCCGGCAAGCAGCGCCCTCGCCTCGACCTCGTCGCGTTTCATCTGCGCGACCAGCGCGTCGAGCCCGTCGAACTTCACCTCGGCGCGCAGGAAACCAAAGAAGGACACCGCGCATATCTCGCCGTAGAGATCGCTGGAAAAATCGAAAACGAAAGTTTCCAGAAGCGGCGCGCCGTTGTCATCGACGGTCGGGCGGCGACCGAAGCTGGCAACACCATCATGAAGCGTACCGTCGGCGCGACGGAAGCGGACGGCATAAATCCCTTCCTTCAGAGTGGCTTCCGGCGAAAGCCTCATATTGGCGGTTGGAAAGCCGAGCGTCCGGCCAAGCTGCTGGCCGCCGATCACCTCGCTTTCGACCGTGAAGCGGTAGCCGAGCAGGCCGGCCGCCTCGCCCACCGTGCCTTCGCATAGCAGCGCGCGGATCCGGCTCGACGACACCACCTCGGCGCCCTCGTCGCGAAACGCGTCAACCAGGGTGACGCCGAAGCCGTGGCGTTCGCCGGCCGCCATCAGATAGGCCGGGCCGCCTTGCCTGTCCTTGCCGAAGTGGAAGTCGAAGCCGGTCACGGCGTGAATGATGCCGAGATTCCTGTCCAGCACGTCGGTCACGAACGCTTCCGCCGACAGTGCGGCGAAGTCGCGCGTGAACGGCTGTTCGACGAGTGCGGCAAAGCCTAGATACGACAACAACCGTGCCTTCATCGGCGGCGGCGTCAGCACGAACAGCGGTATCTCAGGCCGGAACACCTTTCTCGGATGCGGCTCGAAGGTCAGCACCAGAGCCGGCACGCCGCGCCGGCAGGCCTCGGCAAGCGCGCGCTCGAGCACCGCCTGGTGGCCGCGGTGCACACCGTCGAAATTGCCGATCGCCACCACGCCACCACGCAAATGGGCCGGCAGCGGCGAGATTGCAGAAACGCGTTCGAAGGCTTCCGTCATCGAGCGACCCTACTGCAGTCTCGGAATGACCGCGACCGGCCAGTAGCCGTGCCTTTCCAGAAAGGCAATTAGCCTGGCCGGATCCGGTTGTAGCGTATCACCGTAGTCGCGGGCATGGATGCCGCCCGACACGTAGAGCACGTCGAAGCCGTTGTCGGCAGCACCCTTGATGTCGGTCATCATGCCGTCGCCGATGGCCAGCACGTCCGCGCGCTCCACCGGGTGGCCGAGCAAGTCGGCGATCTCCTTCATCGCGACGTCATAGACCGGGGCATATGGTTTTCCGGCGATCAGCGTCCGCCCGCCGAGTTGGGCATAGTCGCGAGCCAAGGCCCCGGCGCACCAGATCATCCGCTCGCCGCGCTCGACCACGATGTCGGGATTGGCGCAGATGAAGGGCAGGTTCCTGGCACGTAGCCGCCGCAGAAGATCGGCGTAGTCTTCCGGCTTCTCGACCTCGTCGTCGAACAGCCCGGTGCAGACCACGCCGGATGCCTCGAACTCCTCGACCAGTTCGACATCAAGCCCGTCATAGAGCGTGAAATCGCGATCGGCGCCGATATGGAAGATCCTTCGCGGGCCCTCGATGATCAGGTCGCGGGTCACATCGCCGGAGGTGACGACGCGGTCGTAGGCCTCCGAGGGAACGCCGATCGCATTCATCTGCGCCACCACATCGGCGCTGCGGCGTGGCGAATTGGTAATCAGCACCACAGGTATCTTCGCCTCGCGTGCGGTCGCCAGCGCCAGAGCCGCGGCCGGGAAATGCCGTTCGCCATTGTGGACCACGCCCCAGACATCGCAAAGAATGGCAGAATAGGCTGCCGACAAATCCGCGAGCGAGCCGATGATATCGGGCGAATCCGCCATATCGTTTCCCAGGTCATGATGGTTGCGAGCGCCGCCGCCGACGATCCGCAGCGACCGGACCGCATTAACCGAAGCTCTTGACCCTGTCACCAGCTTTCGCCGCGTTCAGCATCGCCGCCCCGAAATGAAGGCATGATCGCACGGCACAAAAATTCTCGTTTTCCAGAGCTTTACGGAGGCTCCGCGCCGGTCCAAATCGCAGGCCATGTTGCCGCCATCGGCGGCGTGGTTAACGAGCTTTGAAAAAGTGTGCCGATCTTGGACGAATTTTAGCAATCTGAAATTTAAGGATTGGTGGCATCGCTTCGCCGACAAAGGGGTTCTGGCGGGGTGCTGAAGGCAATGATCCGAAAATTCGGTAGGGACCGGCGTGGCAACTATACGCTGATGACGGTCATCACCATGGTGCCGCTCATGGGCGGCGTGGCGCTCAGCGTCGACTACTCGGAACTGCTCCGCCAGAAGCACGCTGCGTTGAACGCGCTGGACGCCGCCGGTCTCGCCACCGCTCACCAGATCGTCTCCGGCGCAAGCGACGACGCCGCCAAGGCCTATGCCAAGACTTTCTTCGAAGCCAATCTCGGCCCCGTCGATCCGGCCAATACGTTGCTTACCGTCACCCTCCCCAACAACAATGCGGGTGGCGGCACGTTGAAGCTCTGCAGCGCCCTGACGTACCACCCCTATTTTCTGCCGGCCGCCGCCATGCTGATGGGCGGCGGGACCACCAGCGATACAACCTTCACCGCGTGCTCGGAAATCCGCCTCAAGAACACGCTGGAAGTAGCCCTTGTGCTCGATAATTCCGGCTCGATGAATAATCTGGGTTCCGGCACCGGCCAGATGCGGATTGATCTGCTGAAGACTGCCGCCAAGCAGCTTGTCGATACGTTGGCGCTGCAGGCACAGCAGATGAAGCAGGTCAGCAAACCGGTGCAGTTCTCCCTCGTGCCGTTCGCGGCTTCGGTCAATGTCGGTCCCACCCGTGACCAGGATGGCTGGATGGACCAGGACGGCATCTCCCCGATCCAGCACGAGGACTTCGACTGGACGACGATGACCCCCGCCAACGATCCAGACAAATACGCTGAGAAGCTCAACGGCGTCTGGTACAAGCGCGGCGCCGGCTGGGGTGACAGCGAGGATCAACCACTGACCCGCTTCAGCCTTTACGCCGACATCACGGTCGAGTCTGGCCGCGAAGAAGTGCCTAACACGAAACAGTATATCTGCGACACCTATAACAAAAAAGGCAACTGCAGCAGCGGCCACTGGACCACCCCGGAATATATCTACACCACCAGCCGCTATGCGAGTTGGCAGGGTTGCGTCGAGGCGAGGCCATACCCGTATAATAACGACGACACGACGCCGAACACCGCCACGCCTGCCACGCTGTTCGTGCCGATGTTCGCACCGGACGAGGCTGGCACCCTCTGGCTCGATTTCAACCGCGACGGTGTCAACGACGTCGACATCACGTCGTATAATTACGGCAACAACTGGTGGGCCGACTGGCCCTATTTCACCGACCTCCCAACCGCTTCGCAGCGGCAGTCGGACATGCGCAAGTATTTCCTGGTCAAGCCTTACGGTTCGAAGTCGGCTGCCTCGGGCGACGGCCCGAATTCGTCCTGCACGACCAACCCGATCACGCCACTCAAAGACGTCAGCCAGATTGCCCAGAAGGAGGAGATCAAGGACGCCATCGACGCCATGGCGCCGAACGGCAACACCAACGTGCCGGAAGGCCTTGCCTGGGGCTGGCGGACGGTATCGAGCAACGAACCTTTCACCGAGGGCCGGCCGAACACCGAAAGGGGCAACGACAAAGTGGTCATCGTGCTGACCGACGGCGCCAATACCTACAGCGCCGTCAGCGACAGCCTCTATGCCAGTAACAGGTCGACCTACGCCGCTTACGGTTACACCGGCCTGACATATCCGGGGTCTGGAAGCGTGACGCGCCTGTTCATGAACACCAGCACCGACATCGGCAAGACCACCTATACCGGCGCCAACTACACCGCCGCGCTGGACGAGCAGATGCAGACCCTTTGCGCCAACGCGAAGAATTCGAACATTCTCGTCATGACCGTCGCGCTCGACCTGTCGACCACCGATGCCGGCGACAAGAAAGCACTCGACGCGCTGAAGGCATGCTCGTCGGACTCGCGCTTCCGCATGGATCCCACCGATCCGACCAAACCGGCCAAGCTGTTCTGGAACGCGACCGGGGCGACGCTGTCGGACAATTTCAAGGAAATCGCCAACGAATTGTCGAACCTGCGCATCGTCGGCTGAACGCGATGGGGCTGGCGACTTAAGCGAGAGGCTGGCGGGACAGCACCCCCTCCGGCCTGCCGGCCAGAGGGGGTGCGAAGGAACGCGACCCAGCGTGTGTTCGGCAATTTCGTCTGGCGCAACGGCTGAATCCGCCAAGCCCTTGCGCGTCGTTGTCCGACGAGGCACACATGCGCACTTCCCGGAGATGCGCCCGTGCCCGACGCCGCCAACCATCTCGCCTTCGCGCTGGTCTGCCTCGGCATGGTGCTGACGCCCGGCCCGAACATGATCTATTTGATCTCGCGGTCGCTGTCACAGGGACCGAAGGCCGGCCTGATCTCGCTCGGCGGCGTGGCGCTCGGCTTTGTCTTCTACGTGTTGTCGGCGGCATTCGGCATCACCGCGCTGCTGCTTGCCGTGCCTTACGCCTATGATGCGTTGCGTTTGGCCGGCGCGCTCTACCTCTTGTGGCTTGCGTGGCAAGCAGTGAGGCCAGGCGGACGCTCGCCATTCCAGGTCCGGGAACTGCCGAAGGACAGGCCGCGCAAATTGTTCGCCATGGGCCTGATGACCAATCTGCTCAACCCGAAGGTGGCGGTGCTCTACCTGTCGCTGCTGCCGCAGTTCATCAACCCCGGCAAGGGCCACGTGCTGTCGCAGCTTCTGGTGCTCGGCACCACGCAGATCGCGATCAGCCTCACCGTCAACGCGATCATCGCGGTTACGGCCGGCTCGATCGCCGTTTTCCTCGCCGGCCGGCCGCTATGGCTGGTGATCCAGCGCTGGATGATGGGCACGGTGCTGACCGCACTGGCCCTGAAGATGGCGACCGACGCGCAGCGTTAACTAAAGCGTCGAAACCCAGAAGTGGGTACCGGTTTTGGTTCCGATGCTCAGACAAAAGATAGAGCGGCGGCACGATCGACTTGAAAGTCCGCCGCTAGCTACATCGGCCGCCGGTCCTGCTGCGCCCGCTCCGGTTCGACCACCTTGCGATAGAGATGCCACGTCGCATGGCCAAGCACAGGCATGACGACGGCGAGCCCGGCAAACAGCGGGATCGAGCCGATGACCAGCAGCACGGCGACCATCAGGCCCCACAGCGCCAACTGCAGCGGGTTTGTCATCACCGCCCGTGCCGAGGTCTCGATTGCCGAGACTGCGCCGACATCGCGGTCGAGCAGCAGCGGGAACGCGACGACGGTCGTCGCCAGCACGATCGCGGCGAAGACGAAGCCGGCCGCATTGCCGAGCAGGATCAGCGTCCAGCCTTTTGGCGTTGTCAGCACCTCGCGCACAAAGCCGCCGATCGAGGCCGGCGGCTGATTGCCGAACAGGCCGGTATAGATCGATTGCGCAGTGTACAGCCAGAGCAGGAACAGTGCTACCAGCATAGCGCCGATGACCGCGATCGCCGGCAGCGCCGGCGAGTGGCGCACGTCGAGCGCGTGCCACCAGGACGTGTCCATGCCGAGTTCGCGGCGGCGGCTGATCTCGTAGAGACCGATCGCGGCGAAGGGTCCAAGCAGGGCGAAGCCGGACATCAGCGGATAGAGCAGCTGGATGGCGTTGGAGCCGGATGTCGTCCACCGCGCCAGGATCAATCCGACCACCGGATAGATCAGGCACAGGAACACGTAATGCGATGGCTTAGCCCAGAAATCCTCGACGCCGAGCCGCAGCGCATCCATCAGGTCCGCCGTGGTGATGCGGCGCACCGTGGGCTGCACGTGCATTCCACGCGCGTCCGACATGACATGAAAGCTGGCCATAACCATTCTCCCGTATCCGGGGGCGGCCACCGCCAGGATGGCCGCCCGTAGCTGCCACTTCAAGAACGCTGGCATGATAGCCGAATTTGATGTGCTTGTCGCGAATCGGGTGGTGTTGGAGCGAGTGCGGCGCGGCACAGGGCGTGTTCGTGCCGCGCGCTGAAAAGAGGCTAGGCACCAAATCGTTCAATGACCTCGGCCAGCGGAATGTGGCCAAGACAGGCACCCGAACCCGCCGGCTTTTCGCCATCCTCGATGGCCTGCGCATATCGCACGTCCGGATCGCTTTCGATCCGGCGGCGCAGCGCCGCCAGCTTGGGATAGGCGGCGCCGTCGACCGCCTTGTGGAATTCTGCCCAGCGTGCCACGCCGATCAGCGTGGTATCCGCCAGCGTCAGGTGATCGCCGACCAGAAAGGCGGTGTCGACGATCATCGCCTCAAGCTGGTCATGGCGGTTGGTAACGGCCTTGCGGCCAAAATCACGCAAGGTCGCCAGCAGGGCCGCTTCGGCCGATTCCATTTCATATGCAGCCCAGAGCGGGGTGAAAGCGGCGGTGAAACCGGTGTTCACGAAAGCCATCAACTGATGTATCCGGTCGGCTTCCGGCGAGCGAGGGTCGAAGCTGACACGACGTTGCGTGTCGCGGGCTTCGAGCCACGCGGCAATCGCCATGGTCTCGGTGAGCACCCTGCCCTCGTCCGTGATCAATACCGGCGTTTCCTGACGGCCGTTGATGCTGGCATAGGCGTCGTTCTTCATTTCGGTGAGCATGTCGACGCGACACAGGCGGTAGGGCTGTCCGACGCGTTCAAAAGCAGCGACGAGCCCCATCGAACTTCCTGCCGGGAAGCCGTAAAGGAGGATAGGTTCCATTTCTTTGTCTCTTCCATGTTTAGGGATCACGCTGCGCAGCGAAGCTTGACCCTAAACGCTGGTCGTCCCATGTAAATTACGCACTATTCTGTAACCACCACGGGGTGCCGCCCATGAAAGATGTCGTCTCAAGCTGCCCGATCGAAGAGGCCATGCGTGTGCTCAGCGGTCGCTGGCCTACCTTGCTGCTCTACTATCTCAAGGACGGGACTAAGCGCTTCAGCGATTTGAGGCGTGACAACCCGACCGTGTCGCACCGCATTCTGGCGCTGGAACTGCGCAAGCTGGAAGAAGCCGGGATTGTGCGGCGAACGGCGCATGCCGGCTATCCGCTGCGCGTGGACTACGACCTCACAGCGCGCGGCCTCAAGCTTGTGCCGCTCATCGACGCCCTGGGCGACTGGTGGGAAGATACCGAGGACGAACGGGCCGGCCGGGTCTCATCGACGCCGGAAACAAGTCTGGACACAGCGGCCTAGCCAAGGGTGAAAACCTGACGCTTGCAACCATAGGCTGTGAAACCGCTTTGGGTGGGATTTTGGCGTCCCGGCCGAATATCGGAATGCACGGGTAGCACCAGAAGCCGTCATTGCCGTGCAGATACTCTAACGTCGCGTTCTGGGCCGACAGCGGGGCGTGAGGAAGTTCACCTCAAATTGCTCTTCGGAAACAGCACGCGATCGGGTTTTGCATTCATTCGCGCCAGCATTTCCT
>NZ_JBVVQY010000056.1:0-15225 GCF_055811615.1 Mesorhizobium sp. WSM4807
TCGGCTGATGTCACGGAATGGATCCCAGGGTCTGCGCCGCGTCGCTTCGCTCCTTGCTCCGCCCTGGGATGACGAAGTGGAGGGAACTAGTCCGGGAAATCGAAAACCGGTTCCTCGCATCGATGGACCCGGCATTGACCGTCAAGCGTCCTGATGTAGGAGGTGACGGGCACTTCGGGCCAGTCGCACTCATTGCCGTATTGGCGGACATATCGATCATAGGTGTTGCGGCCGGTGGTCAGGACGATCGCGCGCCGGCTCTGGATCAGCTGCTGCGCCTCGTCGCATGTCATGGTGCGCGCATCCGGCCGGCCGTAAGCCATGCTTGTGGCGGCGAGCAGGATCGCTGCGGCTGTCGAGACGATTGGGCGAGCTGGCATGATAGATCCTCTCAAGGGTCGTGCCCAACGCGCACCTTCGCCCGTGGTTCCGCAACCTTCGGCTTTTAGCGCATCGGCCCACCTTGGTGGTCGCGCGAAGAGACGTTGCGGGAAGAGACCTTGGATCAGGCGTCGGCTGCTTCTAGCACCAATCTCCAACGCTGGCGATTAGCCATACGCTACTACACCTTCGTCATCCCAGGGCGAAGCAAGGAGCGAAGCGACGCGGCGCAGACCCTAGGTGTTTGATCCCGGACTTTAATGGCGCATCATCGCAATCCGAGAACCGGTTCCTCGCATCGATGGACCCGGCATTGACCGTCAAGCGTCCTCACATAGGAGGTGACGGGCGCTTCGGGCCAGTCGCACTCATTGCCGTATTGGCGGACATATCGATCATAGGTGTTGCGGCCGGTGGACAGGACGATCGCGCGCCGGCTCTGGATCAGCTGCTGCGTCTGTTTGCATGTCATGGTGCGCGCATCCGGCCGGCCGTAAGCCATGCTTGTGGCGGCGAGCAGGATCGCTGCGGCTGTCGAGACGATTGGGCGAGCTGGCATAGTAGATCCTCTCAAGGGTCGTGCCCAACGCGCACCTTCGCCAGTGGTTCCGCAATCTTCACCCGGGTCTCCCGCAAGAGGCTGTTGCTGCGGCGCAATAATGCATGTCGCGCAAAAGCATGCCCTCGGGCCTGAACCGAGGGTGTGCAGCGGTTTTGCGATAACGACATGCATAAAACAACAACCTAAAGCGCGTCGCATGAGGCCGGTCAAACGCGACGCGCTTTAAGACAGGCGCGATCTCATTCCTCCTTCTCCGGCTTGAACCGCCTCACCACCACCTCGAAGACGATGTCCGAGATCCACATCGCCGAGACGCCGATGAGGAACGCCGCGGCCAGCGTCGTGGTGCCGTCGTCGGGCGACGGTATCGGCACGCCGGTAGCGCGGAAGTAATGCACCACTGGCAATGTCAGGTAGGCCGCCGCCAGCGCGCCGCAGATCGGCGACGCCACCATCTCGCGGACCTTGTAGCGGTGGCGCGACAAGGCGCGCAGAATGCCGCCGGAAAGGCCGGCGACCACCACCGGCGCCTTGATGCCGAGAGCATCGAGAAACTCCTGTATCATGGCTTCCACCCGCACCATCTGGCGCCGTTCGCGTTGTAGGCGTTCACCTCGTCGAGCTCGGGCCGCGTCATGGCGGCGACGACGACGGCGGAGGGACGGCGCGGCTGGTTGTGGTCGCACCAGACCTGGCGCGCCGGCGAAACCGGCGTTGTGCATCCGGCGAGCAACAGGCCCCCGAGCAGCAGACCGATCATCAGTGCCTTGCCCATCGCATCGCCTCCCGCCGTGCGGCTTCGTCCGGCAGGTCGCGCGCCGCGCGTTCGGCATCGGTCGCCTCGCGGTCCATCTCGAGGCGATCCTGCGCGGCGGCGAGTTTTTCCGCCGCTCGCCTGGCCGCATCCTTGTTGGCCCGACCGCCGGCGACAAACAGGCCGATGCCGCCGACCAGCGTGGCGAGTATCGCCATGATCGTCGTATTGCCGGCGAGCGCGCTCAGCATGGAAAGCACCCACATCTCAATTGCCCTCCACGGCAGGCTGTCTTCTGACGAGGCCGGCAACGCCGTCGCGGACGACATTCATCAGGATCTTGAGCAGGGTCAGCACCCCGGTGATCTTGAGCGCCAGGGCAGCGTCGATGCCGAACAGCGTCCAGTCGAAGCCGACCAGGCCGGTGAGCAGCAGGATCAGCACATTGATCAGATTGTGCGCGGCATTGGTATTGAACCACGTCATGGCTTTACCTTTCGAAACACGGACAGGATTGCGGCGACCAAGGGGGCCAGGACTGCAGCCCAGAATCCGGGCAACGGTCCGGGCCGGACTCCAGCCACGCCCGGCTCGTGCTTTGGCCCTGAAGACATAAGAATGTCCGGTTGCGGAGGCTGCGGGATCGGAACAGGCGCTGGAGGCTGTGCTGGGGCAGCGGCCGGCGTGTCCTTGATCCCGGACCATTTGCGGAACGCCTCGGCAAGCCTGATATCGTAGGCGTTCTTCCCAAAGGATGCGCCGTTGTAACCCTTGGCAAAGCCGGCCCAATCATGCTTGCGCAATTTGCCGTCGAGCCGGTTGGCGGCGATGAAATTGATCGCCGCCGCCAGTTGCAGCGCCTCGTCTTCCATCATAGCTTCGACCATGGCCTGCACGGTGAGGAAGCCGGCCGCCTTGAAATTCTCGCCGAGCACCTGGCCGAGGCCCCACGACGCCGATCTGAGCGCCGCCGTCTCGTCGATGGCGCAGGCGGCTTTCAGGCGCGGATAGCTGTCCCGGGGATAAGGCTTTTCGCCCCATCTGGCATAGGCAAGGCCGGCCGCGACAGCTTGCGCCCGCTTCGCCCCCGACAGGTTGCGGAAAAAGACATGCGGCTCGAACAGGATGATCGGCCGGCCATGGGCGTCGAAGCCATGCCCGCTGGTTTCGACATCGAGAAAGGCGTGGATCTCGTCCTCGCCGACGCCGATCCTGGCGCCAAGTTTTGGCAGATCGAGGTCGTCCAGGCGCCTGGCGGCGCCCTTGAACGTCATGTCCATGGTCGTGTCCTTTCCGCCCTCGCGGGCCGGTTGATGTTTGCAAGCGATTGTGTGAAATGAGCCCCAAAGGGGAGGACAGCGGCCGATGTCGCAAGATGAAAGAACGGCACGCTGGACGGTGAAGGCCGAGCTATGCGCGGTCGGCCGCGACAAGCCGCTGCTTGTGGCGTTGGCAGCGATCCTGTGCCTCTATTGCGGGCTGGTCGTCGGGCCGATCCTCTATGCGTTCCTGGCCATCCAGGGCATGGCGGACTTCTTCAAGTGACGGTGTTGACCACTTGAGAACAGCTCGATGCGTCCTGCCGCCTGAACCGAAATCGCTTAGAGACTGTTTCGAAATTCGCTCTGGCGAGCCATATGGTGGTGGTTTCGAGAACCGGAGCGCAGCGGACATTAGAGCGCTGCGCGTCCAATTGGACGCGCAAAGGACGCTCTAACACTTTGCATTTGCGCATGATCCTTTCCGGAAACCGAAATCGGTTTCCGGGGTCATGCGCTAGTCCGTGAGCACCGGCCTACGCCGGCCGTAGCTTTAACTGCCACGACCGCTCATAAGTGCTTCGGCCGGCGAAGGCCGGAAGCGCAGAAAACGCCATCAGATGGCCGCCAGAGTAGAGTTTCCAAACGGTCTCTTAGCCGGGATGAAACTGCTGCCATGAACCGTTCATACCCTGTGGGACACAGGTGCGGGAGGGCGCGTGACATTAAGGATCAGGCTTCCGGGCGGGACCTTGAAGATCAAGACGAGGGACAAGCTGCGCCGCCGCGAACAGAAGCGCGAGGTTCCGGTCTGGAAGGTCGGAAATTACTTCATCATCTGGTGGCCGAGCAGCATGTCAGGGCGCCCGCCAAAACGATGATCCCGAGCCTGCGCCCCGACCGTTCCGGAAACGGTCCCAGAAGATAGCCCCGGAAACGATGACCGGCCCTTGACTCTTCCGCAACGGAAGCTCTCTAGTGCTGCGCTGCACAATGGGGGTTGGGCTGATGGCGGTTCGTATCAGGTTGCCGGGCGGCACCTTGAAGATGAAGGTGTATCGGGAGTTGCGCGGGCGCGAACGCAGCCGCCGCATCCCCGTCGTCAAGATTAGGTTCGGTCTATTTCACCTGGTGGTCGAACCGGCCGCGTCCTTTGAACAACCCGCCGGGTGCACCGGACGATCCTGACCTATCCCAGGTGACGCGTTGACGCCCTGACCGTCATCGGGCGCCTGCGCTCGAACCCTTCCCGGGAAGAGTCAAAAAACCATCGGCTGTTGACTCTTCCGCGGGGGAAGTTCTCTAATTGCTGCATTGCACATCATCATTGCCTTGCCGGCGGGAGTTGAACCGATGGCAGTGCGTATCAAATTGCCGGGCGGCACCCTGAAGATGAAAGTCTATCGCGAATTGCGGGTGCGCGAACGCGAGCGCCGCGTGCCGGTTATGAAGATAGGTTCGCTGTATTTTATCTGGTGGTCGAACAGCCAGCCTCACGACAAGCCGCAAGGCAGCCGTCATTAGTCTTTGCAGTCTTTGCGCCATTCGCCTGCGCGGCGGCGCGGGCTACGGCGTGTCTTTTGGACGCGCAAGCCAGCCAGGCGGCAGCCAAACGCCGCCGAAATTATCGACCCACAAGATCACTCGGTATCTGCGGTTGGCGAAATGCTACCTGCACTGGCTCGCTGCCAGGGGCCGTGTCGAGCCAAACGAACTAGAGCGTGAACTACCTCACGATCACGCTTGCAAAGCAGAGGTGCGTGCCGCAAATGGCGGGAGTGAATGGATTTCGGAGAGGTGGATGCCAAAGCGCGATTATTACTTCAATGGAATAGGCCTAATCGAGCCGGAGGAAAGCGGCGATGCGGTATTGGTTGAACTCCAGAACCCCACAGAGAACGCATGGGCTCGCATCCCGTCGAGCCAGATTCGTGACCTGGCTTTCAAGTTGCTTTTGGCTTCCCAGGATACTGCTCGGAGGCGCAACGACCAGACCCAGACCGTCACCCCGGCGCAGCACCTTCGTGCGGCCTTGTCCGGCCAAATGCCTGAACATTGTATCGTGATAGTCGAGATCGCCGAAGGTATGCCGGAGATTGCCTTCGGCCTTCCAACGGCAGAATTGGTTGCATTTGTCGATGCTGCGGCGCAGCTCCCGCGGCCTGAGACGCCGGGCCCAAGCAAGATAAATTGAGGACGACGATGACCACTGACTTATCGAGAGAGAAGACCGACCTGCGGTTTTCGGTTCAGGCCATTGATAACCGACGAATCCCAATGGCCATGGTGCAGACCGACGACGAGGAAGAGGCAAGAGGAAAGTTCGAAGATCTCTGCGCTCACTTCTATTGGCGGCACCTTTTCCTCGTCGATGGAGAGCACATTATTGAAGATCGGCCGGCGTTGAGACCGCCGGGCGAGCACTGATGCCATTCGTCCCGCCGTTCCTATATCGTCTGGCCGGTATCAATGCCGGCGTGGGTGCGAAGTTGAGCATCCAAGCCGTTCGTTCTGCCCGCAAAGGTCGCCATGCTTTTGGCGAAGATTGCGTTCTTCACTGTCGCTTCTCCTTCGATCGTCGTGAAGCGCAGATCACAATCGGGCGGGATTGCTTCATCGGGAAAAGCCACCTTGTCGCAGCGCAGCGGATCACCATCGGCAACGATGTTGTGGTCTCATGGGATGTCACTATCGTCGACCACAATTCGCATTCTCTCGATTGGAAACAGCGTGCGAAAGACGTTGCCGACTGGCGGCGAGGCAAAAAGGACTGGACAGATATCGGCATCGCCCCGGTGACGATCGAGGACAATGCTTGGATCGGAATGGGCGTGACTATCCTCAAAGGCGTCACCATTGGCAAGGGCGCGGTTGTGGGCGCGGCCTCTGTCGTAACGCGAGACGTAGCCCCATTTTCCGTTGTGGTTGGGAATCCCGCTCGATCGATAAAGCGAAAAGACTAAGCCCCGCCTAGCCAGACCTCGACAAGGCCTCCGGCGTCGTTCCTCGGCACGGTGATTTCGCGACTATGCGTCGGGTTGCTGGGTTTCGTGATCAGTATTTTCCTGCCAACAACCACCCACTCTTCACCCTCTTCGAGCGTGGTGATCACTTTACCCTTGCGCTGAATTGCGAATGGCATCGGTCTATCCCCTTTCCGCGACGTATTCGATGAACCGAAGGGCATTGGCGTCCATGCCGGCGTCGTTGTAGTGCAGGCCCTCTTGATAGGCCCCCGAATTGATGTAATCGAACCCGTCGATCGGGACCGTCAGCACATTGCGCGACCGATAGCTTTGACGTATCGCGCCAAGCGCTGCGTCATAGGTGCGACCGCCTGTATAGCTGCTATCCCAAGCGGATGATGGCCGTGTTGGCGGCATGGCCATCATGCGAGGAGCGCCGGCCGCCTCCAGCGTGTTGATGATCGACGTGATATTGGCCGAAATCGTCGCCGGCGGCGTGCTAAAGCTGTCATTGATGCCCAGGGCGAGGACCGGCACAATTTTGCCGCCAGCATAGCCGCATTGTGCCACCGCAGAAGCAAGGCGCGGCGCGTTGAAGGATGCGAACGTATAGCTTCCGTGCGCAGCGCGCAGCGTCCGCAGGCGCGGACCGGCCGCCTTGATGCCGAGACGGATAAGCCCAGTGATCTCCACCGGTCCGCCTACGGCCGTAAGGGTATAGTTTCCGCTCGCCGCCTGCCCTGTCAGGGACGGGCCGGAATATTGATCGAGCGCCAGAGCGCCGGCAGCATTGACGGTCTTGTAGGCCGCGCCTCCATTGAACGCGAAATCGAGAGAACCTTGGCCGGCGTCCTGGGTATAGTGGACGTCGACCTGCTCATAAGCCCCCGTGAACGCCAGCGCCGCGCCATCCGCTAGGATGATGCTTTCGGCGAGTGGCCCGCGCGTTCCCGTCGAGACGGTTCCGCTGGTCGTAATGCCATAGAAGGCCGGCGTGTAGGTGGAGCTTGGCCGCAGCGCCGTCATGCCCGGTTCGTCGTCGGAAATGCCTAGATTGGCAAATTGGGTAACTCGATTGAACCAGTGCGCGGGGCCATTGCTGGCCAGCGCCCAATGACCGATGCTGTCGGCGATCAAGCAGAGCACATCGTTGTTGGCGATATGCTCTGCCATCTTGGCGCGGAAGCCATCATAGAGATTGAACAGCGACGGGCGAGCCGGAACGAAGAACCTCCTGCGGCCGACGAACGGCTTTCCTGGCCCCCAAAAACCGTCACCCGACTTAGGCATAGCCGTCAATGCGAAGCTGCCGGGCGGCACATAAGGATTTGGGTGAGCGGCCCCGGCCGAAGCAAAGAGCGCAGTCGCATCAACGACGCCATTTGGGTCGGCATCAGCCAGCAGGCTCATGCCGGTGTTCTGCGTGTCGCCGCTCAGAGCCCGTGCGGCATCGGCAATAAGGCCCGTCTTAATCGTGAACGCAACCTCATAGCGGTGCTGGGTCGATGACGCCACAGTCGCGCCGTTCGACAGCGCTGCGGCCTTGATCCATGCGGGAATGCCTTGCGGATTGACGCTATTCTGAAACCTGTAACCGCCACCGCTGATCGCCGGATATTGCCCGGCTGCTATCGGGATGCTGAGGGGAATTTCGGTCACACCATTGGCTAGTGTGATCTGATGCGTGCTGATCACGTTGACCGTCAGGTCGCCATTGTACTGAATAACGTGAATGTTGGCCGCGCCAGAACCGCTTGCCCCAACGTCGACTTCGGTAATGTAGCCATCGGCCGGCGCTGGCGTTTGCATGACGACGCTGTAGTTCGCCGGGGTATTCGTGCCGGTGTTGACCAGGCTCGGCCAGCCAACCGCCTGATCAGTGCCGACGACTTCGACCAGGTCGTTTGCGGTGTCGTAGGCGGCACGTGCCTTTGTGCCGACTTCACCCGTGAAAGTTGCTTTCCATTGCGGGCCGTTTGTAAAGCCGATGGTCTTGGCGGTGTGCGAGGTCGGCACCGCCGCCGTAAACCACTCGCTTTCGCCGTTCGGAATTGCCCCGGCCGTATAGTACCAGGTGCCCGCGCCTGTCCGCTGTAAACCCATGACGCTGCCAGCCGGCTTCAGGATCGAGAGCCCCGAGTTGACGGAGGACGGGCCGGCAACGACAGGGATAGTTTGTTCAGAAACCAGAGTTAACGTGCCATCGCCCTCGACGTGGGCAAAGACGATATGAATTGTTCCCGACCCAGCGCCGAAGCCGAGTTCCACACTCGACAGAAATTCATCGACCGTCGATAGTGACCCCGGCCAGTAATAGACGCTGCTGTTGGAGACCATCGTGCCGCCGACCGAACCAGCGATCGCAACCGGCCCGACCGTCCTCGATCCGATCAAGGCAATGACTTCCGCCGCCGAAGCACGAACGCCCGTGTCGACGGCAACCGGCCCGGCCGCCACAGTGTACAGTCCAAGCACTCCGCTCGAAACTTCGGTCCAGAAATATTGCCCGACAGCGACATTCGTGCCGAGTACGACAGCGGCGGCCGCGCCAGCCAATCCCGCCGATGCCGCAAAGCTGAAAACTGGCGCCACCGTGTAGGAGCCGGGCGCCGTGATCAGGATCTGCGTCAGCGCGCCGCCCGCGACCACGAAGCGGCCGGCCGCGCCCGAGCCAGCGCCGCCGGCAAACGCCAGGTCGAAGGTGCCGTTGGTGCCACCGGCGCCCGCCGTGATCGCACCGCTACTAACGACACCAAAGCCGATCGCCGCCGTCGTCGTCGGGAAAATGCCCTTGCCATACAGCGACGCGTCGCGCGCCGCCTGCGCGCTGGCCAGATTGGCCGCGGTGGTGACGACATCGGCGGCGGTTTGTCCGGCATTGGCGACAGAGCTGGCAGCGCTGGCGGCTGCCTGGCCGGCACTGGCCTCGGTGGCATCCTTCAGCACCAGCGTTGCGTCGCGCAGCGATTCGACATCCTCGACCACCTCCGCAATGTCGGGCGGCACGAACGGGGCAATGGTGATGGCATCGCTGCCCACCACCGGCTCGTCAACGCTAAATTCAAACACCCGCCCGGCATTGATTGTCCCAAGCTGGGTGTG
This sequence comes from Mesorhizobium sp. WSM4807, assembly GCF_055811615.1. Lineage (NCBI taxonomy): Bacteria > Pseudomonadati > Pseudomonadota > Alphaproteobacteria > Hyphomicrobiales > Phyllobacteriaceae > Mesorhizobium > Mesorhizobium sp. WSM4807. The sequence goes on from NZ_JBVVQY010000056.1 coordinate 9,025, forward strand.
AACCGTCGTTCCCTTCTGCAAGGTGCGGGCGGTGCGGGCGTCGGCGGCGCGGAACCATTCGCCCTCGCTCACCGTGTAGATTCCGTTCTGTCTCTGGTCGGCCTGGTCCTTGACCAGCACGCGGTCGCCAACCTCGCACGGCACGCCGTCGATGGCCTGCAGGCCATGAAGGAGGATGTTGGCCGTGGTCGCCAGGCGCACGGGTTCGCGTTCGCCGGTCAGAAGTCGAACGGCGGCAGTTGCAGGTCGAGCCATCAGGCTTGCTCCATGAAAAAAGCCCCGCGAAAGCGAGGCTTGAAGTGCGCTATGATTTCAGGCCGGCCCCCGGCGCGGATCAGGCCGGCGGTGTTGTCTCGAGAGAAAAAACCCGATGCGGCCTATGGCAATCCGCCAACGCGCCTGCCAACGCGCCTCTTTGTCCAGCCGGCGATTGTCAGCCCGCACGCCATGCCGGCGCAGTCGGCAACCCAGTCGAACCCATCCAGATCGCGTCCTATCAGTTGCGAGCCCTGAAGAACCTCGATCGCCGCGCCGGTGAAGGCGAGGACAACAACCAGCCTTGCCTTGTGTTCCGGCCAGCCGAGGCTTCCCAGGGCCGCCAGCACCGCGAAGGCGATGGCGTGATGCAGCTTGTCATCGTAAAGCGTGACGGCCGTGCCGAAATCCGGCAAGAACCGCGCCGGCAGAAGAGTGAGCAGGAGAACGCCGGCCAACGTGACCGGAAAAACGATCCTTGCCAGCATCGGATAAGACTCTAAGCGCAACAAGATAGGGTCAGTCCTTCATCTGAAGCCTGGACGGGCCAGGTGGATTTCCGTTCCAATGATCGCATCAGCGCTTGGGAATTTCAAATCCAGAACCACAAGCCTGTGTTGTAAGAAAGGCCGCCGTCGCTCTTATCGCCCTAGATAACGACCACATACCTGCGTGCATTGCCAGCAGAGACTTCAGGAACCTTGGCTTTTTCCCATGAAAAAGCCTGCGGCCAAAGCAACAGGGGCAGGTAACGAGAAAATCTAGCCCGGCCGCCTGGTTGCGGACATCAGTTTTGCGCCACCGAGGCGCCGGCCTGCCAGGCGAGCGCAGCCCTATCGTCGGGCCTGAGATCAGCAAGGCGGTCATCGCCCGAAGCGGACCAATTCGGGCTTTTCGCCGACAGATCGGTGCCGCCTTCGGCGCCGGCGGTTTCACCGCTGATCCCGCCGTCAGTGGCCTTCGGCTCGCCGCCAAGCAGTTCAACAGCGCGGCCCGGATCCTTGGCGATCATCGCCTGGGCGAGCGCTTTTGCGGTGTTGCTGCGCCAGGCAGTTTCGGCCGCTTGCCTGGCGACCGGGTTGCCCATCTTGGCGATGAAGTCGAACCCGCTCTGCCTGATCGCCTTGAACGCTGCGGTGTCGTCCGGGTCGATCTGCGCGATGGCGCTCATGTAGGAGTCCTGCGCCTTGGACCATTCGGTCTGCTCATAATCCTGGCGGCGCGCATATTGCTGTGCGGCCATGCGTGCCGAGCCGGCCAGCCTTAAAGCCTCTTTCTTCCTGATGAAGTTGGCGCGTTCGCTCTCCGGCACTTTCGGCACGGTGCTGTCGAAGATCTTGTCGAACAGGCCGGACTTGACGACGCCGTCGGTGCGCGGATCGACCTGGCCGTACATGCTGTCATGCAGGCCGCGACCGTCGGCCGGCGCATTCTGGATCGCCTCGTTTTCGGCCTGGGCGATCTGCCCGTTCAACTCGTGGCCGATGACCTCGGCGTCGAAGGCGTCCTGCTGCTGCTTCTGTTGCCTGAACCGCTCGGCGACAGCCGAGAGCTCGGCGCCAAAGCCTTGCATGGCGGCGCCGACGGGCGAGCTGCCGGGATAGGAAACCACATTGCCGGTGTCGAGCCGGCGCTGGGCAAGCTGGAGGGGGATGGTAGCCATCAGTAAAGCCCTCCGCCCGGCGCCGGCGGAAAGGCGCTCTTGCCGAATGTCACCGCCTTGCTCGGGTCGTAGAGGCCGGAAAGGCCGGACACGAGGTTGCCGCCTGCCCTAGAGATCGAGGTCGCCGCCGCCTGCCTGCCGGAAAAACGCGAGATTGCGGCCTGCGTGGTCAGATTGTTCTGGCGCAGCTGCGAGCCGTACTGGATCGCCTTGATGTCGAGCTGGCCCTGCCTTGCATTGGCCGCCAGCACCTCGGTCGGCGAGCCTGCCATGGCGACGCCCGAGGCGCCGGCCTGGGCGCGCGCCTGCGCCTGCAGAAGATCCTGCTTGTGGCGCTCCTGGCCTTGTTCGAAGGCCGCGGCTTGCGCGTCGGTCCGCGCCTGCTGTTCATAGGCCTTGGCTTGGTAGTCGGCCATCTGCCTAGACTGCTGGCCTTCGACCAGCCCGCCGCCGACCGAGAGAGCCGTGCCGATAAGGGCAAGTGTGCACATGGTCAGCCGCGGCCTCGGCCACGAAGCGAAAATCTGCCCGCGATGCCTCCAGCCGGCGCGCCGAGCGCCGGGCGCGGGTCGAGCGCGCCGCCGGGGCTGAGCAGGGACAGAAGCAGCTTGTCGGCCTGGATCGCTGCCGCGCTGAGACGAGCGGGTGCTGCCGCTCGCCGCCCGGCTATGGCGGCACGCCGGATGGCAGTCGGGTTGATTTTCAGGCTGGCAACGCCGGCGGCGTCGAACTGGCTGTTGGCGGTGGCGACGGCACGGCGCAAGGCATCGGCGTCGAACAATTGCTGGCGCAGCTGTTCGATCAGCCATTGGGCCATGCGCCAGCGCTCGTCGAGGGAAGCGGCGTTTGCCCTGATCTCGTCGGCAAGTGCTGCGATGTCGACGCAGGCTTCACTTTGCGCGGCGACGCGGCGCTTGTCATCGGGGATTGGGGTCACGGGAGGGTCCTTTTAGGAGGGGGATGGGAGGGCGGAGCGGGTGCTCTCCCCCCTCGAGGGGGAGATGGCCGGCAGGCCAGAGGGGGTCGTCTCGCGTGGAGCACCGGCGTTCTCGCCCGCGATGGAGGCAGTAGGGGTCGGGTCAGGACGTGCCGACCCCCTCTGTCGCCTTCGGCGACATCTCCCCCTCGAGGGGGGAGATCGGCAGCCTCAGCGCCGGTTCTTACGGCTCGGCATCGAACACCGGCGTGAACGCCCGAATCGTGCACGGCGTCGGGTTGGTGTGGCGGATCTTCACTCTGCCCTGCCCTTCCCAGCTGTCGTCGATCGGCACCTCGACATTGCCGGTGAACAGATTGGCCATGCCATTGGGCGAGACGATCGAGGGGATACGAACCGGCTCCCACCGACCGCGCATCAACGACGTGATTTCCAGCCCGGTCGTGTCTGTTTCCAGCACGGAGAGGATGACCTTGGCGGCCTTCTTTCGACGCCCGACGATCGATCCGTCCTTGCCGCCGACATCGAGCTCCAGCGTGTCGGCGCCGGCCTCATAGGGTAGCCCGACCTGCCATTTGGCCGCCGTTGCCCCGCCGGGCAAGGAAACCGCTCCGGCAGCCACGACAAGGCCCTTGTAGACCCTGCCATCCGCCAGGGCGTCGACGGTTTCGCCTTCGAGGTGACCCAGGCCTGTGACCATCCCCACGGCCGCGCCGCTGTAGGACAGGCCGCAATCGACTTCGAACGCGTCGGCGACCTCGCCATATTCGAATGGCACAGTCTTGATTTCGATGGTGCGCTTCGTCGCGCCACCGATGGTGCGCCTGACGATCAGCCACAGATCATCATTGCCGTCCTGCCCCGGCGTCACCACGGCGCTCTCAACGACGCCCCAGTCCGAACCCGAGAAAGAACCGGCGATGCGATGCCGGTGCATGCCGCGGACTTCCTGCGAAGGCTGGTGCGTGTAGCCGCCGAGTTCTCCGTTATCCAGCGGGAACCACAGCAGCGGATCGGGGTCGGTCTGGAACGCCAGTTCGACGACGCCCTTCTTCGGAATGTGCTCGGAAATCTGTCCGACATCATCCGACGTGAAGCGGCCGGTGGCACTCTGGGTCAGTTCGGCGATCGATTTGCGGGAGCGCGTCACATAAAGGAACGACTGCCCGGCATCCACCGGACGGACCTTGGCGCAACCAAATGTGCGGGACCGACGGTTTTTGAAGGACGACGGCGTCAGCGCCTCGTCGATGCCCGAACCCGACAGCGCGCGGACCCCGCCAAGCGTTCCGATCAGCAAAGCCCCATCGGATTCCGCAATCCATGTGATATCGTTGGCCTGGCCGCCGCCGGCCTGGACGAACTCCAGCGCGTCGTCATCTTTCTCGCCGAGCGCGAAATTGTCGAAGTCGCCGGTTGCGGATGCGTAGACGGAGAATTTCCGGCTGAAGGCCAGCCGCTCCTCGTACAGCGAACCGCTTTCGACGTACTTGCCGGGAACGAAAGTGCCGAGGCGCCAGCGCGTAATCGGGCTGAGATTGGGCAAGGCGTGGCCGTATAGCCGGATCTTGACTACCGTCGTGCTGGTGCGGCCCGTGATGCGCGCCCAGCGCCAGATGGCATCCGAGCCGAGCAGCCGAATGGCGCGGCCGACATCTGATGCCTGGAAACCGGTGCCGTCATTGATGCCGACGATCGAGGATGCCGTGAGATCGAACGGCGTCTGGCTGTCGCCGCCTTCGTGCCATCCCATTTCCGCGATCGTAACATTGCTGTCGTCCTCCGAGCCGGTGATGTTCAGCCGATAGGACTGGTAGGCCGTCTCATTCTGAAATTCGTAGAAGCGCACCTCGCCGCGCGACCAGACGGTTTCCGCTGTCCGGCTGTCGAGCGAGATCCAGTTCGTGCCGTCAAAACCCTGGAAATCCCAGGCGACCGGTGCCCTTGTGCCGCCGATGGATTGCGCGCGAAGCCAGTAGCCGTCACAAACCTTGGTCCCGGCGAAGGCATAGGACACGTAGCCGGTGGTCGTGCCGAGCGAAAGGTTTGACCCATTGTCCCGGTCGAACACCTTGTAAGCGTCGGCGGAGCCGCTGGAGTCCGCAGCAGTGCCGCCTGGAGCGGTATTGTGGGTCATAAGAGGATGGACGGCGCCGGTCTCGGCAGGCGCCATGGTGGTCGCGCTTGTGTTGATGTCGTCATAGGGGCCGTCGAGAAAGACGGATTCGGCCAACGTCCATGTCGTGTGCGCCGTGCGGGTGAGAACCTGCGGCGGGTAGTCCGCGTGGGTGATCCACATCTGGTCGGCGGATTGGACGAATTGCAGGTCGAACAGATCGGCTTCGAGATAGGGCGTCTCCACTTCCACCGTGCCGACGCGGGCGCCATAGGCATAGACGCGGATGTAGAGGTCGCCGAACTCCAGCATGTAGGCCTGGTCTGCCGAGAAGATGAACGGTATGCCGCGCGTCTTCTTCGACGAATCCTTGGCCTCGCCGACGAAATACGACCCGCCGCGCTTGCGGATGCCGCCATGCGGCAAGGTGACGAAGTTTTCGCACCGGGAGAGCGCCGCGCGGTAAAGATCGAGCGACGCGCGGGCGTGTAGCCGCGGCGAGATCTCGCCACGAACGAATGTGTCCTGGACCGGATAGAGCGTCGTCATCAGCGCACAAACCCGCCGCGCTGGATCGCCCAGGACGTCGTCGAAAGCCTGCCGCCACGCTGGATGGCGTTGGACTGGAACGCCGCGTCGAGCGCCCGGTCATAGGCACCGCGGGCAATATCGATCATGCCGGCCTTGTGGGTCAGCGGATGCGCGATCTTGATGGCAAGGGCCGCGACCAGCACTTCCGTGAACAATGCGTCCCAGTCGTTAGGATCGGTGAGGTTGGCGATGTAGCGGATGAGGCGTGGGCTGGACTGGTCCGAGTAGATCAGCCCGGCCTCCTGGCGCCACGAGATCGGCACCCCATCCGGCTCGCCATTGTGGGTCAGCGGCAAAGGCCGCAGGCAGTCCACGGGCAATTCATAGGCAAAGTTCAGCGTGCCCGAGCCGCTGCCGGTATCGGACCCGGCGACGGCGGCCGCCAGGATTGCGAACACCCAGGCATGTTTCGTCAGCTCCGCCTCGCGGGTCAGGTCGAAAAGCAGATTGAGCAGGCGGGCTGCCTTCACATCCTGATCGAGGCTGTCGATCGGCGCCTCGTCGAGAACGCCAAGCGCCATGTTGGCGATGTCGAGCGGGGTGATGGCCATGGTTTTAGGCTCCGTCAGCAAGAGTGGTGAAACAAAAGGCATGGTGCCCCCACGGCAAAAAGCGCTCTGGGTGGGGTGGGATTGTGGG
>NZ_JBVVQY010000057.1:0-14622 GCF_055811615.1 Mesorhizobium sp. WSM4807
GGAACCCGAGGGCCCGAGGAGCGAGAGGAACTCTCCCGGCTTCACATCGACGGATACATCCTCGACTGCCGTGACCGATCCGTAGCGCTTCGCGATTTTGCGGACGGTGACTCTTTCACCTTTCATTGTGCTCCCACTCTGGTTTGTTGCTTGAACTCACATCGGGCTGACGTCCACCAAGGTCTCACGCCGATCCCGATCCGATACGGTCTCTGCCGTTTTATGCGGTCATGCTAAACACAGGGAGGTCGAGCACCAAGCCCGTGCAGATTATGATCTGGCCCTATTGGTTATGCCGGAGGGGTCTTCGATTCTCACCACCGGAGGTTATCCCGCAATCCAGGCGCCGTTCCAGCGCTCCAAAATGTTGACCTTGTTTTCGCCCTGCCATTTACGGTCGACTGAGATCACACCATTAGAGGACGGCGCCTCGGTACCCTTGGTAAAGCACGCGAGCAGACTTGGCTACGGCAACAGCCTTGATCGCTTTGGCGAAATTAAACTGCACTCGCGGGTTTGCAAAGTACCCAGCTGGGAACTTGATCGCATTTCTCTGTTCGGGGGCACCCTTGAGCACCGACCACCGCCCTCATTGAGGGTAGTGCCTAGCTTCCCGGAGCGCCCTCCTCCCGGGGGAACGACAGTCTCGTCACCAAGATCTGGCCGACAGCAACTTCACCTTCGCACAGCGCGCGCTGAATCTGGTCACCCGCAGTTCCACCGCAGGCCAACCAGTGGCTTGATCTCGTCGAGCTTCCGAAGGCGCGATGAAGACGAGGGGAAACAGCTTACCCTTGAGCACGCCGTCGGCGACGGGGCACCGACGAGCACGCGCCGGGCGTGCCGAAGTTCTGCAGGTGCCCGTTCCCGGGGGAACTCCGTCATATTCCAAATGCCAGCCCAGATTGGGTGTCCTGCCTCGGGGAAGATGGGCGTGTTGACCGCGTAGTGTGGTGCCGATGGCCGGCAGGACGCCAAGCTGGGCCATTGCTACTCGACCGTCATCATCATCATAACGATAGCAAGATTCTCATAACGCGACAGGGATAGCGCTGTGTGCGCACTCGATCTTACCGTCTCGTGCTGATTTTTCTATTCGACACCCTTGGGTGAGTCGTCGAACACCACGTGCGCTGGCAACAAGAAACGCTAGACCTGCCCAAGGCTATAGCGTTGGCGAGATGCGAGTGCCCGCGCTCGACAGAACGAAGGCGAGGCTCGGGAGCAATGAGCAGGGTGGCGGACGCAAATGAGTATCCATTTTCGCCAGCGACGTTTGCACCGCTCAGGAACCCGACGTTTCGTTCGATCTGGCTCGCCACGCAGGTTTCGAGTCTCGGCTGGCTAATGCAGACTGTCGCCATCAGCTGGCTGATGGCAACGATCTCGACTTCCGATCTGATGGTCGCTCTGGTGCATGCTTCATCGAACCTGCCCGCGTTCATTTTATCTGTCTTCGCCGGGGCCATCGCTGACAACTACAGTCGTCGAAGGGTCATGTTCGCCGGCCGGTGCCTTATGGCAACAGCATCTGCAATGCTGACAGCGTCTGTGGCGCTGGGCTTTGTCGACCCGTGGATGATCCTCGGCTTCAGTTTTTTGGTCGCATGCGGCGCAGCTCTCAACGATCCCGCCTGGCAAGCCTCGGTTGGCGATATCGTGGCCCGACGCGACGTTCCCGCTGCCGTCACCCTCCTCTCCGTCGGCTTCAACACAGTCCGGACCGTGGGCCCGGCACTCGGCGGCATGGTGGTTGCCTCGTTCGGGCTTCTGACGGCTCTCGCCGTGACCACACTCAGCTACCTAGTACCTCTGGGGACGATATGGCGCTGCAAGTGGAAAGTTCGCTCCTCATCTCTTCCGCGTGAGTCGATGAGGACGGCGATCTTTGACGGGCTGCGCTTCACGGCGATGTCTTCCGAGATCAAGGCTGTGACCGCCCGCGGAACTCTATTTGGCTTGGCAAGTATCGCCATACTCGCGCTGCTGCCCCTGATCGTCCGCGATCAGCTGGCGGGAGGACCCCTCGCCTATGGCACGCTCATGGCCGGCTTCGGAACCGGCGCTGTCTTCGGCGGCGTTTGCAATGGCATGTTCAGACGGAGCTTGCCGCAAGAACGGTTGATAACGCTCGCCTGCGTCGCCTGCGCGGCATGCTCCCTCTCCCTGGCGCTGACCTCCTCGCTTGTTGTGGCGGCAATTGCACTTGCCTTGGGGGGTGCGGGTTGCGTCACCGCCTGGTCCGAGCTTGGCGTGAGCGTGCAGCTGGCGAGCCCGCGCTGGGTCGTAGGTCGCACCATCTCGATCTACTATGCTTTAGTAGATGGCGGCATCGCGGCGGGCAGTTGGGTGTGGGGCACGGTGACCCAAAACTATTCTCTGACCGTGGCGCTGGAGGGCTCGGCTGCAGCCCTGCTGCTGGTCGCTGCAGCCGGTTTTCTGTTTCCTATTCGCGAGCGTCGCGAGTCCGAGCCCGATCCTTTGGAGGAATTCAACGCCCCGGAAGTTGCGCTTGATCTGAAGCCGAGAAGCGGTCCCATCGTTGTCAAGGTTGAGTATCTAATACCCGAGGAAAATGTCGAGGCTTTCCTGGATCTCATGCGCGAACGTCGGCACGTGCAGAGCCGCGTCGGTGCTCGGCATTGGACTCTCCAACGCAACCTTCAGGAGCCGTCGCAATGGACAGAAACATTCCGAACGCCGACTTGGACAGACTACCTTCGCCTCAACCATCGCCTCACGACTGCGGATAAGCAGCTGGAGGAGCGTGTCCTCCAGTTGCATGCGCGAGAGCATCCGCCTCAAGTGACGCTTTCGATCGAACGATCGACAAGCCCGACCCGCAAGTCCGAACGATTGATCCCGCTCTTTCCTCGCCATTGAAGCGATCATACATCGTCCTCCCTTACCATTCCCATATCGCTAGCAACCGAGACTATATCTGGCCTCAGATAGTTGGTGGCGACGAATGTGGACGATCCTGCTAGTCCGGTGATTGGGATGATAAGCGGCGCCGAAGAACAACAGGGCTGTGATCGAGCAGTTAAAGGAGCTCAAAATACGCTACGACCAATCTTGGCCGATAGGCGGAGGTCACATTAGCGATGCCGACCCCGAGAGCGACGACTGCGACTCTGTACAGCAGCGCCCATCGACGCCCTGCGGCCGCAAATTATCTATAAAATATCACGACGAAGGACACGCTCCCTGCCCGCATCGCCCTGACCCTCACCGAACGGATTGTTTCTGGTCAGTTGGAGCCGGGCGCGCGCCTGCGCCAGGATCACATCGCCGAGGAGGAGGGAGCCACGTACCGCTGCGCGAGGCCTATGGCTGCCTCGAGGCTCAAGGTCTCGCCCTCGGCGAACCGCGGCGCGGTGCGCGTTGCTTCCTTCGATCTTGAAGTCGGGTCTGGTCCTCGTCAAGTGCATTTGCGAGGATGGGCTGAATGACCCTTTGTGTGGACATCGGGTAATCGCGGCGGCGATCTGATTTCCCGATAACGCCGCGATCCGGGCACGTGGCCCGGTGGTTTCGGTTTATCGGAGGAAGAGCAATGACCCACTCTGTAGGTTTGGACGTATCCCAGAAGTCAACGGCGATTTGTGTGGTCGATGCCACCGGCGCAAGGATCTGGCGCGGTATTTGCGCGTCGAGCCCCGATCAGATCGAGGCTGCGGTTCGACGCCATGCAGGTGATGATGCCAAGGTCGGTGTTGAGACAGGGGCGATAACGCCGTGGCTGGTCCATGAACTCCGAAATCGAGGTCTCGAAGTGATTTGTCTCGACGCTAGGCACGCCCGTGCTGCGCTGAAGATGCAGATCAACAAGACCGATCAGAACGATGCCGAAGGGCTTGCTAATATCGTGCGCACCGATTGGTACCGCGCTGTGCATGTGAAGTCGCTCGACGCGCATCGCGCCCGTGCATTGTTAGGGGCACGGGCGCAACTCGTCGGCATGGCGACAAGGCCGTCGAACCACATCCGTGGAATTCTGAAGACTTTTGGCGTTTTACCAGGCGGCGTTCGCGGGATGAGATTCGACCGTCGTGTTGAAATTCAACTCATTGAACGCCCCGATCTGCAGCCGATCATGGCCCCGATCCTGGCCACTTGGCGCCATCTGCGCGAACAGATTACCGCATTCGATAAGGCAATCCGGGCAATCGTGAGGGAGAGCCCCGCCTGCCGTCTGCTGATGAGCACGCCAGGCATTGGTCCCCTGACCGTGCTGGCGGATGTGAGCACAATCGAAGAACCTGGCCGCTTCTCCAGCTCCCGGGCGGTTGGGGCGCATTTCGGCCTTACCCCGCGACAATATCAATCCGGCGAGATCGACCGCAGCGGTCGCATATCAAGGTGCGGCGATGGGCTGGCGCGAACGCTCATGTATGAAGCGGCGGTGGTCATTCTCACGCGGGTGAAGCGCTGGTCCGGCTTGAAGGACTGGGCGCTGGCGATCGCCCGTCGATCCGGTGCCGGCAAGGCGCGCGTTGCACTCGCCCGCAAGCTCACCGTCAGCCTTCACAGCATCTGGCGTTCGGGCGAGCCGTTTCATTGGTCCGCACAAATCACCCCGGCATGAGGCTCGGTCCAACTGCTCGAATACGCCGGCAGGCGTGATGGACTGCCCTGCGGGGCGAAGCGACTGCGTCGCGAGCCGATGGGAAAGCCTGCGACGGCTTAACCCGCTATGAACCTTGCAGCGCCTGCGCTTCGAACCAGATGTTGCGGCGGCAAAGCCGACCGCGGAGAGAACCGTGACCCTGACGGGCAGCAGTCACACATTGACAACGGAAGCGCGATTAGAGAACCGGCTGCCTTTCGCAAATGAGGCGTGCAGGGATAGCGGAAGTCGCTCATATTTATCCGGCCTACCTGATCGGCTCGCCGGCCGTTGCCTTGATGGGGAAATTCGCACGCACCATCGGTCTCATTAGCGGACAGGTTGGCGAGCAACCAAAAGGGTCATCAGACTCTGGGTGCGTTCATCGATCCGTTCCATGCTTTTCCTCAGTCGCGAAAATTTGGGCGAGGTGCGGACGTCAGATGGCCGTGACCTCGTGACAGTGGATGTCGAATGGCTTGTCGTTGCGCAGCACGCTCCAGGCGATCCTCGCCAGCTTGTCGGCGAGCGCCGTGGCGAGCTTGTTGCGGTGAAGCCGCGGGGCTGCGTTCTGCAGCCACTCACCGAAGCTGAAGCGCGGCCAGTTGTGCGGGCGCATCAGGAGGACTTTCGCCGCCTGGATGAACAGCGTCCGCAAATACCTGCTGCCTCGTTTCGAGATGCGGCCGAGGATCGGTCGACCGCCGGTGCTATACTGACGCGGCGGCAAGCGCCAGCCGTTTGATCTTCCGACGGAAGGTTATCTTCCCGTCAGCATCGAAACCGACGACGTGGAAGAGATCCTTGCCGATGTCGATGCCGATCGTCGTCAGGGCTGGCGCTGTGTTCTCTGCTTGGATTTCCATGGCTGCTTCTCCTCCTCTTCGCGGGCAACAGTCTTTGCAGACTAACCCGCCGGGGGAAGCAGCCGGTCCATCCCATTAGCAGAGTTTCGTCGGTCACCGCAGTCAGGCCCTGCGAAAGCGTATCCGTAGACAAACTGCCGGGAGGCCTTGCAGAAAGGGTGGTTACCTAGGATGCGGCCGCAGGACGGCACATCGGCCAAGCGTCCAATTGTGATGGCAGGCTGCGCATCATGATTTGTTGGGGATTATGCGATGCTAGATGCCCTACCAACTGCCCGCAGACTGGAAGCGGGGAGAGGTAATATTGCACGCCGCCAAATTGCACGGCCGGCTCATCCCAGCCCGTATGAATACCTCGTGGGTCCTGGTGGAGACCGAAGCCTGCACATTTCAGCACGGCCTCCTTGTTGGTCCAGAGTTCCAGGAACTTTCGCGCAGACAGCTCGCTGGGAAATTTTTCAAAAATTGTTGCCTCTTGGTCAGTCATAATGTGGCGAGCCAACTGGTGGCAATTTGCCAAGGGGCGCCAATGCTCAATATCTATCCCAACCAAGCTCAAGGCTGATACGGCGACGGCGGACCAATCGTAGCTATGAGACTGGCTCACTTCAACATCGTGCCCCAGCAAGCGGGGCTTGCCGAAGCGCGAAACGGTCACTTGGAGATCTCTCGGCGGGACATGCAAATGTGTAGCAAGGATGGTTCGAAAAGCAAACTTTGCCTGAAGATATGAAAGACGCAGATCTAAGTGACGAATTTTTTCTGCCCTTTCCCGCTCGACCGGGCTTAGCACTTCTCGCATCTGCAGCGTCGGGATCGTCAGCTGTGAATGCCGGAAAACCCAAACGTCGATTGTGCCGGTCTGCCTATCGGATGCATGCGTCACAGCATGTGGGCTCGCTCCACATTTCCCTTCCCTTAGCGCAACAGTCAAGTCGTTCATGCTTTAGCTGTTTACACCCTCGAACAGCCTTAGACCGTGGGAGTCGTACTGAGTCGGGAGCATTTCTACACTCCGGACGGCTCGCGACGTGTGAAGAATCATGAAGCTACTTTAACGCTTGTGAACTGACTTCATGTTCCGGGGTTATTTTTAGACTATCCATTTTACAATCCACATGCGGCGTTCATCTACCGTTCACATTTGAATAAATGTGTATTTATTAAGACTGAAGCTTCATCATGAAGTCATAATAGGTTCTTATAAGATTCACACCATTTCCGACGAAATGCGCGTAGCTTCTCCGCACAACAAGTGGCGGAGAAAGCTATGGGTTATGTCACGCGTCCGCTGTCGCATGGCCAGATGGGCCTTTGGATACATCATCAAAAACGACCGACCGGTAGCGAATACAATCTTCCAGTCGAACTGCGCATAAAGGCACGGTTCGACATTGATGCCTTGCGGCGCGCGCTTCAATCATTGATGGACCGCCATGAAATGGTGCGCACGACCTTTCACCAGGAAGGCGAGCAGGTCCTTCAGCGCATTCATGAGACAGCCCCTCTGAGCTTTCATGTCGTTCGGCTGACAGATATCGAAGAGGCGGACTTCCATCAATGTATCGCGGCGGAGGCCCGCTCGCCTTTCGATCTGGAACATGGGCCGGTGTTTCGCGCTCACCTGTTCATCTGCGGTGCCACGGAAGAGATTCTCCTCCTCAATTTCCATCACATTATTTCCGATGCCTACAGCATCCGCACCTTCCTGCACGAGTTCGGCAGGCTCTACCAGGCGTTCTGCGGCAACACGGATATGCCGGATCTGAACACTGCGGCCCATTACAGGGACTTCGTAGCCTGGCAAAAGCGCCTCCTTGCCGGCGACGACGGAGAACGCATGTGGGCGTACTGGCGCAGCCAGTTTATTGATCATGAACCTGACCTGGCCCTTCCGACAGACAGACCACGAGCTGCACTTGCCACGCATAGCGGGTCAGTTTTCTCTCTGAATATTGAGATGCCGCTGGTCACGCGCTTGGAGCGACTGGCGCACAAAGAAAAGGTAACGCTCGCCACCGTGCTGCTAGCTGCCTATTTCGTCCTGCTGCATCGTTATGGTGATCAGGACGACATCACCCTCTACGTGCCACGCCTCGGTCGTCCGGCAGGAAATTTTTCGGGGACCTTCGGCTACTTTGTGACCCTGGCGGCCCTACGGCAGGATCTTTCCGGAAATCCCATTTTCCTCGACCATTTGCGGCTGGTGCGTCGTCTGATGCGCTGCGCGCGGAGCCACGAGAATTTTCCTCTTCCCCTGCTGCTGGAGAAGCTCAAGCTCCGCCCTGCGCCTAGTCGCAATCCGCTCGCGCAAGCGGTTTTCAACTTCACTCCGGAGGCCGTGAGTTCTCTTGGCTTCACGCCATGCGATGTCGACCTCTGCGGCTTGTCTGCGCAAATCCGATTTTGCGAAACCGATATCTGGATCGATCTTGATTTTCGAATCCTGGCGGGAAAGAAAAGCCTCCGCCTCGACGTCGTATACAATGCGGATTTGTGGGATCGCAGCACCATCGAGCGGCTGGCGAAGCACTATCAGTTGTTGCTTGAGGCGATTGAAGATGCGCCAGCACGACGGATAGGCGACTATACTCTTCTAACGCCTGAGGAGGAGCACCAGCTCCTGCATGATTTTAACGAGACAGCTGCACCCTTTCCGTCCGACATTTGCCTGCACAACCTGATTGAAGCGCAGGCTGCCGCTTACCCAGACAATATCGCTGTCAGTTGCCCATCGGAGGCGCTCAGCTACGCCGCACTTGAGCAAAGGGCAAACAGGCTTGCCCGTCACCTAATTTCAAAAGGGGTCCACCTTGGAGACGTCGTCGGCGTGCTCGTCGAGCGTTCGTGCGATCTCATTGTCAGCTTTCTAGCAGTCTTGAAGGCCGGGGCCATCTACCTTCCTCTCGATCCGCGGCTCCCACCCCAGCGTCTGAGCTTCATGGTGCGGGACGCTGGCGCCACTGCAGTGATCAGCAAAGCGGAACTCAAGGAACAGGCGTTCGGGACAACCCTATCGGGACTAAACATTGAAGGTTCGAATGGATGCGCGGTGGTTCTCCTCGACAAGGACCGTACCGAAATTTCTCTGCATGAAGTTACGCGGCGCCACTGCCCCGCCGGTCCCTCCGATTTGGCTTACGTTATCTATACGTCCGGTTCCACGGGTCAGCCGAAAGGCGTGATGGTTGAACACCGCAGTGTCTGCAACATGGCGGAGGATCTAAAACGCACCTATCAGCTGGGGCCGGATTGCCGGGTATTGCAGTTCGCTTCCTGCGGATTTGATGCATCGCTGTTTGATTTTATGCTGGCGTTATCTTCTGGTGGTCGCTTGTGCCTGGCGCCCCCATCAGCGTCGCTGCCCGGAGCAGAGCTTGTCGAGTTCATGCGCCGAGAGCGCATTACTGCTGCCGGTCTTACGCCGACAGCGTGGAACTCCTTGCCGTCGACTGATCTTCCTGATCTCAAAGTGATCAAGTCAGGTGGAGAGCCCTTGGCGTCGAGCCTCATTGAGCGATGGGCTGAGAAGCGCCGCATCTTCAATTCTTATGGGCCCAGCGAAACGACCGTTTATTGCATAAGGACCGAGATGAAAACCGAGGAGCAAAGGCCTCCCATTGGGCGCCCCGCGATCAATAGCAAGGCTTACATCCTGGATCGCTATGGTAATCCGGCACCGGTTGGCGCAATTGGTGAGCTCTACATCGGGGGCGTCGGCGTAGCCCGCGGCTACGTCAATCGCGATGAACTCACGCGCGAGGTTTTCCGGCCAAACCCGTTCGATGGCGAGCCGCAATCCAGGCTCTACAGAACTGGGGATCAGGCCCGGTATCGATCAGACGGCACGATTGAGTTCCTAGGCCGGAAAGACGGACAGATCAAGATTCGCGGCATGCGAGTTGAGCTTGCCGAAATCGAGCAGTATCTGATGGAGCACGAAAAAGTCAAAGCATGCTGCGTCACGCCGACAGACGGTCCCGATGAAAATGCGAGCCTGACAGCCTACGTGGTGGGGCGACGGGACAGTTCGGAGAATACCGAGCAACTTCAGTCTTTTCTGCGCGGTGCGCTGCCTGGCTACATGGTTCCCTTACAGTTCGTGTTCCTCCAGCAGCTACCGACCAATCGTAGCGGCAAGCTCGATCGGCGCGCTCTTCCCAAGCCGAGCAACGCCCCGAAATTAAAAGCCGCAACTTTACCAACCGACAGGATGCAGACGGAACTGGCTGAGATCTGGAAGGACGTGCTGAAGCTGGACTCCGTTGGTGTTGAAGACAATTTCTTCGATGTTGGCGGACATTCCCTGGCCACCATCCAGGTTCAGGCGCGTGTTCACGATCGCTTGGGCATTGAATGCAAGATTCTGGATGTGTTCGAGCACCCGACCATAAGAACGCTCGCCGCGCACTTTGCCGCAATTCCAGCCGTTTCTCGCCCCGCTCACGATTTAACGGAACCAAATGGCATGGCCGCAAGCGAAAACGAGCCCAAACAAGACCGCAATGCCGTTGCGATCATCGGTATGGCAGGCAGGTTCCCGGGGGCGGAGAATGTCGATCAGTTCTGGAGCAATCTGGCCGATGGCGTAGAGTCAATTGCAGATCTGGATGAACAGGCATTGCGGGCAGCTGGCCTCGATCCCGAGACTTTGGGCAAGCCTAATTATGTTAGGCGCGAGGCCGTTATCAGCGGAGTTGATCTGTTTGACGCAGCGTTTTTCGGTATCTCGCCTAAGGAAGCCGCGTGGATGGACCCGCAACAGCGGATCCTGCTGGAAACGGCGTATCAGGCGCTCGACCATGCGGGATACGGATCGCGCGAGACGGCAGAAAGCCGTGTCGGTGTCTTTGCGGGCGTGGGGGCCAACCACTATCTCGCTGACCGCGAAGCAGGCCGCGACCTGCTGGATTCAGAGAAGTTGCAGATACGCATTCTTAATGGCTGCGATTTCACGGCGACGCGCATCGCGTATAAGCTCAACTTGACCGGCCCCTGCGTGTCAGTTCAGACGGCCTGCTCCACTTCGCTAGTTGCTGTCCACCTCGCTTGCCAGAGCCTGCGCAGCAATGAGAGCGATATGGCGCTGGCAGGCGGTGCATCGATTTCCCTGCCCCATGGAAAAGGCTACCTCCATCAACAAGGCCATATTTTGTCCCCTGACGGCCACTGCCGTGCGTTCGATGCTAAAGCACAAGGAACGGTGAGAGGCAGCGGAGCAGCAGTCGTCGTTCTCAAGCGGCTGAGCGATGCCTGTAGAGACGGCGATTATATCTGGGCAGTCATAAAGGGGACCGCCATCAACAATGATGGCGCTGCCAAGGTCGGGTTCAGCGCCCCCAGCGCCGACGGACAGGCTGCGGTGATCCAAGCTGCCCTCACCGATGCTGAGGTTTCTGCGGACACCATTGGTTACGTGGAGGCGCATGGTACGGGAACGTATCTTGGAGACCCCATCGAAATCTCCGGCCTGACCAAGGCCTTCCGTTCCCACACTGCGAGGAAACAATTCTGCGCAATAGGTTCGGTGAAGACAAATGTCGGCCATCTCGACGCCGCAGCGGGTGTGACTGGATTGATCAAACTTGCCACGATGCTGAATAGGGGCGTCATTCCCGCTAGCCTGCATTTCGATAAGCCCAACCCAAATATCGAGTTTCAGGAGAGCCCGATTTTCGTAAACAGGACCTCCACCGCTTGGCCCAGGGGTGGTGAGCCACGGCGCGGCGGGGTCAGCTCATTTGGCATTGGTGGCACGAATGCGCACACGATTCTCGAGGAGGCTCCGCAGCGAACCGGTGAGCAAGGCGGTCGCAGGCTGCACGTCTTTCCAGTATCGGGAGCGAGCAGGCCGGCACTGACCGAAATGCTCCGGCGATTGGCCGGCTTTATACGCCGAAGCGATATTCATCACAGCGTAGCGAACATCGCATACACCTTGCAAAAGGGTCGAGCTGCTCTGAGATATCGCTCAAGTTTCGTTGGATCCGATCTGATGGAACTAGCCGACCAACTCGATCAGGCGGCACAGCAGGCGGGCGCGTCGCGAGAGGTGTCGAGCAGTGAACACCGCATAGTATTCATGTTTTCCGGCCAGGGCGGGCAGCAGATTGGTATGTGTCGGGAGCTTTATGAAGAAGAGCCAGTATTCCGCAGCGCCATCGACGAATGCGCAAACTGGCTTAACGAGCTCGCACATATTGATTTCCGCCCCCTGCTCTACTGCGACTTCAAATCTGATAGCGAGCTTGAGCCTCAGCTGGAAGCCGTCATACAGCCTGTCATCTTTGCTACGCAATATGCAATGGCGAAGCTCTTCATCTCGTCGGGCATTTTCCCTGCAGCTGTGATAGGCCATAGCATCGGAGAATATGCAGCCGCTCATATTGCGGGCATTATCTCGTTACCCGATGCCATTCGACTGACACTAATTAGGGGACAGTTAACGTCGCGTGTGCCTGCCGGCGGCATTATTGCAGTCAGCTTGTCGCCCGAAGAGCTCCAGCCTTATTGGAACGAACGCCTTTCATTGGCGGCAATAAACGGGCCCTGTCAGTGCGTCGTTTCTGGGGCCGCATCCGAGATTGCAGCGTTTTGTGAGCAATTGCAGGCGATATCCATTGCGAGCAAACGAATACACGCAAGTCATGCCGTGCATTCATCACTGCTCGATCCAATCCTGCCGGAGTTTAGGATTCATGCAGAACAAGTCGAATTGTACGCGCCGCAAATACCTTTCATGTCGACGGTGCTCGGTGACTGGTTTGAGGCGGACGTGCCGCTTGATGGCAGCTATTGGGTCCGCAATCTGCGAGAGACGGTGCAGTTCCATCGGGCTTTCGATCGGCTGGTGGAATCGGGCCACGAGTTGTTCATCGAGATGGGGCCTGGCGCAGCCCTGACCAGGCATTCAAGGCGGTTCAAGTCAAAGAGCGACTCGCGCAGCCTCATCGCCTTAGCAGCGTTGCCAGGAAATCATGGGCAAGGCGATCGCGCGAGACTGTTACAGATATTAGGCAAGCTTTGGACATGCGGCGTTCGCATCGACTGGTCTGGTCTGCACGGCCACCAGCCCCCGCAGCGCACCCCCCTCCCCCCTTATCCCTTTGATCGCAAGCGTTACTGGCTTGATGCGGTCGCCAGCAAAGAGCGGGGACAACACGCCGAGTTGAATGAACCTGATACTGCGGCCATATCCGTCGATGCCCCGACTGGAAGCGAAGAACCGCGCAGCCCGACTGTGGTTGACACATCTGGTGAGGCGGCCTTGGACCGCCAAATCGCTGCGGTCTATCGGGACATTTTGGGCTTGGATGACGTTGCCTTGACCGACAGCTTTTTCGACCTTGGTGGCGATTCATTGAGCGCCTTAAGCGTCATCAATCGCATCGAGCAGCTTACGGGAGAGAGATTGGCTGTCTCCCGGCTGCTGGAACACCAGACACCACGAGGGCTCGCGACAACCCTGTCTAAGACCTGTGGAAGCACGGGGCCGAGCGCTCTAGTGCCGATACAAACCGGCGGTTCGCGGGCGCCACTGTTTTGCCCCCACCCTTTTGGCGGACATGTGCTCTTCTATAGGCCTCTTGCTAAAGCACTGGGCGCGGAGCAACCGCTCTTCGGCCTGCAGGCACGTGGTCTGAACGGTGAGGCAAGACCTCACCTGAGCATTCCGGAGATGGCGCAGGAATATGTTGAGGCCATCAAGAGCGTACAGCCACGCGGCCCTTATCAGCTCGTCGGCTTGTCCATGGGTGGCAGCATTGCTTGGGAAATGGCCTGCCAATTGCGCGATGCTGGGGAGGAGATAGCAATAGTTGGGCTGCTTGATGCCAAAGCGCTGCACAAGGATGAGGAGTACGCAACCGGCCGATATCATCGCTTGCTCGGCAACAGTCCCATTCCTGACTGGCTGAGCGAACAAGCGGTCCTATTGAGCTTCCTTTTTCCCGCGCTGAAGAAACATTGGCGAAAGCTGAAATCTATGAAACGGGAGCGTCAGGCTACTGCCTTGCTCGGTTTCGGAAGGCAAGCGGGCAACGTCCCCGACATGAGCGCAACGCAGTTCGACCATTTCCTGAAAGTTGCCGAGGCAAATAGAATTGCGCTGCGTGACTATTCGCCTCGGCCACACGACAGCAGGTCCGTTCTTTTTGCGGCCAAGAAGGGGCTGCGCATATCCACGAACGAGCCTAGTGGCGATCTTGGGTGGAAGCAATTCGCGCGGGGGCGCCTGGAAATTCACGAGGTGCCAGGTGACCATTACACGATGGTCGCTCCGCCTCATGTGAGCGTCCTGGCAAAAAAGCTTAATTACTACCTCAGTCGAAGCGACTAAGTGACAGCACTGGCAGCACCTCCCAAAAGCAGCTGTGAAACTGTCATCGGCTCGGGTGCCAGGCTGCCACAGGCAGAGATGTCAGCTCAAGTTATCTGATGAGTGCATGGTAATTGCTTCGCGCAGTTGGAGGTCATCAAGCGTTAAGATTCCATTTTATAAGAACGGTATGGCACAGGGGGTCACAAATCGTGGCGAATGACTCTATTACAGCTCGACTTCTGCATACGCAGGGAGTTGTCGATTCCATGCTCTGGGTGGGGGCGACTCAGTTGAAAGCCAAAGTCGTGCCCGTTCGATTCGGCTGGGGGCATTTTTGAAGCCGTGGCTTGTGGTTTTGCGAAGGGAGCGCCGAATGCGTTGGCCGCCAAGCGCTGCTTAACTTCCAGTATTCCCGGCCGGAGGCACATGCGAAGTTTGCTGAGAAGATGTACTAAGCCGTTCCCAACGAGGATGCTGCTGACTTCCTGGATCCCTGACTTCGCTGCAACGTTCATTGCGGCGCTAGAAAATTGGTCGAAGGTAATCAAGGTTGGTTCCAAATGGCTGAGGGACAATCGCGGTACAGTGACCGAGGGCTGGGCGGCGTGGTTGGCGGATAAGTCGATAAATCACGACGGCGGGAGCATTTGCTCCCGCCCAGCCCTTCTTGTGGAACTGGGCATTGCGGTCTCGAGAATTAATGCGGGCCGGCACAGATGAGAATGTCCATTTCTCCGGTTCGAGGGATTCCTGAACCGAATGTGCGGCACCGATGAGAGCGATGGCCGCCTAGGAGTTATGGCATGCACAAGAAAACCGTCGATACG
>NZ_JBVVQY010000058.1:0-450 GCF_055811615.1 Mesorhizobium sp. WSM4807
AGGCACCGCCAGACGAAAGAGGCGGCAAACAGATATGTTCAACCTACCGCCACCGCGCCACATCTCGACTCTACGCTACTTGCTCGTTCCCATCGACGAGACGAATGGCAACATTCCACCCTTCTATGACATTGATGTAGGCTCGGAATCTGCCTGATCGCAACGCCTTCATTCCGCCGCTTCTAGCCTGGCCCGCCCAGCAGCTGAAGCCGTTCATTGGCTGCCGATCACCATGCGGTTGCCCTCGCTGTCGAGAAATTCCGCCCACCGTGCGGCCTGGCGGCCAGGGCGCCTCCGGCGGTTCGGTGATGATCTCGACGCCGCCCGCCTTCAAAGCGGCGATCGTGGCCTCGACATCGTCGTGGGGGGGGGGGGGCGGGGGGGGGGGGGGTACCGGGGGGGCCAACCCCCCCGGGGCCCCCCCCCGGCGGCCGCCGCGGGGGGGCCCGC
>NZ_JBVVQY010000058.1:460-14461 GCF_055811615.1 Mesorhizobium sp. WSM4807
CGCGCCGGGGGGGGGGGGGGCGGGGGGGGGCCGGGGGGGGGGGGGGGGCGCCGCCCCCCCCCCCCGGCCCCCCGCGGGGGGGGGGGGGCCCCCCCCGGGGGGGGGGCCCCCCCCCCCCCACGGCTATGAGATCACGTTCGCAACCAACCACCTGGGCCACTACCTGCTGCTCCGCCTGCTGATGCCCCGGCTTGCCGATGACGCCAAGGTGATCATCACGACGAGCGGCAGGCACGATCCCGCCGAGCAGACGTCGTTTCCGCCTCCGCGACACGCCGACGGATGGCTCCTCGCCTACCCCCGAACGGGATTCCGGCGTCGACCACTCGTCGCGCGTGGCGGCTGGCCGCGCCTTCTACGCCGCATCGAAGCTGGCGAACCTGCTCACCGCCCGCCGGCTGGCGCGGTTGGCCGAGGAAGAGGGACGTGGATGGACGATCTTCGCCTTTTGCCCCGGGCAGGTGCCGGGCACGGGCCTCGTTCGTGATTACTCGGCGCCGATGCGCCTGGGCTGGTGGCTGGCCGGCACAAGCGGGCGCTCCGTTCGTGGCCCGCCTGATGGGAGTGAACACGGCACGGGCAGCGGCCGCCACTCACCGGCCTGGCGCAGGACGACGTACGCCCGCCGCCGGGTCGTCTCTACGCCCGCCGTGCGGCGAGGGAAGATCACCTGGCCGGACCTCTCGGAGCTGGCCCGCCGCGACGACGTCGCCGTCGCGATGTGGCGCATCAGCGAAGTGCTGGTGGGCATGTCGGACGCCCCGTGCCCGGATGAGCGCACGCGGCGACCTGACGTTGCTGGGCGGCGAGAGGGATTTTCTGCACCTCCTGCCGCGGAGCATTCTTACTCGTTGGAACAGACGAGACCGACAGCAGCAATCCACCGATAGTGTTGAAAAAGTCCGGCAGAGCAGGGTGATTTGCCTTCGAATCTCCATCCCGCTCCAAGTCTTTACTTGGTCGCGCGTCCGGACGGAAAACCGGCATTTAAGCAGCCCCGGCTTTGTGCGCCAAAGGATGCCTCGGCTGGTAGAGGCCAAGCGAGCCGCCACTGGGAAGCGAGACATGCGTGAGCAGGCCCCAGCCTTCATCGGTGACCGAAGTGCATTCAACATCGTGCGATTTCAGCTCTTGGATTGTGGCATTGATGTCTTCGCACATGAGATAGACTTCGTGGCTGTCGTTTTCGGCGACCGGGTGAACGGCAATCTCGGCCGGCGGCAATGCGAAGATCAACCAGCCTTCGCCAGCATCGATTGCTGGAAAACGCAGAACATTGCGAAAAAATGCGCGGTCTGCCTCGGCATCTGTGCTGTAGATGATCATGTGTGCGCCGGAAATCATGGCTCCTTACCTCCCTGAAAGTGATGCGAACAAGCTATTGCCGTTGCAAACGACGTTTCGGCGCTACCGCCGTCCACACAGCCGCTCGATATCGACAAGCTTCAGTTAGATATAGGTCGGTCGGCCGTGATTGCAGGTGCCGGAACCCGGCGTTGCTTCCATCTGGCGGAGCAGTGCATTCATTTCTTCCGGCCGAAGCTGCCGGCCGAGCGCACCGAGCCGTGGCACGCCATGGTAGCGGCGATTTTGTCGAAACGCTGCTTCAGCGTATCGGCGGTGTCAGTCTCAGCGATCTCGTCGGCAAGATCGCCGAGCCTTGGCCGCACCGTTTATCGAAAAGTGAGACGACTGGGTATCACTCGGCCGGCGCAGAGAGCATTTCCGACGATATTCAACCTCTCGCCTCGGGGGAAACTTCAAGGGCAAATCGTGACTCTGAGCTGCCCCTTTCATCAGTCTATTTCGCTGCCCGGTAGTTGACAGTCGCAGCAACCAGCGCTGATGACACCTTCTCCAGCCGTTCATGGGCGCGTCAAAATTGAAATGCCCGCTCTCCGGCTGCACCCGCTCATTGGCTGCCGATCACCATCCGGTTGCCCTCGCTGTCGCGAAATTCCGCCACCGTGCGGCCTGGCTGCCAGGGCGCCTCCTGCGGTTCGGTGATGATCTCGACGCCGCCCGCCTTCAGAGCGGCGATCGTGGCCTCGACATCGTCGCCGACCAGCACCAGCACTGGGTCCGCGCCTGGCGTGTCGTCGGCGCGCCTCACGAAATGCAGGTTCGTCACGGCGCCGGGAAATTTCAGCTCGATCCAGCGCCAGCCGCTATCGCCCATCTTCTCGTCGGCCGCGACCTTGCAGGCGAAATGCCTGGTGTAGAACGCCTTGGCGCGGTCCTGGTCGAATACCGGCAGTTCGGCAAACTGGATGTGCATGGTCGTCTCTCCTGCTCCTCGATGGCTGCTGCGTAGCCGTCCACAGCTGGAAGACGGATCCGGGCGGCCGAAGAGATTTATAGCGTGCGAGAATCCTTTCGGGAACGCGAAACGTCTTCTGCTCAGACCAACCATTCAGGAGACGAACCATGGGCTACAAACTCATTCGCTACAGCGTGAAAGACACCGGGCTGGAAGAGAACCGCGCGCTGGTGGCAAAAGTGTTCGAGGCGCTGGATGAGACGACGCCGCAGAGCGTGCGCTATCTCGTGCTCGAATTGGACGACGGCGAGTTCGTCCACGTCGTCGGCGATGGAAATGACACATCCGCGCTGACCGGGCTTGCGGCCTTCGAGGCGTTCACGCAAAACCATGCGGAGCGACGTTCTACCCCGGTCAAGCGATCGCCTGCCAAAATCATCGGCAACTACCATGTGCTTGAGGACGGCAAAGCCGGATAGAATGGACGCCATGATCCCACAAAAATTCGACCGGCCGGCGCTGGAGGCGATGCTCTCCGGGTTGCGTCCCAAACTGCACCGCTACTGCGCCCGCATGGCCGGCTCGGTGATCGACGGCGAGGACATCGTGCAGGAGACGCTGCTGAAGGCGCTGCAGGCGGTCGACGGCAGCATGACGGTCGAGCGGCCCGAGCAATGGCTGTTTCGCATCGCCCATAACGCGGCGCAGGACCATCTGCGCCGGCGCCATCGGGAAAGGTTGCGCATGACCGAGACCGACATGACTGCCATCGAGGACCCGTCCGGCAGCGCCGACAGCAGGCTCGCCGCGGCGACCGGCCTACGCAGCTTCATGCAGCTTTCGGTGCCGCAGCGCAGCGCCGTGATCCTGGTCGACGTGCTTGGCCTTTCGCTGCATGAGACCTGCGAGGTGACCGGCGCGACGCTGGCCGTCACCAAGGCGGCACTGCATCGCGGGCGGGCGCAGCTGCGCGTGCTAGCAGCCGAGCCCGAACAGGTGGCCGCGCCCAGGCTCGACGCCGATGACGAGCGGCGGCTGCGCCGCTATGTCGACCTGTTCAATGCGCGCGACTTCGACGCGGTCAGGGCGCTGATCGCCGAGGATATCCAGCTCGAACTCGTCAACCGCCTCCGCCTGCGCGGCAAGGCCGAAGTGTCGACCTATTTCGGCAATTACGACCGCATAAGCGACTGGACGCTGTCGCTGGGTCTTGTCGACGGCCGGCCGGCGATCCTGATCCGCAATCCGCAGGAGCCGGACGGCGCCGTGCGAGGCTTCATGCTGGTCGAATGGCGGGACGAGCGGGTCGTCCAGATCCGCGATTTTCGCTATGCACCCTGGTGCCTGGTCGATGCCGAGATCAGCACTGTGGAGGGGTAGGGGAGGGCTGGAAATGGTGCGGAGATGGCGCGCGGAGGCGTCTGTCGGGGCATATTGTGTTCCCCAAATTGGCCTCCGGCCGCCCGGCTATCCGCGCTTGCCGCTGCGCCAGCCAGCCGGCGAGACGCCCGCGAGCTTCTTGAAGCTCCGGCTGAAGGCCGCTTCGGACTCGTAGCCGACATCACGTCCGACCGTCGAGACTTTGGCCAGCCCATCAGTGAGCAGTCGTGCGGCCAGTTGCACGCGCCATCGCGTGAGATATTGCATCGGTGGGCAGCCGACGAGGCGCGTGAAGCGGGCCGCAAGGACTGACCGCGAGACGCCCGTTTCGCGAGCGAGTTCTTCAATTGTCCAGCCACGCGCCGGATGCTCGTGGACGAGCGCAACAGCCCTGCCGACGGCGGGGTCGCGCAAGCCGGCCAGCCAGCCGGTCTGCTCCGGCAGCAGTGCCTCAAGATAGCGGCGAACGACCTCAACGAACATCAGCTCGCTGAGGCGTAGGCGGATGCATTCAGCGCCAGGCCGTTGAACGGACACCTCTGCCAGCGTTAGCTCGATCAGCCGGTCGAGCAGATCGCTCGGTGCGCCGGCCGCACGCCGAATGCGTATCAGCGGAGGAAGGGCCCCGAGCAGAGGATTGAACGGCCGTGCATCGCAACCAAGAAAACCGCAGACATATCTTGTCAGGAGGGGGCCGTCGCCACCTTCGTTGACCACGAAAGGCAGTTGTCCAGCCGCCATGGCGCGAAAGAAATCGAGCGAATCTTCCGGGCTCAAACCTGATCGCACTCCGGGCGCACTGCACATCGCGTACGAATCCTCATGCGGGATCAGAAGTATGTCGCCTTCGGCAAACTCCATCGGCGAACCCTCATTGATGCTGACCGAGCCCGATCCTTGGGTGATGATGTGGTAGGAAATCACGTGTTGGGCGCGCGGCAGGATGAGATGGGCAAATGAATCCGCCCGCGGCACTTCCACACTCCAGGGCGAAGAGGCATCGACCCAGAAGAAAAGCGCGCCGGTGAGCTTTATCACGCGCAGCACATCTGAAAGCACATCCTTGTCCGGCACGGCCGAAGGTGCGGCATCGGCAACGACCTCTTCCGGTGGCCGCCCAGGCGATGGCGCAAGAACGGACGCTGCGGCAAGCGATTGAGACGCTGGGTCATGGAGCGTGCCCATGGCCAAGTCTACTATGCGCCGAACAGCATATCCACCGCGCATCCCGTGCAGTCCATGCGATCAACGGAGGTCGGCCATGTCTACTTATTGCTTCTTCGACGTGCGTGAAATCACCGACCAAGCCAAAGTCGAGCAGTATCTGGCAGGGGTCTTTGCAACGGTTGAACAATATGGAGGGCGCTATTTGGTGCTGGGCGGGAAATCCGACCTTGTCGAAGGAGACTGGCAGCCGGTCTATCCGGTCATCGTCGAATTTGCCGACGCCGAGCATGCCAAGCGCTGGTACTCATCGCCCGAATACGAGCCGCTGAAAGCGCTTCGCGTCGCCGGAACCCGATCCAACGCAGTGTTCCTTGAAGGTGCCACGCCGGGATCTGAGGACGCGGCGGTCCAGATCCGCCGGAGTAGGACATCGAAAACTCCGGCTGAAATCTACGACTCACTGTTCGTTCCAGCGCTGTTCCGACAATGGGGGCCCATCGTCGCCGCCGAGGCGCGAATAGGGAAGGGCGACCGCGTGATCGACATCGCCTGCGGTACGGGTGTGCTGGCGCTCGCGGCCCTCGATCGCGTTCGCGCGGAGGGCAAGGTGGTTGGGCTTGACCCCAATCCCGATATGCTTTGCGTTGCCCGCCGCAAAAGCAACCGCATCGATTGGCGAGAAGGGCGCGCCGAGCAGATTCCTTTCCCGGATGAAAGCTTCGACGCCGCAGTCAGCCAGTTCGGCCTGATGTTCTTCGAGGATCGAGCAGCCGGACTGCGGGAAATGCTGCGCGTGGTTAAGACCGGCGGCCGGCTCGCCGTCGCGGTCTGCGACTCGCTCGACCAGTCGCCCGGCTATGCCGCAGTGGCGGCTATGCTTGAACGGCTGTTTGGAAGCGACGTTGCGAATGCGTTCCGCGCGCCCTTTGCGCTCGGCAATGCGGAGTTACTGCTCTCGCTCTGCGCGAAGGCAGGCATAGAGCGTGCCGAGGTGAAGCGGCACCGCGGAACGGTCCGTTTTGCCTCGATCGAGTCGCTGATCTCGACTGAAAGAGCCTGCATCTGGACGTTGGGCGGGCTTTTGGACAACGAGCAGTTTAAGCGGCTTCTGGAGGAGGCCGAGCGAGCACTCGTGCCTTTCGTGACAGCGGTCGGCGCCGTCGCTTTCGACATGCCGGCGCTCGTCATCACGGCATCCAAGGACTGACGCTGGGGACCGATTTCCAGTATTCCGGCCGTCCCATGTCCCCATGGACGAGACGAATCGCAACAGTCCACCCGAAGCGGTCGTTCCGGGCATCTGCGATGCGCGTCTATTTTGCCTGCCGAAGCGAACCTAAAGCTTGCTTGGACAACCAGTCTGCGATCAGGCGCTGCCTGCTTCACCTTCCCGCGTAGTTCTTAGTCGACACGCACGCGGCGCGTCACCTGGCCATTGCTTTCCCAGTATGTGTGTTTCTTGGCAATCAAGGGATCGTCCATTGCCGGTTGAACTTGTCCCGTGGTGCTGACCGCGCGCGAGGTCACCGTGTGTTCTCCAGGAGAGGGATTTGCCCAATCCAGGGACCAAATCTTCCAGGCGTGTTCGGCCTCCTCACTGCGGTCAATGACCGCTGGTGCCCATGGCGCTTGATCGATTTGCACTTCGACCCGGTCGATCGGTGCCCCCCATGCTGCCCCAATGACGCGGTAGTTTGAGTTTTTCCGGGTGACCTTCGCAGGCGCGGACTTTATCAGCGCTCGCCCGACTGAAGTCTCGGTCCACACGGTCTCGCCGTTGTGCTCTTCCTCGCGGATGGTGACATAGTCACGGGCCATCAGAAGGCTCATGAAGCGGGTGTCGCGAACTTCGATGCGCTCCAGCCACTTGACGTTGGCGATCCCGTACCAGCCGGGAGCAATCAGCCGCAGCGGAAAACCATTGGCCGGCGGCAAGGCGGCTCCGTTCATTTCATAGCAGAGCAGATTGTCGGGATTCATCGCGTCGGCGAGCGACATGCTGCGAGCGAAGTTCTGCTGCATCTTGACGTCGCGTATTGCGACCTCGCCCTTGTCAGTACCGAAAAAGACGACCTCGATGCCCTTCTCCAGAACGCCGGCTTCCTCGAGGATCGGGGCGAGCGGCGTCCCTGCCCAGCGGGCATTGCCGATGCCGCCGGTGAAAAAGGGAAACCCGTGGTTGCCCGAGCATTCCACTGTGAAAACGACCTCCTGCCGCGGTCGCGCCTTGATGTCGGCGAGTGTCAATTTCAAGGGCTTCTTGACCAGCCCCCCGATCTCCATGGACCATGTCTTCTCGTCGATCGTTGGCCGGTTGAAATGCGAGATGCTGAAGAACTTGTGGTTTGGAGTTATCCAGCTGTCCAAATCCTCCCAGACAAGCTGCTTTTGGATACCGACCGGATCGGGATTTTCGGTCGGCTGATCCAGCCACGCAATAACTTCCTCGCTCGGCCGTTTTGGAAAAGCGTAAGCCCGACGCGAGGTATAGAGAGCAGCAATTGCGGCAAGAGCCGCGCTTCCTTGAACAAGAAGTTCTCTGCGCTGAAAATCAGGCATGTTGTTTACCTCCCAGTTGATCCGGAACGGGCTGCAACGTGCCTTAGGCCGTAGCCTGATCACGGATAGGCGACACAATGCGAGCTCTGCCCAACCGGAAGTATCCGGATAGGTCAGACAATCACCGACGCACGTCAAGCATGTGAAGCATTGGACGAAACACCAGCTCGCGTTTCGCACGCTAAGAGTGCGCCTTTGAGAGGGAAGAGTCCAGGTGTATGATGATGGTCTAATATTTCGACATCAGGGAGGACAGCATGACGTCTTGGGAAATCAAGGGACGTGAACTCGTCAATTGCACCTGCGAATATGGCTGCAACTGTCAATTCAATGCGTTGCCCGACAAAGGCCATTGCCATGCCGTTGCCGGCATTCAGATCGATGAGGGTCATCATGGCGAAACCGCTCTCGATGGCCTGCGGATCGCCGCGATCTTCAAATGGCCTGGCGCGATCCACGAAGGCAATGGCGAAGCCATCGCTCTCATCGACGAGAATGCAACCGACCGGCAGCGTAACGCGCTGCTGCGCATCATGACCGGCCAGGACACCGACCCGTTCGCGACGATGTTCGCCGTCTACGCCTCAACCGTGACAAAAATGAATGAGCCGGTTTTCACCAAGATCGATCTCGACCTCGATATTGATGGCCGCAGGGGCCGCATCTTCGTCAAGGATTACATCGAAACGGTCGGCGAACCGATCCGCAACAAGGTGACGGGCGCGGACTCGCGCGCGCGGATCGTGTTGCCGAACGGCTTCGAATATGCGGTCGCCGAGATCGGCAGTGCTTCGAGCACAACCAGCGGCCCGGTTCAGGTGACCACGAAGGACAGTTACGGCCAGTTCGCGCGGCTGCATCTCAACAATCACGGGGTGGTGCGAGCCTGACGCCTCGCATGAACGGCGCGTCGCCACTGGAACGCCTGCTCAGACGCGACCGCGTCATCACGATTGCGGGCGTGGTGGCGCTGTGCCTGCTGGCCTGGCTTTACATCGTCGCCGGTGCAGGGCTCGGCATGAATGCGTGGGAGATGTCGAGGCTCGCGCTCTTCCCCCACCAGCAAACTGCCGGCGTGACCTCCGATAGGTCCGGCATGGATATGTCTGGCATGGACATGCCCGGCATGGACATGAGCACGATGGCCACGGCGACGGAACCGCGGGTCTGGGGGGCCGCGAACTGGGCACTGATGATCGCCATGTGGTGGGTCATGATGATCGCCATGATGTCCCCGAGCGCGGCGCCGACCATCCTGCTCTACGCGCGCGTGCATCGCCATGCGCTCGCACAGGGGCAGATCCAGGACAGGCTCGCGCCGACCGGCGTATTTATGGCAGGCTACCTCCTGGTCTGGCTGGGGTTCTCCGTCGCGGCCACCGCGTTGCATTGGCTGCTCGAACGCGAGGCATTCGTTTCCGCGACGATGATGAGTTCGCAAAGCCGCTGGCTTTCAGCCATCGTCCTGATCGCCGCGGGCCTCTATCAGCTCTCGCCGCTCAAGAATGCGTGCCTGTCGCATTGCCGGGCACCGACGGCGTTCCTTGCCCGACACTGGCGTCCCCACGCACTCGGCGCGCTGCGTTTGGGCGCATTGCACGGGGCGTTTTGTGTCGGATGCTGCTGGATGCTGATGGCGTTGTTGTTCGTGGGGGGCATCATGAACCTGGTGTGGGTTGCCGGGCTCGCCATTCTGGTGCTGGTTGAAAAGGCGTTTCCTGCCGGCCAGTGGGTTGGCCGGGCGGCCGGCATCGTCCTGATCGCCTGGGGCAGCGCTACGCTTTTGGTCTGACGACCAGACCGATCGCTTTTTGATGCAAAGTGCATCGCCCCGCTCGGCCAAGCCGGCTCACAATTCCTTTTCGGCCAGTTCGCGAAACGCGTCGGGAACCGAGCGCGACTGGCCGAGCGCGACCGAGGCATAGCCGACCGCCTCCCAGCCGAAGCGGTCGCGGATCTTGTCGATGGCGCGGTCGGCCGTCCAGCGCGCCGCACCCTTGCTGGTGCCGGGGCGGCGCCGGTCGTCGTCGAGGTCGAGCGGCAGTTCCAGCTGCAGGCCCGGTTGCTGTTCCAGATGCGAGACGGCGATCGCCAGCAGCGAGATGGTCTTTTCGTGCGGATGATCGACAAGCACCTTGCGCACCAGCGCCTCGGCGATCTCGGCCAGCGTGGCGGTTGCCGAAATCGGCTGGTCGAGCGTGATCGAGCGCGTCACCGAGCGCAGATCGGCAAAGCGAACGCGAACCGTCACGGTGCGCCCCGGCCGGGACTTCGCCCGCAGCCGGGTGGCGACCCTGTCGGCCAGATGCAGCAGCGCCGGCACGAAGATTTTTGCCTCGGCCGGTTTCCTGCCGAGTGCCGATTGTGCGCCGGCCGATCGCGCCCGGCGCTGCGTCTCGAGCTTGCGCGGATCGCGGTTCCACGCCAGCGCGTTGAGCTTTTCGCCCGCCGCCGGCCCGAGCAGGCGCTCCAGCGACCAGCCAGGCGTCTTCGCCAGTTCGCCGATGGTGCGCACACCGATGCCGGCCAGCCGCTCCCTGGTGACCGGGCCGACGCCCCACATCAGTTCGACCGGCAGATCGTGCAGGAACTCCAACTCGTAGCGTGGATCGACGACCACCAGCCCGTCGGGCTTGGCCACTTGCGAGGCGATCTTGGCCAGGTGCTTGGTGCGTGCCACGCCGACCGAGATCGGCAGGCCGAGCTCCGCCCGCACGCGGCGGCGGATGGTTGTGGCGATCTCGGCCGGCGGACCGAACAGATGGGTGCAGCCGGCGACGTCGGCGAAGGCCTCGTCGATGGAGATCCGCTCGACCATCGGCGTGAAATCGCCAAGCACTTTGATGGCCGCGTCGCCGAGCCGCTGATAATCCTTGAAATGGCCGCCGACGAAAATCAGCCCGGGGCAGAGTTCCCGGGCGCGCCGCCCCGGCATGCCGCCACGCACGCCAAAGGCCTTGGCCTCGTAGGAAGCGGCCAGCACCACACCGCCGCCGACGGCGATCGGCTTGCCGCGCAGGGCCGGGTCGAGCAACTGTTCGACCGAGGCATAGAAGGCATCCAGATCCGCGTGGAGGATGTTGGCTTCCATCCGGCCCGTTCGCCCGCGGCGGTTCGAACGCCGCATGTCTTGAGGGGTGGTTTCGTTTGGAACATAATGAGAACATGCGGGTGGATTGTCAAGCGGCGTGGAGGGCAGGTGGAGGGCAATCGCTTCAGGTTTGCGCTGCCCCTCATCGCCCTGCCGGGCACTTCTCCCCGTATAGGGACGGGGAGAAGGACAGCCTTCGCAAA
This sequence comes from Mesorhizobium sp. WSM4807, assembly GCF_055811615.1. Lineage (NCBI taxonomy): Bacteria > Pseudomonadati > Pseudomonadota > Alphaproteobacteria > Hyphomicrobiales > Phyllobacteriaceae > Mesorhizobium > Mesorhizobium sp. WSM4807. The sequence goes on from NZ_JBVVQY010000058.1 coordinate 11,121, forward strand.
GGGTTTCGCCAATCTCCGGCGTTGCAGTTCGCCAATCTCCGGCGTTGCAGAATGGGTGCCGAGGTTGCGGACAGCCCCCTTCGCCCCGTCACTATACGGGGAGAAGGTGCCGGCAGGCGGATGAGGGGCAGCGCCGACTTCAAGCGATTGGCCTGACGGCAGGTGCCGCGATCTACAGCGCCATCTTGTAGCCGAGATGGCTGGCGGTGAAACCGAGGCGATCGTAGAAAGCGTGCGCCTCCCGTCGGCTCTTGTCGGTCGTGAGCTGAACGAAGCTGCAGTTGCGCGAACGGCACGCTTCAATCGCCCATTCGATCATCCGCTTGCCGACGCCGCGAGACCGCCATTGCCGCGCGACGCGAACGCCTTCGATCTGCCCGCGCCAGGCGCCTTTCCTCGATATGCCTGGAATGAAGCTGAGCTGCAGGGTTCCGACCACCTGTCCGGCTTCCACGGCCACAGCCAGCAGCTGGTTGGGATCGGCATCGATCGCGCTGAAGGCATCGAGGTAGGACGGCACTAGCGGCGTCGACGGGTCCTCCCGACCAGCACCGAGCGCATCGTCGGCAGGCAGTGCGACAATTGCCGGCAGATCGTGCGCTTGCGCGCGACGGAATTTGATCTCGCTCATCGAGTGGACATACGGTGTGGATTTGGTGACGGCAAGTGCGGTCCAGCTATGCGCGACAGGCGCGTCGCCGTGCGGGCGACCGGCCGCCAGGCATTCGCGGCTGATGGCGTCGGCGACGTCCGGCTTACGCCGCCTGCCGTGCCCAGAGGCGGTGGCCGTAGCGGCGGAAGAAGCGCGCCAGAAGCCGCTGCTGCCTGGCGCGGGCGAGATCGGCGCCGCGCCTTTCCTGGCGCCAGCGCGGCATGTTGCGGAACAGCGCAATGAAGCGGGCGGTGTCCTCGAGCGCCTCCTCGGCCGACTGCGCCGGGCGGATCGCCGCCAGGAACAAGGCCTCGCCGTGCTTCAGCCGGTCAACAATCGTTTTGCGCTGATCATGGCCCAGGCGGGCCTTGCCTATGCCGTCGAGGCGGACGGCGGCGAAGGCCGCCAGCATGGCCGGGCTGTCGCCAGTATAGCCGCAATCGCGGGCGAACTGGGCGGAGAGGGCGTCCATCTTCGTCTCCTTGATTGGCGGCCGCGACGGAGGCCCGGCCCTGCCGCCTATCTGATCGTCCGCGGCGGCGTTATCAGTCGATCCGATATATAAGCATAACTCAAAAATTGACACAAGTTAAACTTTTGCACGGTGTGAGCGGAACTGACTCGACTCTTCGGGAAAAACCCCTAATGTTGTGAACAAAACAGGAACTGAGGCACTAGGGACGATGGCATTGCCGGGCAAGGAAGCGACGATCGCGAGGTCGTCTCGATCGCGGTCGAGTGTATCGATTGCGGCCGCAACAGATGGTGGAAGCCGGCGGAGCTGAAGCGCTTCGGGGTGACCGCGCAGACGCCGCTGGCGGCGCTTTCGGGGCGCCTTCGCTGCTCGGCCTGCCGCGCCGACGGGCTGCCGGGCGCGGCGATCTCGATCCAGGCGGCGTTCATCGACGAGCAGCAGCAGCGCCGCGCCGAAGCGCGGATGCTTGGCGAGCGCGAGATTCCGCTGGAGAGATCCAGGCGGGCTTGATGGAAGAAACGCCATCTCCCCCGCAAGGGGGGATAGTGCCTGCCGCCGCCCTAGTACCCCAGCAGTTCCTTGAGCGGGATGACGCGCCAGACGTGCTTGATCGCATAGCGGTTGAAGGTCAGCGTCTTCGGCGGATTGTACTGCTCGACGACCAGCTCGGCGGCGGTGCGCTTAACCAGTTTTTTGATGAAAGCCTTGCCGTTGCGCTCGTGTTCCTCGGGGAACATCTCGATCACCACGTGGTCGCCGGGCACGGCGTCGCGGCCGCCGCAATAGAGCATCTCGCCGGGCTCGTAGCGCGGCACCATCGAGTCGGAGAGCACATGCAGCGCGAACACCTTGCGCAAATGGGCGATGCCGGGCGGGCGCTGGACATAGCCGGCGACTTCGCCGTTGAAGGTGAAGTCGCCGTCGTCGCCGCCGACCGCCGCACCGAGAAGCTCGATGTCCATCGGGCCGGCGGGCAGGGGGGCGGCGTCGGTGACGATCTCGGCGTCGGCGACATTGTCGGCGTCGTCGAGGAAGACGACCTCGCCCTTGCCGAGAGCCACCGGGTCGACGCGCAGGAAGGCGGCGGTCTTCAAAAGGTTCTCGGTTTTTGGCAGGTTGCGGCCGGTTTCCCAATTGCCGACGGCGGCGACGTCGGTGTCGTTGTGCTCGGCAATGTGGCGCATCACCAGGCCGCGCTGCTTGCGCGCCTTGCGGATCGCCGCCCCGACCTTGATCGACAATGAGGTTTTCGCCATGGCGGCCATCTGAAACATAAGAACCGGTTTCGTCCATGAAAGAATGGCTTGCATAAATTTTTGAGTTATGCTTATATACAGCCATGCACAAGCCACGTCGCCCCATCTTGTTTTCCCATCCGTCCCGGCTGTCCTCCTCCCCGGCCGGGACGAAGCCCGAGGCTAGCGCCTCGGCTCCGGTTGCCCTGCCGTCGGCGGCGGCGACCGGAACGGCCGGAGCCGTTCCCCGCACGGCTCCGGCCACGAATTTCCGCAAATGCAATGCCGGCCTTTCGTGCATCCGCACCGAGGACGGCACGGTCATCGTCTTCGACCGGTGCACGGGCAGGGCGGTTTCCGGCGCCACAAGCGAGGCGGCCGGGGCGAAGCTTGGCCGCCGGAGGTGATCTTTCTTCTCCCCGTGAACGGGAGAGGGACGAGCTTCGGCCTTTCAAACGGATCAACATCATGCCCGCCTATACCGACACAGTATTGCAAAGCATCGCCCGCACCCCGGCCAGGCTGGCGCCGCCGGTCTGGCTGCCGCAGCGCCAGTTCGTACGCGAGGTCCACGGGCCCGATGGCGCGGCTCTCAAGGTGCCGGCACCGCGCGCCGTTGCCGCCGTCGGGCGCCCGCCGCATGTCGCGGCCATGCGCTTCATCGACTGCCTGTTCAACCGCTGCCGCGCGCCGCTCGATCTGACGCTGGAGGAAGATCCCAAAAACGACGCGCCGGGCAGCCGGCCGGCACTGGACATGCTGTGCTGCGGCCTGCGCACGCGGCCGCTGAAAAGCTACTGCGCCTATCACGCGGCACGCTTCTGCGACCATCGCCGTACGGCTCTCGCGGATGCAGCGTGAGCGGCATCGGTCGAGATTCTTCTCGCCAAGCACGGCGGCCTGGTTCCTCGCGCCCGCTGCGCGGGGGAGAGAAGCTATGGGGCGGCGGCGAGGGTTGTGGCACCATCGTTGCTGTGAA
>NZ_JBVVQY010000059.1:0-13344 GCF_055811615.1 Mesorhizobium sp. WSM4807
CGCCTTCAACAGGAACAGGATCCGCGAAGCGGTCACTGCAAAGGTCTGTTGCGGTCCAATGGAAGGACGGCGTCATTCGAAGGAAGGTCCGTTTTCGGGACTTCGAACCCACTGGCGCGCTGAACTTGCCGAAGCGGTTTCTTCCGTCGTTGGCGGTGGGAACAATCGCTCCGTCAGCCACGTGTCCCAACCTCAGGATGGTCCGGAGTGGGTCAAAACAGGCCGTTCACGGATATCCGACTTCTCTGCATGCCGTGGCTTGAATAAAGACAGTCCTTAACCGAGGCATTTCTTCTCGATCTCGCGAATCCGCCACGCCTCACCGTCCCGCGCCTCGACATAGCACGGCCCGAGCGGCGCCTTCCCTCCGCCTTCCGGCAAGTCCAGCACGTAGTTTGCCTATGCCCGACAGGCGCGCGAGGCGCCTGCCTACTCGCACTGCCTGCGCGGGCCGCCGGAATAGGGTTGGTAGCTGTTATCTTCCGGCCGATAGGAGCGGTAGCGGCTGAAGCAATATTGCACGTGGTCGGGCGAAAGCTGGGCGGCGCCGGTTTCACCCGGCGGGACGTTGCCATCCGTTGGCGGCGTGTCGCTCGCCCCGACATAGCTGGCGCCATCGTCGGGAGCGGCGCGGTGATGCGCGGCTGCCTGGCAAGCGACGGCACGCCCCCTCAATGCCTCTTGAAATACTGCACCTCGCGTTCGTGCTTCTCCGCAGCCTCGCGGGTGTCAAACGTCCCGAGATTGCGGCGCTTGCCGGTCTTTTCGTCCTTCTTGCGCGAATAGAGGCGGTATTTTCCGTCTTTGAGTTTTCTGATCATCTGTCACTCCCCGAGCCGCTGCTTCCCCTTGAGGTTGCGCGCGGCTTGTTCGATCGCCGCCCGGTCGTTGCCCAGCCTGTCGATCAGCTCCTGCGCCTGTTCGCCCGATATTCCGGTGCGCACCGCCAGGGCCTCCACCGTCAAGACGTCGGAACTCGCGACCTCGCGGGTTTCCGGCAGGGCATCGCCTGCCGTCAGCGGCAGAGCTGCCTCCCTGTCGATCTCGGCCTCGGCCCGGTGCCAGTGCCGCTCGGGATCGCCATGGATCCCGCCTTCACGTTCCCAGATCTGGTATGCGCGCTCACGAATCTTGTCTTCCCGGTCATCGGCCATGTTGATTCCTCCATTGGGTATCGGATGAACGCTGCGGCAACGATCCAAGAAGTCTGCGTGATCGTTGGTCGCAAGGCGCCATGCACTGCGGCGGCCAACCCGCCACCCGCCCCTGCCCTACTCGCACTGCCTGCGCGGGCCGCCCGAGTAGGGCTGGTAGCTGTTGTCTTCCGGCCGATAGGAGCGGTAGCGGCTGAAGCAATATTCCACGTGGTCGGGCGGAAGCTGGGCGGCGTCCCAATACGATGCGCCCTCATCCGACGGGACGTCGCCATCCATTGGCCAAGTGTCGGTCGCCTCGACATAGCTGGCGCCATCGTCGGGAGGCTGTGCGGCATGGTCGGCCGCGCCGGCGTCGAGATAGGGCGAGATGCAGGGACGCGGCTCTCCGCTGTAGGATGTGTAGTGGTCGTCGCTTGGCCTGTAGGAGCGGTAGCGGCTTGCGCACCATTGCACATGGGCGGCGGTCATGGCCTGCTGCTCGTCCGTTGCCGGCTCGATGGAGCCGGTAACGGCGGGCGCCGAAGCTGCGGCATCGGCAGGTTTCGAGGTGCGGTCAACCGGGACCTTCGGGACCTCGCGGGCGGGAAGGCGCTCAAGACGCTGCGAAGCAGGGTCCACCTTCCGCGGCTCCCTGGGCCACAGTTCGGCGACGCTGGAGGTCGGGGCGGCCTGCCGCACCGGCTCGGCGGAAAGAATCCATACGGCGAACGCCAACCCGCTGGCGAAAACCGCCAGCGTCAGCGCGAAGCCGCCAAGTACCGCCGATAAAGCTTTCACCCTGCGCTCCTTTGCCCCGTCATCTCTAAATGCGAGGCATTGGATCCGGTTCCAACCAGGCGCGGCAGTTGGAGCTTCGCGCTCGAGGAAGGCCCCTCTCCGGCCGCTTCGCCGAGCCACCTCTCCGCCGCTTCACGGCAGGGCTTCGCAAGTGGCCCCCTCACCCGGATTGCCAACCGAATTGCGAAGGGCAATTCGGGACAATCCGACCTCTCCCCAAGGGGAGAGGAGCCAGTGCTGACGAGTCTCTGTTCTCCCCGGCGGGGAGAAGGTGGCCGCCCACGGGTCTTGCCTCCGGCAAGCCCGAGGACAGGCTCCGCGGCCGGATGAGGGGGCAGTTCTGATATGCGATGCCCTGCCCGCTTGCGGGGGCGAGAACCAAGGTTTCAGAGGTCGCCGACAAGCTCCGAATAGGTCCTCAGCTCGCCATCCTGCCCGCGAATCCGCCACGTCTCGCCGTCCTGCGCCTCGACATAGGACGGGCCGAGCGGCACTTTGCCGCCGCCGTCCGGCAGGTCCAGTACATAGACGGGGTTGCAGATGCCCGACAGGCGCGCGCGGAGCGCGCTGGCCAGCGCCTGTCCCTGGTGAATAGTGGTGCGCCGGTGCGCCATGCCGCGGGCGAGGTCGCCGTGGTGCAGGTAATAGGGTTTGACGCCGAGGCGGTACATCAGCTCCCGGCAGAGCTCCTCCAGCACCTCGACCGTGTCGTTGACGCCTTTCAGCAGAACGCTCTGGTTGAGCAGCACGAAGCCGCCTTGCCTCAACGTGCGGCAGGCCTGCTCGGCGGCATCAGTGATCTCCCGCGCGTGGTTGAAATGGGTGACGACCGTGACCATCAGCCGGCCCTGCAGGGCCTGAACCAGCCCTGATGTGACGCGCGAGGGCAGAGCGACGGGCACGCGCGTGTGGATGCGTAAGAGCCGCACATGCGCAACCGCCTCGATGCGGGCGCGGATTTCCGCCAGCGCCTTGTCCGGCAGCGACAGCGGGTCGCCGCCGGTCAGGATCACCTCGCGGATTTCGGGATGGGCCGCGATATAGGCGAAGGCCGGCTCCAGCGCCTCGCGTGAAAAACCCCGGCCGATCGAGGTCAGTGACTCCTTGCGGAAGCAGAACCGGCAATAGACCGCGCATTGATAGGTCGGGAACAACAGAACCCGGTCGGCATGGCGATGCGTCAATCGCGGCACCGGACTGAAGGCATGGTCGGCGATCGGATCGTCGAGCTCGCCTTCCTGCTCGGCCAGTTCTTCGGGCGACGGGATGACCTGCGCCCGGATGGGATCGGCGGGGTCGCTCCAGTCGATCAGGTCGAGATAGGCTTTTGGGATGCGAACCTTGTGGCGCGTGGCCGCGGCTTGAGCCGCCGCGCGCTCGGCTGGCGACAGCGGCAGCGAATCCAGATCGCGCACATGCCGCACGCCCGCGCGAACATCGTCCTGCCACGTGGTGTCGTCGTCGCTGGCGCACTCGTCATCGGCCGCCATGCCGGCGTCAGGGATGTCGAGGTGTGAGGTCATCGAAGGCTCCTTGAGTTCGGAGCTGGATACAGCATTGAAGCCAGGGCTTGAACCCTTGCTGGATGGCACGGAGGAAAAGGCTGCGCTCAGCGGCGAAGCTGCCAATCTCCCCCACAAGGGGGGAGATTGGCAGCTTCGGCACCGCGACCCTGCTGCACCCTACCCATCAGCGCCCGCGTAATTTCCCGGCGCCGCCATCCGGCTTCATGATGATCTCGCGATGCGGATAGGGGATGTCTATGCCGTTTTCCCTAAAAGTGTCCCACAGCGCCAGCAGTACCCTGCCGCGCACGTTGGTCAGACCTTGCTGAGGGTCGTGGATCCAGAAGCGCAGGACGAAATTGAGCGAGGACTCGCCGAAGTCCGTGAGCCAGCAGACCGGCCGCCGGTCCGCTTCGACCCGGCCGACGCTCATGGCGGCCGCTATCGCCAGTTCGCTGACCTTATGCGGGTCGGCGTCGTAGGAAACCCCGAAATTCACGTCGAGCCGCACAAGGTTGTCGCTGAACGACCAGTTGATGACCCTTTGGGTGATGAAGTCTTCGTTCGGGATCAGGAATTCGCGGCCGTCGCGTGTCACCACCGAGACGAACCGCGCCCGCAATTCGCGTACCCAGCCGAAGGTGCTTTCGAGCGAAATGGTGTCGCCCGGCTTGATCGACTTGTCGAGAAGGATGATCATGCCGGAGACGAAATTTGAAACGACCTTTTGCAGCCCGAAGGCCAGGCCGACGCCGACGGCGCCGGAGAATATCGTCAGAGCCGTCAGGTCGAGACCGACGGAAGACAGGGCGATGGCACCCGCCACCAGCACGAGGCCGATTTTTGCGACCTTGCCGACGAGGACGCGGATCGAGGGTGTCAGCTCTTCCGAGATCCGGACGCGCTCATCGATATACTTGCCGACGACCACCGCAAGCCAAACCGTGGCGATCAGCAGCAGCGCCGCTTTCAGCACCATGAGCGCCGAAAGGCGAACCGCGCCCAACGGTATTGCGAGGCTGTCCAGGAAAGCCGCAGCGTCGTCATCGATGCCCAGGATGACAAGCGCCGCATAGATCCAGGTCAGCCAGCCGAGAGCCCGCGCAACGAGGCGGTTGCGGATGATGCGCGACAGCACCGACGCGAACAGCCACGCGAGGGATAGCGAGAGCGCGATATAGATGAAATGGGTCCGGCTTGGCCAAGTGACGGCGCGCATGAGAATGAGCGCGGCAAGCAGGAAGACCGTGAACAGTATCCAGTCGGTGCGCCGCAAAAGGGCAACCACGACCCTCAACAGTCCGGGATGCCCCTTGATCTGGCGTGCCCGGTCCTCCACGAGCGGTTCGATGCGCTGCGCCGCGAGCTTCGCGACGAGGAAGAGCGTGACGATGATGGCAGCCTGATAGAAGAACCACGGCGTGACGGCGTAGTCGAACCATCGGCTGGCCCAGGCCAGCGATTCATCGATGGCGTTGCGAAAATCCATTCCCACACGACCGTTATGGACTGGCGAACAGCACATCCACAATGTCGCCGGCCTCGTGAACGGTCAAGCCGGCGATCGAGACGCCTTCAGCGCCCCCGCTCTGCGCCTCAGCCCCGCAGTCCCGGCGCCTCTGGCCGCGCTCGACATGTCAGCCGCCGCCACGGATGCCTTCTGGCGCCAGTTCCATCACCCGGTTTAAGCGCGCGGCCGGGAAGCGGCGGCCGGAAACATCCACCGATTGGAAACAGCCGCTGGAAACCGCTAACGCATAACATTAGCTTGCTCTTATATTAGGTTGGGCGTATGTATCTAAATGGCCGGTGATCTACCCCCCAACCGGTTAGGCTCGGCGCCAGTCCCGCCCCCCTCAGGCCAACGACGCCGAGCCGCTCGGTTTGCGCCTCACGGCAGGCTTAGCCCCGCAACCCCGGCGCTTCCTGCCCCGTCCTCTCGACATACTCCGTATAGCCGCCGCCATAGGGGTGGATGCCCTCCGGCGTCAGCTCCAGCACGCGGTTCGACAGCGCGGCGAGAAAGTGGCGGTCGTGCGAGACGAACAGCATGGTGCCCTCATATTGCGAGAGCGCTGTGATCAGCATTTCCTTGGTGGCGATGTCGAGGTGGTTGGTCGGCTCGTCCAGCACCAGAAGGTTGGGCGGGTCGAACAGCATCAGCGCCATCACCAGCCGCGCCTTCTCGCCGCCCGACAGCACCCGGCATTTCTTCTCGATCTCGTCGCCGGAAAAACCGAAGCAGCCGGCAAGCGCCCTGAGCGGCGCCTGGCCTGCCTGCGGAAAGGCGTCCTCCAGCGTCTGGAACACGGTGCGCTCGCCCTCCAGCACTTCCATCGCGTGCTGGGCGAAATAGCCCATCCTGACGCTCGGCCCGCGCGCCACTGTGCCGTTGTCCGGCTCGGAAGCGCCGGCGACCAGCTTCAGCAGCGTCGACTTGCCGGCGCCGTTGATGCCCATCACGCACCAGCGCTCGCGGCGGCGCACCTGGAAGTCCAGCCCCTCGTAGATCGAGCGGCTGCCATAGCCCTTGTGGACGTTCTTCAGCGTCACCACGTCTTCGCCGCAGCGCGGCGCCGGCTGGAAGTCGAACGACACTTTCTGGCGGCGCTTGGGCGGCTCGACGCGGTCGATCTTCTCCAGCTTCTTCACCCGGCTCTGCACCTGGGCGGCATGCGAGGCGCGCGCCTTGAAGCGCTCGATGAAGGCGATCTCCTTGGCCAGCATCGCCTGCTGGCGCTCGAACTGCGCCTGCTGCTGCCTGTCGGCGATCGCGCGCTGCTGCTGGTAGAATTCATAGTTGCCGGAGTAAGCGGTCAGCGAGCCGCCATCGATCTCGACCACCTTGTTGACGATGCGGTTCATGAACTCGCGGTCGTGCGAGGTCATCAGCAGCGCGCCGTCGTAATTTTTCAGGAACTGCTCCAGCCAGATCAGGCTTTCCAGGTCGAGATGGTTGCTCGGCTCGTCGAGCAGCATGGCGTCGGGCCGCATCAGCAGGATTCTCGCCAGCGCCACGCGCATCTTCCAGCCGCCGGAAAGTTTTCCGACGTCGCCGTCCATCATCTCCTGGCTGAAGCCGAGGCCGTCCAGCACCTCGCGGGCGCGGCCATCCAGCGCATAGCCGTCGAGTTCCTCGAACCGCGCCTGCAGGTCGCCGTAGCGGGCGATGATCGCCTCCATCTCATCGCCGCGATCGGGACCGCCCATGGCGGCTTCGAGATCGCGCATCTCGGCCGCCACTTCGCTCACCGGCCCGGCGCCGTCCATCACTTCGGCAACCGCGCTGCGGCCTTTCATGTCGCCGACATCCTGGCTGAAATAGCCGATGGTGACGCCGCGATCGACGGCGACCTGGCCCTCGTCGGGCTGCTCCTCGCCGTTGATCATGCGAAACAGCGTCGTCTTGCCGGCGCCGTTGGGGCCGACCAGCCCGACCTTCTCGCCCTTCTGCAAGGAGGCGGAGGCCTCGATGAAGACGATCTGCCGGCCGTTCTGCTTGCTGATGCTTTCCAGTCGAATCATACTTTTCACGCGTGCCCAAGGGATTTTCCCCGCGCCAATACGCGATAGGCCGCGCCTGCGGAAGCCCGCAAAGCATGAGGTTGCGTGCCAAATTGTCCGAACCGGGCTGATATATATGGCTGGTTGGCTGACCCTCCGGGACGTCCAATGGACATTCCGGAACCGTCCGGTCTCGAACTGATGACCTTCGGTTCCGGTCTCAGCTAGAGCGGATGCGTTCAAACTAAAACTGGCATCCCGCTCTATCTATTTGTTTTAGCCGCATTTCTACGGCGCCAAGTGATTCCACTTGGCTGCAAAACGCGCTAGAGCCGGACACCAGCTCCATGGTCGAGCCAGGCAATACGCTCACAGGCAATACTCTCAGGGGGATCAGCTCCTGCGGCTTCCGCGCCGGGCCTATAGGCCGCCCAGAGGAGGTAGACAAAATAGCCAACCTGCAAAACGATCAAGGCAATGATCATCCCGCCGGTCGCCTTCCAGATTGAACCCGTTGCCCAATAAGTCGAAATCGCCACGACAGACGACATGGTGAGGATGCCCACCAGGAACCGCAGGAGTTTCATGAATTCCCAAAGCCGTCCCGGAACTTACAACAGTCGAGACGCCTTCTCCCTACCCCAACACTCGTTACCCAATAACCCGTAACCAGCATCTCATTATTTTAGGGGTGGCGCAAGTACCATGTCGAGTAACGGCTGCGCCGGTACAACTTTTGGTTTACATTGGCTCCCGGTCCGGAAGGACCCACTGATCGTTCCGTTTGAGGTTCGAACCGAATAGCGGAACCTCAGATAGTGCCGGCAGTTTAGAAAGATGACCTCAAACACCGAAAGGAGGATGAGATGAAGACGCTTACCGCTATTTTGCTCGCCACCTCTATGATCGGCCTGAGCGCCGGCACGGCAAGCGCCACCTGCCATGAGACGACCGCATCGATCGAAGCTCAATCAGGCGTCGCAAAAGACGCAACGCGTGCGCCCCTCGAAACCGATGCGAATGCCGGCAACAGGGTAGAGGGCGGCCCGGCCAACAAGACCGGCAACACCATGCCGCTTGCCAACCAGGAAGCCGGTGGCGATAAAAACCTTGCCACCTCGCAGCAGGATGTCGAGGCGCAGCAGGAGGGCGAGAAGACAGCGGCGGCCAAGGCCGACCCCTGCAAGCCGGACTGACGCGGAAAAGCCTGCAGCACAACGCCGCACTGAATGCCGCCGATGGCGCCGAGATCAAGGCGGGCGAGCTGATAACTCTATTCAAGCCCGCCGCTTTGCTGTGCTTGGCGATGTAGGCTGCTGTCCAGCGAGCGTGGCGCCGTTTCTGCCCGATCTATCTGCGCAGCGAGCGCCGGAATTGCTCGTCGAGCCGCTGGAACTCGGCAAACAGCCTATCGCAGGCCCGGCGACCTGCTTCGCAGCGCATAGTCCGTTCTTGGTGCCAACTGCCTTGCCAATCCCTGCTGAGGCGTCTGCACGTTATGGCAGGGTAGGCCTGCTCGCTGGGTCTTGTGAAACTCCACTGCGTCAACTCGTCGGCAGAAACGAACAGTTCGAAGCGGGATGAAGCAGCAACCCGGCGCAGCGCTGGAGATGCCCTCACTCGCCTGATCAAATCAAGTGCGTCAGCACCGTGGAAACCGCACATCGTTGACGGCCCTTGTCCGTCGCGGTGAATGTCTTCGGCCAAGTTCTGAGCGTGCGAGTTGGCGTAGGTTGCGAGCATAATCGCGCCAATTGCAAGAGATCTTCTCATCCGAGCATTCCTATCGCCTGCTGTCTTCCGTCAGCATCTGTACTTGCAGCAGCCCCTCACCCAATCCCGCCTGTCACCGCGTGGGCGCCGGCGGCGCTCCCGTCCGCTAGCCGCACGACAGCAGTGACGATCGAGCCGTACGAGCCGCGCCAGACGCTGTGGATTCTCTCATGCTCTTTGGCCGGTACGACTGCACGCCCGGTGAAGTGCGCGCCGGTCCGCAGCATGCGAATGGGCTCGCCGTTGACATGGACTCTCACGCTGATCTCGGTTCCGGCCTCGCCATGCACATCAAGCGTGATGGTGATCTCGTCCTGATCATCCCCATGGCGCGTCTCGGCGGCAAGCGCGACGGTGAGCGGCGGCGCCTCGCCGGGCCGGCGGGCGGCAGGCCGGGCGAAAAAAACATCGTCGGGAAGTTCCGGCGTGCGCGGCGGGCGGGTGCGGCGCTGGCCAAAACGCTCGAAGTCGCCGGCCAGCCGAAGCAGCCTGGTGTCGTCATAAGCCTTGCCGGCGAAGGTGAGGCCGACCGGCATGCTGATATCGGCCATCGTGCCCATCGGCACGGTGACGGTCGGAATACCGAGATGGCGCCACACCAGATTGCCGTTGGCGACCCAGGTGCCGTTGCGCCACGCCAGCGCTGCGGACGCCTCGTTGACATCCGCATCGGCCGGTCCGACATCGGCGACGGCTGGAAACACCACCGCGTCGAGCCCTCGCGCGTCGAGCCAATCCTCGAAATCGATCCGCCGCGTCGCCTCCAGACCCTTCAGACCAGCCTCCAACTCGGGAATGGCCAGGAATGGGGTGACGCCGCGTTTGGCCCGCTCGACATATTCCGCCAGATCAAAACTGTCGCCATAGCGGTCCGGCAGCGTGCCCGGCGGCCGCGGAAAGATTTTTGGGCGGTCGACCGAGGAAAGATCGGGGATCGCGGGATCGTCATTGCCGCGCAGGAAATCGTCCCAGGCGAAGACGCACAGGTCCCATATCTCGCGTTCGGCGAATTCTTCCGGAACCAGCCGGCGATCGACCATGTTTTTTGTGCCCGGCCGGTCGCGCTCGTAGTTGGAGACGATGGGCAAATCGACCTCGACCACATCAGCGCCAAGCCGCCGCAGATCCGCTGCCGCCTGCTCCCACAGCTCCAGCACCGAGGCGCGGGTCTGGATCGGCACGTCAGCCTCCATATCGCGGCCGATATACATGCGGGGCACGCCGAGCCGCATGCCTTGCAGCGCTCCCTCCAGCTCGAGTCCGGCGTAGCGCGGCGGCCGCACGGCCGAGCTTTTTGGCAGCGCCACCCAGGGCTGCGCGCGCCAGAAATCGCCGGTGGTGTTCGGGTCGTCGGCGACGATCACGTCGAGCAGTTCGAGCATGTCGGCCACGCTGCGCGTATGCGGCACCACCACGTCCATCGTCGGCACCAGCGGCCAGTTGCCGCGCACCGAAATGACGCCGCGCGACGGCGCGTAGGCGACCAGAGCGTTGTTCGATGCCGGCGCGCGGCCGGACGACCATGTCTCCTCGCCAAGCCCGAAGGCGGCGAAGCTGGCCGCCGTCGCTGTCCCGGAACCATTCGACGAGCCCGACGCGAAGGCGGCGGTCAGGTATTCGGCATTGTAGGGGCTTTCCGCCCTTCCGTAGACGCCGCGCTGCATGCCGCCATTGGCCATCGGCGGCATGTTGGTCAGCCCGATCAGCACCGCGCCGCCGGCCCGCAGCCGCCCGATGGTGAAGGCGTCCTCGATGGCGACGAGATGCTCGAAGGCGGGCGAGCCGGCGGCGACCGTCAAGCCTGCTACTTTGTAGCTGTCCTTGGCGGTGTAGGGGATGCCGTCCAGCGGCCCGAGCGTCGCACCACTCCGGCGGCGCCGGTCGGACGCGGCGGCCTCCTCGAACATTTTCGGATTGAGCACGGGAACGGCGTTGAGAGCGATGCCATGCCCGTCATACCTGGCGATCCTGCGCAGGCAGGCGCCGACCAGCTCGACGCTGGTGACGGTGCCGGCCTCCAGCGCCCGCCGCAACTCCGCGATGGATGCCTCGACGATGTGGAGATTGGTCGCCATGTTCGGTCCCAACGCTTGGTCGAAGCGGTATTGGCCTCGAAAGCCGATGCCGTAAAGGGGTTTTGCGTAGGCGGCCGCGACAGCCGATCTCCCCCACGAGGGGGGAGATTGGCAGCGTCGGCGGCGGCGCTCCTTTCTGTAACGTCGAGCGTCGCGCGCCACCTTCGCACATCACTCCGGCGCGCCCGGGAACAGCGCCACCGCATCACCGCCAGCCGCCGGCCAGTCTCGGATGGTGCGGTCGTAGCCGCCGGTCAGCACTGTGCCGTCGGCGGCGAACGCCACGGCGTAGACCGGTCCGGACCGGCTGTCGAACAGCGCGGTCTCGCTGCCGGTTTCCATGTCCCACAGCCGTGCCGTGCCGTCGAGCGAGCCGGACAGCAGCCGCTTGTTGTCGGTCGACAGCGCCAGCGCATAGACCGTGCCCGAATGGCCCTCGAGGCGGCGGACTTCGCGGCCGGTGTCGAGATCCCAGAGCTTGATCGTATAGTCGCCGCTGCCGGTGATCAGATGATGCCCGTCGGCCATGAACACGATCCCATAGGGGCCGCGCTCATGCCCGTGCCAGCTGCGCAGCTGCTTGCCGGTGGCGATGTCCCATAGTTTTAGCGTGCCCTCGATACTGCCGCTGATCGCGCGTGTGCCGTCGGGCGAGACGGCGACCCCGCTGATCGACCAGTCGTGCCCCGGCATCACATGCAGCACCGAGCCTTTCTCGATATCCCAGACGATGACCCTGCCGGTGTCGTGCCCGCTGACGGCACGTTTGCCGTCCGGGCTGATCGCCAGCTTGTTGACGCCGCCGTTCTGGCCTGACGAGAAGACGTGCAGCACCGCGCCATCGGCGAGCTGGCGCAGCACGATCTCGCCATCGTCGCCCGCCGTCAGCGCCCGCGCCCCATCGGGCAGGAAAAGCGCGGTACGCGCCATGTCCTTGTGGACGCCAAGGGTGCGGATCAGGCGCTTGCCGTCGATATCCCAGAGTTTGATCGTGCGGTCGGTGCTGGCGCTCATGATCGAGTGACCGTCGGGCGCCACCGCCAGCCAGACGACGGGCTCGCGGTGGCCATCGGGCTGCGTCGGCTGCGGCGGCGGAGCCTGCGGCAGCGGCGCGACGGTCTGCGGTGGCGCGGCCGGGGCAGGCTCCGGCGGTGAGACAGGCGGGGCCAGCGCGACCTCGGATGGCGAGGCAGGAGTTGGCGGCTGTATCGCTTCCGGTTCCGGGGCCGGTGCGCTGGTGACGTCTTGGCCTTCCGGCGCGCTTGGCACAGTTTGCTCGGCGATCAGGCTTCTGCCGGCGTCCTGTGGCTGCCGCGACCAGGGGCCGAGCTGGTCGGCCACCAGAGCGAGCACGGCGAGGAACGGAACGACGGCAAAGAGCCGCCGCAGGCGTGGTCGTCCGCCGGGTTGCGTTTCGGCGCCCCTGCCGAACAGAGGCGTCTTCGGATCGTGCGTCGATCGGCCCGGCAACAGGCCGGCCCAGAACAACAGGGCTGCAAGAGCTGAGACAACACCCGCCGCGCCGAAAAAAGCCAGGCGCACCGACGCGAAGCCTTCGCCGGCGCCCTCGCCGCCCAGCGCAAAATACACGCGTGTGAAGCAGAGCATGCCGATCGCCACCAGCAGCACCGCGAGCAGCCTGTCGGCAATCCTGTTCATCGGCCCCCCCTCGCGCCGCTGTTCGCTTCGCCCGCAATGATGCAGGTCGGCGCCGGGCTTGTCGATGCCCGGTTCAATTCCGAAGATTACCAGCGAAACAGCGAGCGCAAAACGCTGGCCTGCGCCAAAGCGCTCGATATGGCCTGGCGACACTCTCGGTCGCCGCAATGTTGCCCGGTCGCGCGCTAGAATCGCTCGGCAGGGCTCAAGACCGATCGAGGCCAAATGATGGATGAGTGGAAATTACCTTGGGACGGCGGCTGCCTGTGCGGCGGGATACGCTTTCGGATAAGTGCGCCGCCCTTGCTTACAATGGCCTGTCATTGCACCGGTTGTCAGAAGCTGAGCGCGAGCGCTTATTCCCTGACCATGGCCGTGCCAAGCAACGGCTTCACCGTTACGCAAGGCGAGCCGGTGGTCGGCGGCATGCATGGGCCGCACCGGCAACTCTATTGCCCGCATTGCAAGAACTGGATGTTCACGCAGCCGCACGGCCTGGACTTCTTCGTCAATGTCCGCGCAACCATGCTCGACGAGCACCATTGGTACGTGCCCTTCGTCGAGGTTTTCACGTCGGAAAGGCTGCCCTGGGCAACGACCGCCGCCAGCCACAGCTTCGCGACCCAACCCGACCTTGAGGGACATGCGCCTTTGATCGAGGCCTTTGCGCGCGAAGCGGCGCGACCGGTGTGACTGGTTGCATGAAGGGATAAGATTGGCGAAAGCGCTAATGACGGCCAATCTCCCCCCTCGTGGGGGAGATGTCCGGCAGGACAGGGGGGGCGCTGTCCCGCCGGCCTGTCAACCATTCGTAGCTACGCCCGCAGACTGGTTCCTGGTTGAGAATGAGTTAGAGCAAAGGCTGGCGATCCTTCGCGCCCCCCTCTGCCCTGC
>NZ_JBVVQY010000060.1:0-11061 GCF_055811615.1 Mesorhizobium sp. WSM4807
CGCAGTTGGCGGACGCACTGCGACGTTCGAGCGGCGCCGCGTCCCGTACCGTCCGAGAGACGGGCCCTCTTCGGCGGCCGGACGGTCACTGGCGGCTTGCGAGCGGGCGAGTTCATCGCCTTAGCCAATCGCACGGCGGAGGACGCGGACGGCGTAGTGCGCCATCCCGGCGATGGGGTGGCCCAGAGCCACTTCATCATGGAGAGACACGCGGAGACGCTGGCCGCACTCGGCGCCTCCTTCCAGGACTGCGTCAAGATGGAGGGCTACTACTTCGGCACCACGAACGAGGACTGGGCGCCGCTCGGGAAGGCGCGAATGAGCCACTTTCGTGAGCCGGGGCCGGTCGAAACTTCGGTTCCCTGTCACCGCCTCAACCCAAAGGAAGCTCTGACCAAGGTCGAGGTCATGGCCATGCGTGAGCTGCGGAACGGCTACGACAAATACATCCCGCGCGAGGACCATTGGCCTGAGCGCGTGTGGGATTGGACGTTTCCTGTGCCTTACCGCCAAGCCATCGGGCTGCGCGATATGGTTTGGCTCGGCGGCCAGTGGCCCAAGCGTCCGTACGGCAACAAAAACCTGATCGTCATGGAAGGCCAGCTCATGCCTCAGACCCGCTTCACCATGGGCTATATCGAGGATCTCCTGCGCCCCTTCGGCCGGATGCCCGCGGACTTGAAGCTCATGGTCTGCTATTTCACTTCGACTGGCACCGAGGCCGAGACGGTTGCTTTCGCCAAGACCCTCGCCGATTGCGTGGGTGGATCGCTTCCGCCCATGACGCTCGTACCGAAGCCAATGATGCACTCCCCCGAGTGCACTGTTGAGATTTGGGGGGTGGCGCAGGGCTGAGAGCGCTCAGTCTGCCTGCAGGAGATTCCGTATGCGCTTCGTCGCCGCCACGGAAGCACGAGACCAACACATTCTAGCCGATCCCGACGCTCCTCTCATCGATCGCAGTCGGCGAAGAGGGGGCGTGCCGACGGCAGTCGACAAGGCGATCGAAAAGTAATGTGAGACCCATTCTCCTCCTATTCGAGGAAGAGCGTCATGGGTTCTCATTCGTGTCCCAAGCGCTCCGTTTTTCCATCGTTGATTTCAGTACGAACTCGGCCTGACGATACCTTTCTTCGCTTGCAGCCGCGCATGTGAAGGCCTCCATTCTTGCCCGTGCGGTCGTGACAAGCCGAGTTGATGGACCGCATCGGAATGCGTGATCGCCGCGCCATAGCGCCAGTGTGGCACCACTGCGAGAGTTAATCGCTGTTCGAGGGGTCTAAAAGAACGATCTCCATCGGCCGGCCGACGGCGGTCGCCATCACCGAGTATTTGTTGTTGTCGAAGCGCACGGCGGTGCTGATCTTCGACACCGCGGCAGGCTCGGCATTGAAGCCATCGCACGGGCCGCTATCTTCGGCAATCCTGACCCGATGTGCGGCTGGAGGGGCGACGCCGATCGGGGTTACCCGGTCCAAGTCGGATCGGATCCAGAACAGCCACAAGACCAAGGGCAGCCAGATGATTGCTAACCCGACTTTTGAAAAAAACAGGACATCGCGCCGCAGATCATCACCGAAAACCTGCGCTTTTTGGTGCGGCGTGCCAGCCGCCAGGGTCATGCCGGACATCGAACATCGATCCGCGCTGAGAATTCACAGGCGCCGATGCGAAAGCGCGTGGGGGCGATGCAAAGCGTCCGGACATCGGGAAGCATTCACCGCTTCGTCTCAATGAGCCTCGCATGGATCGACTGCTATTCAGCTGGTCCCTGCTCGGACCCTTGGCCGCAGGTGGCTCCACGGTCTAGCTTCCTCCAGGTCGCGTGCAACACGGATCAGTGTGGCCTCATCACCGAAGCGGCCGACGATCTGAATGCCGATCGGCAGTCCATCGGTACTTTGTGCCAAGGGCAAGGATGCCGCCGGTTGTCCGGTAATATTGAATACGGGCAGATGACAACCCTTATATGCATGTCGCGTCCACTCTTCTACGGAGAGCGTTGTATCGGTTAGAGCGTAAGTGCCGCCATGCGAATGGGCCACGATCGGCTGCGTGGGGGTCAGAAGAATGTCGAAGGTATGGATCGCCTCGGCCACCCGGAGCTGCATGCGCCGGAGGCCTTCATGCATTTCTGCCCAAATCGATAAAGATTGATTTCGGCCCCGTTCGTAGTATTTGAGGTTGACCGGCTCCAAGGTATGCGCGCTGATAGTGCGGCCCATGGCCCGTGCCGCCGTTTCGAGCGAACTCGCGCCGAGATATGAGCGGAGGAGAGCCGATCTAATGTACTCTTCGAAATCAAACGGCGGCTCTATCTCCGTCACTTGGTGCCCCATTTCCTCCAAAAGTGAGGCAGTCGAGTCGACCGCCTGCAGGACCTCCGGCTCAAGATCGAGCTTGCCCCATGTTGTCCGCGCGACCCCGACCCGCAGAGTGCCGGTGGGCCGTGATAGTTCCTCTACGTAGGGACGGTTCGGTTGGACGATAATGAATGGATCGCCGGGATGGGGACCGGAAAAGACATCCAACGCGGCGGCCATATCACGCACGGTGCGGCAAAGAACAAAGTCTCTGGAAAGGCCAGACCCTGTGTCCTGGTTGTTTGGTCCCCCGGAGATGCGTCCGCGGGACGGGCAAAGTCCCACAAGGCCGCACCAGGCTGCGGGTCCCCTTAGCGAGCCGGCCCCGTCGCTGCCATGTGCAATAGGAACAATACCAGCGGACACCGCAGCCGCGGCTCCCCCGGACGAGCCCCCTGCGGTGCGTTCCAAATTCCACGGATTGCGGGTGATGCCATGGAGGATGGTTTCGGTCGCTCCGGATGCCCCAAACTCCGGTGTTGTTGTTCTTCCGACAGTCCGGAGTCCAGCATCCCGGGCGCGACGAAAGAAATAGCTGTCGGTGTTGTCGCGATAGCCTTTGAACAGGCGGCTTCCTTGTTCCTGGAGGCGGCCAGCTTCGGTGGCCCCGAGATCCTTGCGAAGGAATGGCACACCATTGAAGCGTCCAGTGTCCGCGCCAGCAACGGTCTCAGCATCTGCGTAGAACTCGATGACAGCGTTGACACGAGGATTGACTTCGTCATTAGCCTCGCGAGCTACGCGCGTCAGTTCTACAGGAGTTAGTTCGCCGGCACTCACGAGAGACGCCAAACCGGTGGCATCGTATTGTACGTATTCATCGAGCCGCATTTCAATGATCCTTCATTTGCTCGGCCGGGTGTGGACCGACAGGGCCATAAGTTAAACAATAGTTGCTCTTTTTCGTTTCCGATCGCCGCTTTACCCCTCAATCAGCGATTAACGCTCGCAGTTCAGTCATGCTGCCGTAATGGTGCATATGGCGCTGCGATCAACGCGTACTTCTGATGGGTCGCCGTAACCCCATGGCCTCGAAGTGGCGACTTAGCGGCCTGTCGGATCCGAGGCCATCGTGCGGAGGCGCAGGCTGCCCTGACAGATGGAACACCGCTTCACCGGGTGCCGCTTCCGCCGAGATCACCGTGCGGCTTTGGCCCGCAGCTTTGGCAGCCTCCACAAGCGAAGCAGTAGACTGTGCGAGCGTCAAGCGCGGAGCGAGCGAACTCATTGCGGCGGCCGCACCCAGCGACGTTATCATGCTGCGCCTACTGATCATCGATCTCACCGTTTTCTCGGAGTCGAGACTTGGGCCAACGAACTCCGTTTTGTCATGCCCGATTTGTTATTCTCGTCCTCCGATTGTTATGATCGAGAGCGGCAAATGGAAGACCGCACCCGTGTCAAAACCATAGTCCCGTACGCCTGTGCTTGGCTTTTCCAGGTCCCAGCATTGCTAAGCAAAATGGCAGAGGACCGTCCCGGATCGGGATCGGCGTAATCCCTGTGCCGTTTCCGACGAAGCCGCCCCTTGTTCCGAGATTATTCCGCCCCCGGATTCCGTAGGCCCGCGCGCCGATCTCGAGCGCGCGGCCGCAGGCGGCATTGACCCTTTCCCGGCCAAAGCCCTTGGCCAGGCGGATAATGCCCAGACAGGCGCGGAAGCCCTACTCGGGATGCGGCCGCTCGGCCAGGATCTTTTCGACGAGCAGCGCCGCGTCGGAGCCAATAGCGGAGGCTTCCCGGCTGATCCGCTCGATCGTCCATCTGGCGAAGCGCCGATGCGCGGACGGCATGTGCTCGGGCACGGTGCTGTGCCTTCCGTTGCCGCTGGAGCGCTGGTGAACAGCAATCCGCACGTCTTCATAGGATCTTGTCGCCATGCAGGATCGGCGCTGGCGGCATCTGCTCGATGAGGGCTTCCCCGCCGTGCAGTCGGCAACCTGGCCGCCGGTCAACGGGAACGCGACGGGTCGGCACAGGCCATCGGTCAATGCGTGGATCTTGGTGGTGCGTCTGCCGCGTGATCTGCCGATCGCCTGATTTCGCGCTCCCCTTTATTGATGGCCCGCCCCTCCCGCCGACGCCTGTGTCAGGTATCGGTGTTCAAGAGAGGAAGGAGCGAACCATGAGCATAGTGGTCCTTGGCATTGATCTGGGCAAGAACAGCTGCAGCGTCGTTGGATTGGATGAAGGCGGAACGGTCGTCATTCAACGGCGGATGCGACGTGACGGGGTGATCGCGTTCGCTGCAAAGCTGTCGCCCTGCATCATGGCTATGGAAGCATGTTGTGGTGCACATCACATGGGGCGATCGCTGGCGGCGCTGGGCCACCAGGTTCGTTTGATGTCCCCGGAATATGTGCGCCCTTACGTCAAGGCTCAAAAGAACGATGACCGCGATGCCGAGGCGATCGCCGAAGCGGCGACTCGACCCACCATGCGCTTCGTCGAACTCAAGAGCGAAGAGCAACTCGACGTTCAGACCCTGCATCGAGTGCGCGACCGCCTCGTTGGTGAATGCACCTCGTTGACCAACCAGATCAGAAGCCTGCTTTTGGAGCGCGGGTACGTTGTGGCACAGGGCCACGCTCGACGGCGTTTTTTGCTCGGTGAGCTGCTGGATAACGGCAGCGACGCGCTGAGCCCAAGGATGGCGTTCCTGCTCGAGGACATGCGTACGCGCTGGAAGGAACTGGACTTCGCATCCTCGCCTTTGACGCGGAGTTCGCAAACATGGCTCGGACCGATGACCGCGCCCGGCGGCTGACAGGCATTCCCGGCATCGGCGCGCTAAACGCCACCGCGCTGGTAGCCGCGGTCGGCAGCGCGGCAACGTTCGACAAGGGGCGTGACCTCGCCGCATGGTTGGGTCTTGTGCCCCGGCAGGCCACAACCGGGGGAAGGCCGAAGCTCCTGGGCATCACGAAGCGCGGAAGTAGATATCTACGCAAGATGCTGATCCAAGGCGCACGGTCCGCCATGCCCTCGTTGGCCAAGAGCAACACGACGTGGATCGTGGCTGCGTGGGCTTCTCGCCCGCGCTCATCCCAACGTCGTCGTCGTCGCCTTGGCTGCGAAGATGGCCCGCACCGTCTGGGCGCTGCTCCACCATGGACGGAACTATCAGGTCGCGCCGATATCGAAATGAGGAACAAACGTCCGGAGAATACCTCGCCGGACGTGACGAACTGCAAGTGGTGAAAGGAAGATGGCCTGACAGTCGATCGGTGTTCCGAAAGCCTCCGGCGAAAAATGGCCCATCGAGGCCGGCCCCTTTATGAGGTTCGGGACGCGCGGATCTCCATCTTGGCGGCGGCCGCCGCGCCGACATGCCGGATACGTTTGTGCAGACTGTTCACACCACCCTCCAATTGTCGCTTGCAGCCGGGGCGGGCCATACGTTGCAGCCGGGGCGGGCCATACGTTTCCGCCCGCTGCACAGCGGTGCGCACGAACGGCCGAGGAATCGATCAGGAGCTGAGCTGGTGGTCCGACCGCATTGGCGAGCGCATGGAAGATCGCACTCCATACGCCCGCCCTTGGCCGACCAGCGCTGGAAACGGTTGTAGAGGGTCTTGCGCGGTCCATGGACCGACGGAGCGTCGACCCAGCGTACGCCGCTCTTCACCACATGATGCCGCTGATCACGCGTCGATTATCGACGCGCGGCTTGCCTCGGGTGTCGGTCGGCAGATGCCGTTCAAGCAGCCTAAACTGCTCATCGCTGAGCCAGAAATATTCGCGATTCATGACAGGTCCCCCTCAGAGACCTGAATCACAATCCCGCCGTCAGAGGAACCCCTTTTATGGATCCGGACCCTAGATGCAGGATCGGACCGGGGCCGGCAAGGTTCACGCCGAACTCGATCCGAATGGTGTTTAATGTCGTATGCGATCAACCAAATACAGGAAAACCCTGGTACAAACCTGTGTAGATGTTAGCTGACGCAGGTAGTTGAGCGCATGACGTTTTCGATTGCCGCTCCCGATCATAACAATCGAAGGCTGAGCATAACAGTTCGGGCCTCATCAGCTGGCCCCGCTTAGGGTAAAGCTCGATTTCAGAACGCAGTGCCGAGGGTTCAAAAGCCGGCATGGCATTGCGGTAAGAACGGAACCAGGAGCCTTAAGGGGGGTACAAATGAACGGGTTTCCACTCAGTCGCCGTGCAGTCATGAAGGCGATGTTGGCGGGATCGGCTGCACCTTGGGTCATGCACTCAAGTGCGCTCGCCTCGTCGTGCGACGATCACATCGTGCGTATGGGCGCAATTGCCGCCCCCGATACCATGAACCCTTTTGCCACCTGGAACTCGTGGTGGCCGCTAATCTTCACCTATGACGGGCTGGTCGGCGTGGAGGCGCAGCGCTACCCCGATCGGAGGGGTTTCGCGAAGGAGTGGTCCGTCGCGGACGACAACGTCACGTGGACCTTCAAGATATGGCCTGGCATGAAGTGGTCGGACGGCCATCCTGCCATGGCCAGAGACGTCGCGTTCACATACAACTATCTGCGCGGCTCTATCGGCAAGCCCGATGAGCTGAACGTCGGTCAAAACAACACTAGTGGCCTAGAGCTAGTCGCCTCCGTGACGGCCCTCGATGACGAGACTTTAGAAATCGTAACCAAGGCTCCCACTCGCTGGCCAATCAACGGCGGGCCATGGATAGTTCCCGAACACATCTGGAAGGACATCAGCTACGCCGATGCGCGCGGCACCTTCCGCAATGACCCGCCGCTGGTCGGCACGGGGCCGATGATCGTTTCGGAGTTTCAGCAGGGTCAGTTTGCCCGCCTCACGCCGAACAAGTATTTCCGCACGGGGCAGCCGAAGGCAGCCGGCATGGTCTTCCATTTCTTCAATTCGGCCGATCCCCTCGCCCAGGGTCTGAAGAGCAGTAGCCTCGACTATGGTGTCGGCCTGACCGTCGCCCAGTGGACCAACCTCTCGAAGAATTCCGATATCGTGGTCGGACAACAGCGCATTGAGCAGGGGGATTACCTGGCCTTCAACACCGCGCCCGGGGACGGGGCGGGGAGCACGAAAGCCCTGCAGGATCCGGCGTTTCGCGATGCGATCGGCTACGCGATTGACCAGAAGGCCATCGTCGATCGAGCCATGCGCGGACACGCCGACCCGGGCGTCGGGCCAATCCCGCCGGTGGTAACGGAATACTACTCGGATCTGAGCGACATCAGGCGGTACTTCGACCTCGCCGAGGCCGGCCGCCGGCTTGATGCAGCCGGCTATCGGGACACGAACGGCGACGGCGTTCGCGAGGACAAGGAGGGGAAGAGCTTCCAGCTCGAGCTGATCGCCGGGACCGGTTCGGGTAATGTTGTGATACCAATCGCAGCCGTGGAGCTCGTCGCTGGCTGGCTTGGACAAATCGGCATTCCTGTATTGGTGACTCAGCTCGAACCCGGAACGCTAGTTGCCCGCACGGCAGCGCCGGCCAATGGCGGGGGAGGCTGGGACCTGCTCATTACCAACTTGTGGGGGCCTGGCGTTCCCAAAAGCCTATTCAGCTTCGCGAGCAGCAAGCAAATCGGCCTCAGAAACAGATCGTACTGGTCTAATGAGAAATTCGACGCGCTCTTGGCTGCGATCGACGCCACTGTTGACATCAAGAAGATTCAGGAATTGGTCGACCAAGCGGCGCGCCTCTTTTACGCAGAAGCGCCATACATCATGTTGAGTAACCCATTCATGCTCGACGCTCGTCGCAAGGATTGCTTCGAGGGCTGGGGGCCACAGGATAATATTTTGTCGATGCATGGCCACTTTCCGGTGGGCCGCATCAGGCCACTTTAAGATGGTTTCCAATGGGCAGGGAGGCGGGACGAGCCGACACGTCTGGCGCATCTTCCTCAGAGCGGTCGTGACACTCCTAATGGTGGCAATCCTGAACTTCATCTTGTTCAGGATTGTTCCGGGCGACCCCGCCGGACTGTTGTTGAGCAGGGCGCGCGAAGCCGTGACAGTTGAGCAGATTGAGGAGCAGCGCCAGCGCTGGGGCCTCGACCGGCCGCTGGTCCCGGACCAGGTTCTCAGCTATCTGTCGACAACGCTACAGGGTGATCTTGGTTACAGCTTCAAGTTTAGGGGCCGGCGCGTGGCCGACCTGATTATGGAGCGTCTCCCCGCAACAATCGCCTTAGTTGGTATAGCTCAGTTCGTCGCAATCATTTGCGGTGTGACCCTAGGGATCTACGCGGGCTGGCGTCGGCGGGGAGTGGTGGACCATGTCACCACGAGTGCCTCTCTGGCACTCTACTCGACACCTCCATTCTGGCTTGGCATGCTTCTGGTCTTGATCTTCAGCACCGCGCTGGGCTGGCTCCCGGGCTTTGGTGCGTACTCGCCGACATTCGGAAACGGCGCTCCATTTGACTGGCTCGCCGATCGCATCCGGCATCTCGTGCTACCGGCCTCCACGCTGGCGCTGGGTCTTATCGGGCAATACGTGGTGGTGGCCCGTGCCGCGATGAGCGACGTCGTCACCGAGGACTACATGGTTACCGCCCGGGCCAAGGGATTGACAGCTGGCCAGATGCTGATGCGTCATGCCTTCCGTAACGCCATGCTACCGGTCGTGACCATGGTGACACTCAACATCGCATATGTGGTGGCGGGTGGCATAACCGTCGAGGCCGTGTTCGCTTGGCCGGGGATCGGAAGCCTGACCGTCGAGGCGCTAAACGCACGGGACTATCCCGTACTTCAAGGAATCTTTCTTTTGCTCGGCGCGTCGATCGTCGTCGCGAATCTCGTTGCCGACATCCTTTACGGCATGCTCGACCCGAGGGTGCGGCGATGAACATACCTGTTGTCGAATCTCGCCGGTGCGCCCGAAAGCGAGCGATCCAGGCTTTTCTAAGCCAGTTTTTTGGCCATAGCGGGGCTGGGCTCGGCCTATTGGCTCTAGCGCTTTTCCTTGTTCTGGCTGCGATACCCAATACCCTTGTCGGGCCACTTGAGACCGCAGCCACCGCAACCGGCGATTTCCTCGCGCCGCCTCAAAGTCATCATCTGCTCGGGACAGACGATGTCGGGCGGGACGTGCTCAATCTGGTCGTCCATGGTGCACGGATTTCGCTTACAATCGCGTTGCTGGCGACAGTGATCAGCCTCATGGTCGGCACCACGGTGGGCATGACGGCAGGCTACTATGGCGGGAAGGTCGACGTTTGGCTGATGCGCTTGACAGATTTCTTTTTCGTTCTCCCGTCCTTCGTGCTTGCTCTTGTCATCGCGCCCGTGGTTTTGGAAGTTCTTGGGCGTGGCAGAGATATCCTTGGCTTCCGTCCTTCTCTTTTCGTGATCATTCTGGTCATTGGTTTTACAAGCTGGGCTTTTGTTGCACGCATCATTCGAAGCCAGACGCTGTCACTGCGCGAACGCCAATTCGTTGAGCGCGCCAGGGTTGTTGGCACTAGCGATCTCAATATCATGCTACACCATCTCCTGCCCAATCTCGTGCCGCAGGTTGCGGCCAATGGTGCGTTGGTTGTCGCCGGCGCGATATACACCGAGACTGCCCTCTCATTTCTCGGGCTGGGTGACCCATTGCAGCCATCTTGGGGTACTTTGCTCTCCCTCGCTCAGCGCGCCGGCGCGGCTAGTGCTGGAGCGTGGTGGTACCTGGGCGCACCCGGCCTGTGCGTGCTCACGGTTTCGCTTAGCTTCGTCCTGATTGGCAATGCCCTTGACGACACCTTCAACCCACGTCGGAGGGTGATCCCATGAAATCGTTCCCTCAACGAGGAACAGCATCGCTTCTGGCGGTCGACGCGCTTTCTGTCGACTATGATCTGAAGAGTGTTCCGTCGCGGGCGATCGAGGACGTAAGCTTCGAGCTCCGAGATGGAGAGGCCGTTGCCCTCGTGGGTGAATCGGGCAGTGGCAAGACCACGACCGCGATGGGAATTGCGGGTCTGCTATCGCCCAACGCGCGGGTCAGCGGCGGTCAGGTGCGCTACCGCGGAGAGCGACTGCCGATCGATGACGATGCCGCCATGCGGCCACATCGCTGGAGCGAAACGTCCGTTGTCTTCCAGGGCGCAATGAATGCGCTTAATCCCGTTCACCGCATCATCAAGCAGATCGCCGAGCCGTGCATGCTGAAGCTCGGTTTGTCGCGTGGTGAGGCGATCGCGCGGGCAAGGGAGCTGCTCGAGCTCGTCGGCATTCCGGCGGATCGCGGTGCCGCCTATCCCCACGAATTGTCGGGCGGCATGCGGCAGAGGGTGATGATTGCCATGGCGCTCGCTTGCCGCCCCTCGATCATCATCGGCGATGAGCCCACCACGGCCCTCGATGTGATCACACAGGCTCAGATCCTTAAGCTCTTGGGGGAATTGCGGGCGCAACTCAACCTTGCCCTGATCTTGATCACCCATGACCTGTCCGTTGTTGCTGAGTCTTGTGACCGGGTGATGATTATGTACGCCGGCCGCATCATCGAACATGGCACCGTCGCCGATGTTTTCGCCGGGCCTAAGCACCCATATACCCGGCTGCTGATCGAATCTATCCCGAACCCGGCGAATGGCAAACGGATGATCCGGCCCATCCCCGGTGATCCCCCCAACTTGCTGAATCGACCGTCGGGGTGCGCTTTTCATCCGCGTTGCCCGTCGGCTATGTCCGTCTGCAAAGGCGAAGTTCCCAGCCTCGAAAGGGCGGGGCGGGGGG
>NZ_JBVVQY010000061.1:0-10859 GCF_055811615.1 Mesorhizobium sp. WSM4807
CCCCCCCCCCCCCCCCCCCCCCCCCCCCCCCCCCCCCCCCCCCCCCCCCCCCCCCCCCCCCCCCCCCCCCCCCCCCATTGCCAGCCGGCACTTGCGCGTCGATGGCGTTGAGGAAGCGGATGAACTCCTGATGGCGGTGTCGCTGCATGTTCTTGCTGATCACGGTGCCGTCGAGCACGTTGAGGGCGGCAAACAGTGTGGTCGTGCCGTTGCGCTTGTAGTCGTGCGTCATAGTGCCGAACCTTCCCTTCTTCATGGGCAGGCCGGGCTGGGTGCGGTCGAGCGCCTGTATCTGGCTCTCTCGTCGACCGACAGCACGATGGCGTGCCGGCGGATCGACATAGAGGCCGACGACGTCGCGCAACTTGTCGACGAACTTCGGATCGTTGGAGAGCTTGAACTGCCGCCAGCGGTTTGGCTGCAGCCCGTGCCCTTCCAGATGCGGCGCACTGCACTGGCGCTGATGCCAGCAGCCTGCGCCATCATGTCGGCGGTCCAGTGCGTCGTCTCACCGGGAGGATCTGCGCGCATGAGCGCCACCACGCGCTCGGCGATCTCGGGCCCGAGCGGCGCAATGCGCGAGGGCCGCGCCTTGTCACGCAGTAGCCCCTCGAAGCCTTCAGTGGCGAAGCGCTCCTGCCAGCGCCACACGCAGGTCTTGGATTTGCCGGTCCGCCGCATGACTTCGATCGTACCGGCGCCGTCGGCGCTCAACAGCACGATCTCGGCTCGCCAGACGTGCTTCTGCGAGCTGTTATGGTCTTTGAACAAGGCAACCAAACGCCGATGGTCAGAGGCGAGACGGTGAGAGATATTGCTGTGCGCATGCGCCAAACCCGCATGCGCATTTGCGAAAGGGAATCCCAAGCCAGATGGGGTGATTGGGGTCTTTGCCGAGCCCGGATAAGGGCGGCTGCTCCTGTCGAGATGTGAGAACGTGGTCGATGTTGATTCGCCACCAAGCATCGGGAAGGAGATGGAGGCCGGCGTTTTGCCCGAACTCCCCCGTGCTGGCCAGTAGCCGCCTCGGCGCTCACGGCGGACCGCTCGCGATTGAGCGGGTGCAGTTCGATCCACTCCGATACACACGGCGAGCGGATCGTATCCATCCGGCGACGCTTTCGATTACATAGTCGACCGTGAACAATCCGAGCCCTAAGCGGCGAGCTGCTTCGGCCGGAGTTGAAGCAGGACGATCAAGAGCGACAAAAACTCCTTCAGCCACCTGAGCAGGTGGGAGGAGTTGTAGCCGGCGGCGGCCAGGATGGCGTTGAGGGCGTCGCCCTGCTGGCCGGCGAGGTAGTTGCGGCCCATGCGATGCTCGGCCTTGATGTGGCCGATCACCGGCTCGACCGCCGATCGCCGTCGCATCTGGCGCTTGATGGCCGGGGTGACGCGGCGCTTCTGGCCGGCGGTGAAGACCCTCATATGGGGTTGGCGATGTCAAGATTAGGACATGTTCGGCATCCTCATAAATTTCGACTCCAGTTCCGGGCTCAACTACGTGACGCGGCTCGTTTTGCTGAGCCTAATCCACCTCAGATTCGGTCGCCGTTGATCGCGGCTGCACCAACATCCCGCTTTCGGCGGGGTGAGCCCAGGATGACGAGACCATTCTGAACTACGACATTTTTGCCAGGGTCTTCATAGGTTCGTCACCTGGATCTGCCGGGGTTCATGAGATCCCGGTAGATTTCGGAAAGGCTAAAGTAGCGAAACGCTATGCCTTTTTCATAATAGCACCTTCGATTACGACTCCGGAGGTCACGTACTTCCACAGGGCGACTAGCAGCTTACGTGCCAGCGCAACAATAGTCGTTTTCTTCATGCGCCCGCCATTGCGTTCGACGCGCGCCTTGTACCATTTTGCCCATGCCGAATCCGGCTGGTGCTGCAGCCATAACCAAGACAGTTGGATGAACGCATGTCGTTCAAAGAATATCACCTGACAGTATCGAGCCAGACTGCATGGGCGATGATCTGCGTCGGGAATGATGGCGCTTGTAACTGACGGTCGCCTATTCATGCCATCGGTCTATGCCGCAAATCCCTGAACGCGAGTTAAGTTGATCCGGACCCAGCAACGTCTCGATCTGCTGGAAATCTTCGAGCAACGCCATCGCCGGAAATCGACCCTGTTCGCCGCGCAACTGCCAATCGCCCAGTGGCAGTTCGCGACTGTCATCACCATCCCCAAACCAAGGTACGCGTGTAACCCAAGACAGGAGCCGCATGTGGAAGGACCTACGGAGGGATCTGAGCTGGGGTGCGGGGGCGAACCGGCGCCTCAGCCGCAACCAAGTTTGACGCGGCGACTCCATCCTCAGAGATCAACGAGGTTCTTCAACGATAGGTTTCGCAGATCACGTTCTCCACAGAGCGCCATCGTCGTGTCGAGCTCGCGTCTGATGATCTCAAGCGCCTGCGTGACGCCTTGCTTGCCGGCCGCACCGAGGCCGTATAGAAACGGCCTCCCAATAAAGGTGCCTTTCGCGCCGAGGCATAGCGCCTTCAAGACGTCTTGTCCGGATCGGATCCCGCCGTCGATATGCACCTCAATCTTGTCGGCGACCGCCTCGACGATCCGGGGCAGCATGCTGATCGATGATGGTGCCCCGTCCAGCTGCCGCCCCCCGTGATTGGAGACGACGATGGCATCCGCACCGGCGCGAACCGCCATACGCGCATCTTCCTCATCCAGGATGCCCTTTAGAATAAGTGTTCCGCCCCAGCGCTTCTTTACCCATTCAATATCCTCCCAAGACAGGCTCGGATCGAGAGTGTCGCCGGTCCAGGCGGCAAGGGCCTCCAAATCGTTAACACCATCAGCGTGGCCGACAATGTTCCTGTATGTCCTGCGTTGCGTACCTAGCATCTTTAAACACCAAATCGGGCAGCGCGCCATCTGGAGAATGTGATCCAGCGTGAAGCGGGGAGGGGCCGACAGGCCGTTGCGGATATCTTTGTGGCGCTGCCCCAAGATCTGCAAGTCCAGCGTCAGCACCAAAGCCGAGCAGCCAGCTGCTTTGGCGCGGTCGATGAGATTAAGAGCAAAGTCGCGGTCGCGATTGATGTAGAGCTGAAACCAGAACGGCTTGCGCGTTACCGATGCAACATCTTCAATCGAGCAGATACTGAAGGTCGAAAGGGTGAACGGGACGCCGAATTCCTCGGCGGCCTGGGCTGCCAGCATCTCGCCATCAGCGTGTCGCATGCCCGCCGTACCGGCCGGCGCGAGAGCGACCGGCATCGAAACAGCTTGGCCCGCCATCTCACATGCCAATGATCGGTCCTTCATGTTGACCATGACGCGCTGGCGCAGCTTGATCTTTGCAAAGTCCTCCTCGTTCGCCCGATAGGTGCTTAGGGTCCACGATCCAGAGTCGGCGTGCTGGAAAAACATCCTGGGCACGCGCTTCTGGGCGCGAGTTTTGAGAGGCTGTTTTGAAAATCGGCTTGCTGGGGGTTCCGTTTGAGGCTGGGTTATGATTCAAGCTTTGGATGTGGACCGAGCAGAGCCGTGGCCGGACGGCCCAGATCGCCAAGAAGACCAAGCGCTACCCGTCTGATCTGACGTACAAGGAGTGGGAACAGATCGCTCCGCTGATGCCCAAGCCTTGGCGGCGTGGGCGTCCGCGCGAGGTTGATTTTCGCGAGGTGATCAATGCGGTGCGCTACCTTGTGCGCTCGGCTTGCGGCTGGCGGATGCTGCCGGTTCATTTCGGGCCCTGGCAGACGGTCTATGGCTGGTTTCGCGAGCTGGCGCGGCGGTTTTTGTTCCAGACTATCCACGACGTGGCTCTGCTGCTGGATCGTGAGCGGGCTGGGCGCGAGGCGAGCCCATCGGCGGCGGTGATCGATAGCCAGTCGGTCAAGGCTCCGCAAGCTGGAGCGAGGGGTTACGATGCCGGAAAAAAGATCGTCGGACGCAAGCGCCATATCGCCGTCGATACGGATGGGCGTCTGTTGATGGTCAACCTTACGCCAGCCGATATCTCCGACAGCGCCGGCGCCCAGACGATCTTGGATGGTATCCGCAAGCGCTGGCCTTGGGTGAAGCATCTGTTCGCCGATGGCACCTACGATCGGCTGAAGCTCATGGGCAAGGCCGCCTATCTGGACTTCGTGGTAGAGATTATCCGCAGATCCGACGACCAGAAGGGCTTCGAAGTCTTGCCCCGCCGCTGGGTTGTCGAGCGCACCTTCGGCTGGATGACGAGATGGCGCCGCCTCGTGCGCGACTACGAGAAGCGCATCGACGTCCCTCACGCCATGATCCTTGTCGCTATGGGCGGCAATCTCATCCGCAGAAACGCTCATCCCTGAATTTCAAAACAGAGAGGACCTTTAGGTCGCTATTCGGTGTACCGGCACTCCAGCGCGTTGGCGATTCGCTCGCAAAGCAATTCTGAGGTCACGACTGTGAGGTGGAGACGAAGGCGATTTCCCTGCGTATCAACTAGGGTGGTGACAACACCGCGATCGGAGTACTCGGCGAGGTCGAGAACATCGTTGATGATGAAGTCTGGTGTTTCGCGGAGCCTCTTAGGGCGCTCATCCACCGGGTTCTCCTCCCAAATTGGTGGCTTTCCAGGCAGGCCGAGCCGAATTCGCTGGAATTCGGCGTAGCTCTCGGCAACGGTTTGAGCGTTGAATAAATGCCTAGTTGCTTTGCCATCTTCCACAACCTGGACAATCCGTTGGCCGTCGACATTTTTCAATCGCACGGCATTCGGTTCTACGGCAACGATATCCGCCATTCCAGCAATCAAGAATGAGGAATGACAAGTGGAACTCCCAAGCCGCTGTACTGCTCTGTAGACAACAACATCCCCCCACGTGACATTCAAATCCAGATTTTCTGACAGCAGGTCGTCGCTACACGACGGCAATCCTTTCGATTCAGTCAGAATGCTCGACGCTCTAGAACGAAGGGCGCCTTGGTCAAAGGCGCCCTTCGCTTCGGCGACACGCTTCGACCCCCGGGAGGTCACGGGATCAAGCATTTCGCGCGAGCCGCAAAAAGCCACTTCATTTGGCATCTCCGCTCAGCCAACGCCGGCCGGGCAAGTCTAGCGCACGCAACTATGTGACGGGCGCTATGGTTAAATGCTTCGATCCGTCAGAACGAGCGCTGGAAGCGGAGGAGGCCGCCGAAGTTGTCGTCGTCATCGGCACCGGTCCAGTTGCTGACGGTTTCATCACCAAGATGGAAGTAGCTGGCTTCGGCCGTGATCGTCAGGCCGGGGACAATATCGTAGGCGATGTTCGCCACCACGCCGAGATTCTCACCTTCGTCATACGAGATCTGGGTGTTGAACGAGGTCTTCTCGTTGATGGTGTAGGTGCCACCGCCCCAGACTGCCCAATTGCCGCTCCACAGCTTGTACATGCCGCGGCCGCCGGCGGGGATTGCGAAGCCGCCATCCGTGTAGTTGTCGTCGGTGCCGTAGCCGGCCATGATGAACAGCGACAGGTTCTCCATCGGGGTGACGTCGAGGCGAACCTTGCCGGCCACTTCTTCATAGTTGCTGTCGTAGGCGATGACGCCGGTGATCGCGCCCCAGCCCTGCGTCCACTTCACACCGCCGACGACATGCGGGACGTAGCTGTCGATCGTGAAGTCGCCATAACCCTGTTCGAGCGAAACCACGGCGGAGAAGCCGTTGCCGGCGTCGAAATAGTACTGGACGACGTTGGTGTCGAAGCCACCGTAGGGAACCAGCGTATCGTTCAAGACGTTGCCGGCGTAGCCGCTGAACGTATCGAAGGCGGAGTCGTCCTTACCGACGCGCAGTCCACCGAGTTGCATCCAGGCGTAGGGTAGCAAAACGCCCGTGTTGCCGGCTTCGTTGAGGGCCGGAAATGTATCGCCTTGGGTGTTGCGGAAGTTGAAGCGGGTCTCGGTGTACGTCTTCAAGGTGCCGAGCTCGGTTTCCTGGCCGGTCCAGGTCTTCAGCGTGAAGCGAGCACGCTTCCAGTAGGTATCCTGCTCGTCGCCGTCCTCGACGTCGACGGTCCCCGCACCGGTGAACGTGCCGACGTCGCCGACGCCGATGTCATAACGGACATAGCCGCCGATGCGCAGGCAGGTTTCGGTGCCGGGGATGTAGAAGTAGCCAGCGCCGTAGACATCGCAGATCTTGACGTATTCAGCGGGTTCCGGCTCGGCAACGACGACGGCGTCGGCGGCGCGCGCACCGGAAACTGCGACCAGCGCCGCAGCGGAGCCAAGAAGAAGGCTCTTGATGTTCATTTTGATCTCCACTCAAAAGATTAAAAAAAGGGCCAGGGCATCTTCCTGCTGAAAGACAGCATCCCTCCCCATTCCCCACGATCGAAAAAAGATGCGCATCGCGCCGCTTCCTCGCAGTTTGATGCTATCCGCGATACTGAATAATGCAAGATATACGGCGGGCTAAGCAGAGACATATAAAACTACAGTTGCGTTTATGTCACGAAAGTCCAATATATACTGCACAATTCGTGCAAACGATACAAATAACACAAACTGGACAGTTCGCACCATGTTGCAAAATACATTGGGCAGTGCGTAGGGCACGTGCGACCCTCAATCGGGCCTTCACAGGCTCACAACGTGACCAACCGATTGCCGCGGTGCACTGATTTGCAGTTAGCTTCGTCAGCTGGACCTCATGTCGAGGAAAAGTCTCGTGCAGCCCAGATGACTTCCACAGCCAGATCTTGCCGGAGCATCTCTATGGGAATTCGGTCATCAAGCCGCGGTGAAGGGGAGAGCAGCCAAAGCCATGCCTGTCTGGGATTGGGGATCAAGGAGAGCACTTGTCGTATCCCTGGCGCGGGCCTACCGTCGATGAACTGAGCTAGGGGAAACACATGCTTGCGCGCGCCTTTCCGCAACGCAACTACATCATTGTGCCGTTGCCACCAATGCAATGTCGATCGCGGTATGCCGAAGTGTGTTTCCAGATAGGTGGGCCCTGCAACCGCGCCCGCCCAGTCTTCAATGCGCAGGCTATCACTTTGCTGATCTCGCGCTTTTAGGACTCCGCACCTACGCGCGCCCTCGGTTCGCACGCTGATCGCAGCCGCCTCACTGGCGCTGTCATCGGAACGCCGCGCTGCTTCGGCTGCGAGCCTGCGAACAAATTCAGAGGCCAGTGTAGTCAAATCGTCATGAATGATTTGTTTGGGCGTTGCAGAAAATAAATCGGCGGCAGTGCCTGTCCCCATGTGCGATGAGATTGAACTCCTGTCCTTCATAACCTGCTCGTGCTGAGCCAGAACGCGCTGGACCTCTTTTGTAACCAAGCTTGAAAGCTCGTCCTGGCGAGGTTCATTTCTAAAATCAAATGATTTTGTCATGTGTGGCTACCCTGCCGCGTAAGAGTCCGGTTGATTGCCTGCGCGATCGAATTCTGATTTTGGGCTAAGTTGTGGACACAAGAGATGCGAGGCCGGATGGCCCAGATCGGAGCGGAAGACGAAGCGTAATCCGACCGACCCCGCCAAGGAGGAAGGGAGCGGATTGCAGTTGCTGCCGAAACCAGCCGAGCAAGGCTGTAGGCAGAGCGTTGACCTGCGCGAGATTCTCAACGCGATCCGCTAAATCACGCGCACGGGCGGCGGCTGGCATATGCTCCCTAAGGACTTTCCGCTCTTGCAGACGGTCTATTGGTGGTTCCGGCGCTTTGTACGGCTGATGCTGTTTTGCCAGATCCACAATGTCGCCCTGATGCTCGATCGCGAGCGGGCCGCGCGCGAAGCCAGCCCGAGCGCCGGTATTATGGAAAGCCTGACCGTCAAGGCACCTGCGCCGGACGCCGCGTGAGGCCATGATGCGGCCAGGAAGATGGCCAGGCGCAAGCGCCACATCGCGGTCGACACCAATGGGCGGCCGCTGGTGGTCAATCTCAGGCCGGCTGACACCTCCGACAGTGCTGGGGTGCAGATGATCCTCGAGGCTATCCGGCAGCGGTGGCCATAGAGCAAGCACCTTCTCGTCGCCGGCGCCTACGATCGCAGGCAATTGAGGGAGAAGGCCGCGTTGCTCGACTTCGTCTTCGAAGTGGTACGCCGCATCGACACCGAGGCCGGCATCAAGGCGCTGCCCAGGCGTTGGATGGTCGAGCGAACCTTCGCCTGGCTCATGCGCTGGCATCGCCTCGTGCGCGACTATGAACAGCACATCGACGTCTCCGAAACCATTATCCACGTCGTCATGGGAAGTCTCTTTTTGCGCAGAATCAGCCATTGAACCAATTCCCAAACAGACTCTGAGGTCATGGATAGTGAGAGGTGTATGCAAAGCTTCTCCTTCGGCAAATGTCGAGTGCAGCCGCACTTCAGACGCTTCATTGGAAATGTCGGATTGGCGTCCAGCAAAACCCAGCCAATCCAACCGCGCTTTGCGAAGACGAACCGGTTCGCTACTCCTGCCACATGCCCTAAGAGCGATCCGCGGGTACATGACGAGAGCTTCGTCTTGACCTAGTCTTACTGTGTCATAAGCGTCTGGGACGCATGTTTGCCTGGCTCCGATTGCCGCAGCAGGGGCCGCGCTGCTTCGCCGAAACCACGCATCGCGACGATCACGAGCGGCGGAAGGCATCGAATTGCAATGGGCCACCACTGGTTCCGGTTACGATTACTGAATATTCCCCAGTAGCGTGGTCATTGCAGCAGTCATGGCGCTAGCATAGCTTTCGGGATTCTTCACCTCAAACAGGAAGCGATTTGACTCCGCCCCGGCGTCTGCCCACGTCGTCACCCCATTCGGATCGCACTTGATGTCGACGGGGCGGAAGCCAAAAACCGCATCGTCTGCGTTGGACCCTGCGATAATCTTGCCCGCCTTGTCCACGGCTTGGGACACCATGTGGAAAAAGCCGGCGGTGCAATACATGTTGCGATATTCCTGGATGGTGCGGTAACTCGACACATCGCTCCGCGGCGTCAGCAGCGGCTGTAGGTAGCGCGCATCCGTTCTGCCCTCGAGGGAGTAGGTGAAGTAGCTTTGCAGGACGGATGACAACTTCGGTAGAACGTTGCCCTGCTTGAAACGATAGAAGGTCCCGAACTGCTGGACCTTCATATCGAGGTAGTCATTAAATACCGTCTCAAAGCAAGGCATCCAGTAGATCGGGCACGGGATGTCGAACGTGGCGGCGTAAGCGGCCGCGTTGAGCCAAACATTGTACTCTATCTCTCCCTGCTTCGCGACATCGGGATGGCCCGTGCCCGCGTTGAGGTAGATCCCGGCACATTTGTTACGGAAAAGACCCGGATCAAGCTTGGCCGCAATGGCGAGATCGCGGCAGGAGCCAACGATGCTGATGTAGGCCGGCCCTTCGCTGTCGCGGAGATAGTCGAGGAGGAACTCCGCGCCCGCGCGGTCGCGCTTGGGAAGGGCAGCAAGCGCCCGGTCATGCGCGTAGGGAACGGAGGAGCCGACCGCCATGTGGGTCGGCAACCCCGTCAGGTAGCTCAGCTGCGCGATGCCTGTAATATCAGGGCTGCGGCCCGGGTAGTCATCGGGCGGGAAGTCGACCAGTACGCCGCCGAGATCGAGTTGGCCCGATGCGGCAAGAGCATAGACGCAAGCAAGGTCCCAGTGATCGTCCGGATCGGCACAGGGACGAAACAGGTCGGTCTGGTGAAGCAGTCTTATGGTCATGCGAAACCTCGAGATTATTCTTTGACGCCCACATCGCGACCGAAGCGGTGAAGAAGCAGGGGCACCCTAAAACATTTCTTGCAAGAATGCAATAACCTAATATTGCGAAACGGCAGAACTCGGAATGCATGAAATTGTGCGGCAAGTGAACTTCGTGCACCCGCGAACTTGAGTGACACCGCCCGGCTGGTTCAAGCCAACGCCAAACCGATATGGAAGCAATTGGAATGAAGCCTTGTTTATGGTATGCTTGATACTGGCTGCCGCACACGGAGCCACTAAGATGACGCCAGCCATCCGAACCCAAGCAACGGTAATAGTAGATCTTGCGTTCCGAGCTACCGGTCCACGTGCGCGACAATGCGTAGCCGCATTTGCGGCTTGACACCAAACCCTGCACGAGTCTGGGATCGATAGTGGGGCGCGATGCGAACCGATTGTTCTCGGGCGGGCGCTCGGTGGCCAAAGCGAAGGTCTCTTCGCTGACAAGGGCCGGGACTGGCACTTCAATCCATTCCTCGCGCGGCCGGTCGTGTACAGGTCTTTTGGCCATGAACCGCCCGACCCGGCAGTCAGAAGGGCTTCGTCACCTTTGCCGTGGCCCGACCTTTGTCTCGTTGAAATAGGCAGGTGCCCTTATAGGCGGATTGCGCACATGCCCCACACGACAGAACGCTCGCAACGGGTCACGTGTTGCATGTGGCGGGGCCCATTTCCTGCAACAGCCGGGTGATGGGCGACGATGCTGAAGCCCCCGACCGTGGATGTAGCAATAGCCGTAGGGCGCCCCACCAAGCACGGAGATCTCGCCGGCCTTGGCGCGGTAACGCTTGCCGCGGCGGGGAGCGTTCCAAAATCTGGGCCCGTTCGTATTCGGCGATCATCCCTTGCATTGCAGCATCAGCTGATCTTCGGGCGTGCCGAATGCGGCGCTTTGACGAAAACGGTCTCGACGCCGTGGCGGGCGAACTCTTCGGTCAAGAGAACCTTAGGCATACCTTCCGGCTCAGCCGATCCGGCGAATGGAACGAGGACCGCATGGATCTAGCCTTCGGGCCACCCACAGCCGCTCCAGGCCCGGCCGCGGCAGACTGGCGCCGCTGACGTCCCAACTTCGGTAACGGCTGATGAGCGAGGACATGGAGGTGCGCAACTTCGCGCTCAATACCCGGCGCTCGCAGCAGGTTTCGCTGTTTGCACG
>NZ_JBVVQY010000062.1:0-9892 GCF_055811615.1 Mesorhizobium sp. WSM4807
ATGCGCAAAACTGTTCGCGATGTCCTCGCACACCTGTTCGCGATGTCCCCAGTCCAAACACCCTTGTGGGAGAAGGTGTCGCCGAAGGCGACGGATGAGGGGTGTTCCAGCTTGGCAAGGACGGCACTCCGTCCAGCACCCCTCAACCGTCTTGGCGCTACGCGCCAATCCACCTTCTCCCACAGGGGGAGAAGGAAAGGAGGGGTGCGCCGTTCACCCCGCAACCGCATCATGCTAACCAGAACCCATGGCACAGAAGAAAGGTTACGAAGTCGATTCGTGGTTGGCGCGGCCGGACCCGCGCATCTCGATCGTCCTGCTTTACGGGCCCGATCGCGGGCTCGTCGCCGAGCGGGCGAAGGCCTTTGCCGGCAAAACCGGCCTGCCGCTCGACGATCCGTTCTCGGTGGTCAGGCTGGACGGTTCGGAAGTCGACCGCGACGAGGGCCGCCTGCTCGACGAGGCGCGCACCGTGCCGATGTTTTCGGACCGGCGCCTGCTCTGGGTGCGCAATGCCTCGGGCCAGAAGGCGCTTGCCGATGACGTCAAGGCGCTGACATCAGAGCCGCCGCGTGACGCCATCATCCTGATCGAGGCCGGCGACCTGAAGAAAGGCGTCGGGTTGCGTTCCATCGTCGAGGCGGCAGACATTGCCATGGCCTTGCCGTGCTACGCCGACGAGGCCCGCGACATCGACACGGTCATCGATGATGAATTGCGCAAGGCCGGCATGTCGATGACGCTGGAGGCTCGCCAGGCGCTGCGCCGTAACCTCGGTGGTGACCGGCTGGCCTCGCGCGGTGAGATCGAGAAGCTGGTGCTTTATGCCCACGGCCAGGCCGAAATCGGTCTCGACGACGTCAAGGCGACATCGGGCGACGTCTCCGGCCTCTCCTTCGACGACGCCGTCGATGCCGTGCTCGAAGGCAAGGTCGGCGACTTCGACATGGCCTTCACCCGCCACTGCCAGTCCGGCGGCCAGGCTTTTCTGGTGCTTTCCTCGGCGATGCGGCAGCTGCAGGCGATTCAGGCGATGCGCGGCCTGATGGACACCGGCGGCCGCAACGCCGCGGCGGTCGTTGCCGCGGCGCGCCCGCCGGTTTTTTTCTCGCGGCGCAAGCTGGTGGAGAAAGCCCTCGAACGGTGGAACAGCGAGGCGCTTGGCCGCGCTTTGACCAGGCTGCAGACGGCGGTCCTGCAGACGCGGCGCCGGCCGGACCTCTCGGTCGCGCTGGCACGGCAGGCGCTGCTCGGCATTGCTGTGGAAAGCGCCCGGCTGGCGCAGCGCACCTGATCTCCCCCCTTGAGGGGGAGATGTCGCCGAAGGCGACAGAGGGGGTCGCAGCGTGGAACGCCGACATCTTCTTCGCTTCCGCAAGGCGCCGGCGCTTGATGCTAGGCGACCCTTTCTGGGCCTGCCGGCCATCTCCCGCTCACAGGGGAGATCAGCAGCCTCGGCGATTTCGCCAATCACCAGCGCTGAAAAAAGGAAGGGCTGGCAATCGCCAGCCTTCGTTGTGGACGAGGATGTCCGCCTAGGTCGTGCTTAATCCTAAGCCGGAAGATTATTTGCCGGCTAAAAACATGAGTACCTCAAGCACCTACCGCTCCTGCTTCAACCGCCGGCAAAGCTCATCGAGCTGCTCCAGCGTCCGGTAAGCGACGCTGATCACGCCGCCGCGCTCCTTGTGCTCGATCGTGACGATCATGCCGATCGTGCCGGTCATCAGCTTTTCCAGCGCCAACGTATCGG
This sequence comes from Mesorhizobium sp. WSM4807, assembly GCF_055811615.1. NCBI lineage: Bacteria > Pseudomonadati > Pseudomonadota > Alphaproteobacteria > Hyphomicrobiales > Phyllobacteriaceae > Mesorhizobium > Mesorhizobium sp. WSM4807. The sequence goes on from NZ_JBVVQY010000062.1 coordinate 1,754, forward strand.
CATCCTTCTGTGCCGGTGCTGCAGGCTGTCGCTTTACCGTTGGAGCGCCGGTCGGCATCTGCGCCAGCGCTTCCGCCTGGCGCACTGAAAGCCCGTCCTCGACGATCCGCTTGGCCAGGCTCGCCGGATCCTGCGCCGTCACCAATGTGCGGGCGTGGCCGGCCGACAGCGCGCCATCGACCAGCATGTCGCGAATCACGTCCGGCAGCTTCAGCAGCCTGAGCGTGTTGGCGACATGGCTGCGGCTCTTGCCGATCACCTGGCCGAGATCGGCCTGGGTGTAGCCGTGATCGTCGATCAGCTGCTGGTAGCCCATCGCCTCCTCGACCGGGTTGAGGTCGGTGCGCTGGACGTTTTCGATGATCGCCAGTTCGAGCGCGGTGCGATCGTTGACATCGCGCACGATGATCGGGATATCGGTCAGCCCCGCGCGCTGTGCCGCGCGCCAGCGCCGTTCGCCGGCGATGATCTCGTAGCGGCCAGCTTGCGTCGGCGATGGCCGTGCCACCACCGGCTGCACCACGCCATGTTCACGGATCGACTGGGCAAGATCGGTCAGGTCGGCGTCGCCAAAATGCCGGCGCGGATTCTTTGGGTTCGGGCTCAGGAACTCGATCGGAACTTTGCCGTCGGCATTCATGCTCTGCTTTTCCGGCGTCGGACGATCGATTTCGCCGATCAGCGCCGCCAGTCCCCGCCCCAGTCTTTTTCTCGAAAGGTCTTCACTCATCATCTGTCCAGATCGTTTCGGTATCGAATCGGCTTCTAGGCGGCGCGCAGTTTGCGCTCGCGGCGGATCACCTCGGAGGCAAGCTGCAGATAGGCCTGGCTGCCGGAGCATTTGAGGTCGTAGAGGATCGCCGGCTTGCCGTAGGACGGCGCCTCGGAGACACGCACATTGCGCGGGATCACGGTTTCATAGACCTTGTCGCCCATATGCGCGCGCACGTCCTGCACCACCTGGTTGGCGAGGTTGTTGCGCCCGTCGAACATGGTTAGCACGATGCCCTGGATCGTCAGCTCGGGATTGATCGAGCGGCGAACCTGCTCGACCGTCTCCAGCAGCTGGCTCAAGCCTTCGAGCGCGAAGAACTCGCATTGCAGCGGCACCAGCACCGAATCGGCTGCCGCCATCGAGTTCAGCGTCAGAAGATTGAGCGACGGCGGACAATCGATCAGCACATAGCCAAAATTGGCCGATCGATCGGCCGAGGCGCGCAAGGCGTTGCGCAGCCGCAGCACTCGGTCCGGCGCCGAGGCGATCTCCATCTCGATGCCGAGCAGGTCGAGCGTCGACGGCACGATCGACAGGCCCGGCACCGCCGTCGGGATCGCCGCCGCCTCCAGATCGAGCTCGCCGGTCAGCACGTCATAGGAGGAAACGGTGCGGTCGCGCCGGTCGATGCCGAGGCCCGTGCTGGCATTGCCTTGCGGATCGAGATCGACGATCAGCACCCGCTCGCCGATCGCCGCCAGCGCCGTCGCCAGATTGATGGCCGTCGTCGTCTTGCCGACGCCGCCCTTCTGGTTGGCTACGGTGATGATTCGGGGGCCATTCTTCATCATGGGTCTATGCCAGAAATTCATTCCGAGGTCGCCGATCTAAGTCAGTTGGCGCAAATCAGACAGTTCGAGGATGACGCCATGAGCGTCGGTCGCGCTGGCATGTTCTACCAGATCGAATGACCATCGTTGAGCGCTTTCTGCCACTTCGGCACGGTAATCCCGGCCTTTGTGGAACAGGCCGCGCGCGCCTGCCGTCAGCCACGGCGCCGACAGTTCGAGCAAGACCGGAAGCGACGCCAGCGCTCTGGCAGTGACGATTTGAGGTGTTGAAACAAACGGATAGGCGTCATCGATGCGACGCGCGACGACCCTGGCGGGCAGGTTGAATTGGCCGACGACCGCTTGCAGGAACGATGCTTTTTTCCGATTGCTTTCAACCAGATCGATGCTGGCGCCGTCGCGCTCGGCAAGCAGGAACGCAAGCACAAGGCCGGGAAAACCGCCGCCAGAGCCGAGATCGATCCAGCGCTTCGCCTCTGGTTTGATTCGCGCCAGCTGCGCGCTGTCGAGGATGTGGCGGCGCCAGACATCGTCCTGCGTCGACTGCGCCGCCAGGTTTATCCGGCGGTTCCATTTCTGGAAGACCGTCTCGAACTCTACCAGGCGTTCGAATGTTTCACGTGAAACCGGACCGGCAGCCTCTTGCAGGCACGCCCATGAGGCAGCGCTCACGCAACATTCCTTCGTGCAGCAGCCTCGGCGTTGCGGACATGCGCGACAATGATGGCCAGTGCAGCCGGCGTCATGCCTTCCATACGCTGCGCATCGGCGATCGAGCGCGGCTGACGCGCCGCCATTTTTTGCTTCAGCTCGTTGGACAGGCCCGGAACAGAAGCGAAATCGAGCGATTCCGGGATCAAGCGGCTCTCCTCATGCCTGATCTGCGTGACATCGGCATGCTGGCGGTCGAGATAGACCGAATATTTCGCCTCCGTTTCGAGACGTTCGGCCGTCTTGGCGTCGATGCCGCCAAACTCCGGCGCGATTCGGGCCAGCCAACCGACATCGACACCCGGATAGGCCAGCAATTCGTAAGTGGATCGGCGCACACCGTCCCTGTTGATCTCGATCCCATGGCGCGCCGCTTCGTTGGGGGTCATGGTCGTGCCAAGCGCAAGGTCCCTAGCCTTTTCAAGGTCCTGCACGACGTCGCTAAACCGTTGCATCCGCTCCTGCGAGGCAATCCCGAACTTCATCGCCAGCGGCGTGAGCCGCTCATCGGCGTTGTCGGCCCGCAGCGACAGCCGGAACTCGGCCCGCGAGGTGAACATCCGGTAAGGTTCGGCGATGCCGCGGCTGGTCAGGTCGTCGACCATGACCCCGATATAGGCCTCGGTGCGACTGAGCACGATCTGGTCGCTCGCCGAAGCCTGCCGCGCGGCGTTGAGGCCGGCCAGCAGCCCTTGCGCGCCGGCCTCCTCGTAACCGGTGGTGCCGTTGATCTGCCCTGCCAGAAAAAGACCGGAGATTCGCTTGGTTTCCAGCGTCGGCTTGAGCTCGCGCGGATCGACATGGTCATATTCGATGGCGTAACCCGGCTGCAGCATGGTGGCACGCTCAAGGCCAGGAATGGTTTTTAGAACGTCGAGCTGTACGTCCTCCGGCAGCGAAGTCGAAATGCCGTTCGGGTAGACGGTGTCGTCGTCCAGCCCTTCCGGCTCAATGAAAATCTGGTGGCCCTCGCGGTCGCCGAACTTGACGATCTTGTCCTCGATCGACGGGCAGTAACGCGGCCCAACGCCTTCGATAGAGCCGGAATACATTGCGGAACGGCTCAGATTGGCGCGGATCAGCTCATGCGTCGCCGCGGTCGTTCGCGTGATGCCGCAATGGATCTGCGGGTTGTCGATGCGGTCGGTCATCAGCGAAAACGGCACGGGATTGTCATCGGCCGCCTGACTCTCCAGCGATGCCCAATCGATCGTCCGCCCGTCCAACCGTGGCGGCGTGCCGGTCTTCAGCCGCCCGAGCTTGAAGCCGGCGCGGCTCATCGTGGCCGACAGGCCGAGGCTGGCCTGCTCGTTCATGCGGCCGGCAACGATCTTCTTCTCGCCGATATGGATCAGCCCGCGCAGAAAGGTGCCGGTCGTCAGCACCACGGCGCAGCAAGCAAGTCTGCGACCATCCGCCAGCAGCACGGCCGCTATGCGTCCATCGTCGATTTCGAAATCCAGAACCTCGCCCTCGACCACGTCGAGACCGGCCTGCTCGCGAATCGCCGCCTGCATGGCGAGCCGATAGAGTTTTCTGTCCGCTTGCGTCCGCGGCCCGCGAACTGCCGGGCCCTTGCGGCGGTTGAGCAAACGGAACTGGATGCCGGCCGCATCGGCGACGCGCCCCATCAGCCCGTCCATGGCGTCGATCTCGCGAACCAGATGCCCCTTGCCGAGCCCGCCGATCGCCGGATTGCACGACATGACGCCGATCGTATCGAAGCGCAGTGACACCAAAGCCGTTTTCGCGCCAGCGCGCGCGGCAGCGCTGGCCGCCTCGCAACCAGCATGGCCGCCGCCCACCACAACCACATCATAGTGATCGGTCATTTTCAGAATCCCGAATTGAAGTCGCCCGACACATGTCGCCGAGAACCTGCGCTGTCAAGGACAGCTCGACGAATCGTTTCACGTGAAACAATTCCGTCCGCGTTGATTGGGAGGTGTTTCACGTGAATCACAGCGCTGGCTCCTCTGCCAGAGGATCCGATTTGCCCAAGCCAAAAAAGGAGATGTCGGAGTTGGTTACCAGCGCTACTCATCGAAGCGGAGTGGGACGCAGAACCCTCCGATCATTCCCTCAGGCGCTGAGGCGCGACGAAGCTGCCAATCTCCCCACTCGTGGGGGAGATGTCCGGCAGGACAGAGGGGGGCGCGAAGGATCGCCGACGCTCCATCTCCATCGCTGCGTTCTCCCACTCCCATGTTTCACGTGAGTCATTTTCCGATGCAGAACTGCGCAAAAATGACGTCCAGCATGTCCTCGACATCGACCGCTCCAACAATGCGGCCAAGCCTATCCGCTGCCAGCCGCAATTCCTCGGCACGCAGCTCCTGCCCGCGCTCCTCCCCCTTCACCGCTGCAAGCAGGAAACCTTTCGTCTCGTTGAGAAGCTCGACGTGCCGCAGCCGCGACGGCAGGATATCGCCGGCCTGGCCGATTTGCGCTGCGGCGCGAAGGCCGATCTCCGCCAGCAATTCCGCCAGCCCGGTGCCGTCCCTGGTTGAGATTACCGCGTCGTAGCGCGCCACAAGCGCTTCATCCCGCAGCAAATCGACCTTCGTCCCGATCCTCAATGACGGGACATCGGCTGGTATTGCGCCGATCGGGACCGGCTCCACCATATCCTCCAGCACCAGCAACAAATCGGCAGTGCCGGCCTTGCTCCTCGCCCTTTCGATACCGATCGCCTCGATCCTGCCGGGCGTTTCGCGCAAGCCGGCGGTGTCCGTCACTCTTACGCGCATCCCCTCCAGATCCAGCACCACTTCGAGCAGATCGCGGGTGGTGCCGGGCTCTTCGGTGACGATCGCAGCGTCGCGCCGGGCCAGAGCGTTGAACAGGCTCGATTTGCCGGCATTCGGCGCGCCGAGGATGACGACCTCGAAGCCGTCGCGGATGATTGCGGCGGCCCGGAACCCTTGGACATGACGCTCGATCTCGTCGATCATCGCGCGTACGTCCGACCAGACCGTCTCCGCAACGGAACCCGGCACATCGTCTTCGTCGGCAAAATCGATCTCGGCCTCGATCATCGCCCGCGCATGAATGAGCCGACGGCGCCAGCTCAGATAGAGCTCGCTTTGCATACCGTCGGCATTCTGCACGGCAAAGCGCCGCTGCGCCTCCGTCTCGGCATTGACGAGATCAGCCAGCGCCTCGGTCTCGACCAGATCGACCTTGCCGTTGAGAAAGGCGCGGCGGGTGAACTCGCCTGGCTCGGCATGCCTGACGCCGTCGAAGCCGGCGATCGTCTCAAGCATCCTCGCCACCACGGCGCGCCCGCCATGGACATGGAATTCGGCGATATCCTCACCGGTAAAGCTGTTTGGGCCGGCAAAGGAAACGACCAGGCCGCTGTCGAGCACCGATCCGTCCGGCGCCCTGAACTTGCGATAGGCGGCAACACGGTTCTGAACCATTGAACCGGCAATCGTTTCAACGACGAATCGACTTTGCGGGCCGGAAATGCGGATCACGGCAACACCAGCGGGCAGGCGGCCGCTCGACAGGGCAACTATGGAATCACCTGAAATCATTTGCCGACCCAGCACAACCGCCCTAGCTTCGCTTATTCATTGACAATTGCCGAGTTATCAACCGTGACATTGCCCGCGCAAAATCTGCTTGCCGAAGAGGCCAGCCCCTATCTGCAGCAGCATAGCGGCAACCCGGTGCATTGGCGGGCATGGTCGCCGGCATCGCTCGCCGAGGCAAAGGCGCTGCAGCGGCCAATCCTGCTCTCGGTCGGCTACGCCGCCTGCCACTGGTGCCATGTCATGGCGCACGAAAGCTTCGAGAACGACGACGTCGCCGCCGTCATGAACCGTCTCTTCGTCAATATCAAGGTCGATCGCGAGGAGCGGCCGGACATCGACCAGATCTATATGGCCGCACTGTCGTCGATGGGCGAGCAGGGCGGATGGCCGCTGACAATGTTCCTGACGCCGGACGGAAAACCTTTCTGGGGCGGCACCTATTTTCCGCGCGAAGCCCGTTACGGCCGCCCGGGCTTCGTCCAGGTGCTGGAGGCGGTCGACAAGGCGTGGCGGGAGAAGAAAGAAAGCGTTAACCAAAGCGCCGACGGCCTGACCACGCATGTCGAGGCGCGGCTGGCGGGCACGCATGCCAAGGCGGTGCTCGACCGCGACACGCTCGCGACGCTCGCCAACGGTATCGATGGCATGATCGACAGGGATTTGGGCGGCATGCGCGGCGCGCCCAAATTCCCCAATGCGCCGTTCATGCAGACGCTCTGGCTGTCCTGGCTGCGCGACGGCGCCACAGCCCATCGCGACGCCGTCCTGCTCAGCCTCGAAAAGATGCTGGCGGGCGGCATCTACGACCATATCGGCGGCGGGCTAAGCCGCTACTCCACCGATGCCGAGTGGCTGGTGCCGCATTTCGAAAAGATGCTCTACGACAACGCCCAGCTCATCCGGCTGTGCAACTGGGCTTATGCGGCGACCGGCAATGAATTGTTCCGGCTGCGAATCGAAGAGACGATAGACTGGCTCTTGCGCGAGATGCGCGTCGATGGCGGTGCCTTCGCTGCCAGCCTCGACGCCGACAGCGAGGGCGAGGAGGGGTTGTTCTACACCTGGAGCAGGGATGAGATCGAAACCGCTCTCGGCGACGAATCAGCCTTACTTTTCCAATACTTCACGCTTGCCGGCCCGCATGGCTGGGAGGGCAAGCCGATCATCCACCAGACTGAGGCCCGGCAAAAGCAAAGCGTCGCCGATCGCGCCCGGCTCATTCCGCTGAAAGGAAAATTGCTGGCAGCCCGGGAGCAGCGCGTCAGGCCCGGGCGTGACGGCAAAGTCCTGACCGATTGGAACGGCCTGATGATCGCGGCTCTCGCCGAAGCCGGGCGCGCCCTGAAACGGATCGACTGGATCGAGGCCGCGGAACAGGCCTTTGCTGCCATTGCCAGCGCTGCTCGAGACGGCCGGCTGCCGCATTCGATGCTTGGCGCAAAGAAGCTGTTCCCGGCGCTGTCGAGCGACTACGCCGCCATGACCAACGCCGCGATCTCCTTGTTCGAGGCTACCGGCACATCGAGCTACGCCGAGCTGGCCGGCCAATTCATCGCGCAACTCTATCAATGGCATAAGGACGATGACAACACCGGCTACTATCTCACCGCGTCGGACAGCAGCGACGTGCCGATCCGCATCAGGGGCGATGTCGACGAGGCCATTCCTTCAGCCACCGGCCAGATCATCGAGGCCATGGTCCGATTGTCCTCGCTTTCCGGCGATCTCGAATTGCAGGAAAAGACGTGGAAGATCGCCGAACACGCGGCCGGCCGTGCGGCGCACCAGGCCTATGGCCAAGCGGGTGTCGTCAACGCCTGTGCCTTGGCGATCGAGCCGTTGAAGCTGGTGCTGGTGGAGAACCCGGAGCATCCGGGGCTTGTTCCGGTCGCGAATCGAAATCCGGACCCGCGCCGGATCGACACTATCGTGCCGGTCGGTTCGGCGACAAACCTGCCGATGCTCCCAGGCGGCGTTCTGCCGCCAACGACCGAGCCTGGCGCCTGGCTGTGCACCGGGCAGGTCTGCCTGCCGGTGATAACGGACGCTGAGGAGCTTGAGCGGCGGTTGCGGCGCGGATAGGTGAGGGGATGCTGCGCGGGCTCTCCCTTCTCCCCTTGTGGGAGAAGGTGGCCGAGCGACAGCTCGGTCGGATGAGGGGTGTTCCAGCTTGGCACCGCCGCATTCCGTCCAGCATCCCTCAACCGTCTTGGCGCTACGCGCCAATCCACCTTCTCCCACAGGGGTGTTTGGACTGGGGACATCGCGAACAGGTGTGCGAGGACATCGCGAACAGTTTTGCGCATTGTGCGCGAGGGGG
>NZ_JBVVQY010000063.1:0-9698 GCF_055811615.1 Mesorhizobium sp. WSM4807
CGCGCCGGTGGCGGCCCCAACCTCCAGCTCCATCAGCCGCTCGGCGGCAAAGCCGATCATCTCGCGCAGGATATCGGAATCCGGAGTCTTCTCCACGAGCGCGCGCAGGTTCATCATGTCGTCGGTCATCGATGGTTCCTTCGAATCAGGTTGGTGTCAGCAACCCGACCTTACCGGCGAACTGTCGATGACCACCGCGAAGCCGCTCGCTCGCTACAGCGCTATCGAGGGCGCGCTCGCGAGCGGCTTCGCTACCGCCGAGCTACACCACCTGTGGGGACGCGACCCCTCCAGTTCCGTCTGGTCGAGCTCGTCAAATATGAAAGGCTGGCCTGAATAGACGTTCCATTTAATTTTAGCATTGCCTGTGAAGTGCCGCATCGCGTCGACTGCCGTCCCAATTGCCGAGCCTGTATCGTTTGTGCATGGCGGAATAAAAACGTCGGAAAACAGATTCGTTTCGAGCCAACGGCGATTCCACTCGCAGTTCAATCCACACCCGCCGGAAATCAGCAGCGGGTAGCCCTTTGTCAGGTTCTTCTTCGCAAAGGTGTGGAACGAATCGAAAGTGGCGTCCGAAACGCGCCTGGCGAGGTTGGTGAACTTCGGATTGGTTACGCCAATGTTGTAGTACGGTGAATTCCGCATATCCTCCTTGCACAATGGGTACTGCTCGCTTGGAAGCAGGAAATCGATCAGCGCCTGCTCGTCCCGGTCAGGCGTTCCGGTCTGCCCGTAGGCGCTAAGCGCCATTAGCTTGCCGGCATCTCCGAAACGCGTTGGTCCTTTTGGCAAAGTGTATTGCGGATCTGCGATCAATTTCGTAAAAATCGCCGAGAAACCCTTCCCACAGTAGCGCGTAACAGGGCATACCAGCGAGGAATGGCGACATGCTATAGGTGCCCAGAGATGGGAGCGCTCGTGCGTCGAGGAATAAAAATGCACCTTCCTGCCGAGAAGGTCTCCTCGCTGATCAACTCCGAGCCCTGGTTTATGCCGTAGTAGCCTGCCGCGACGGAGCGCGCGATTGTGTTGTCCCACCCACCGACAGCAATCACATCCGGAATGGCGTCCAGACGGCCAGCGGCATCGAGGACCGTTGTCGGGGTAATGGCCGAATATCTCGGAAAACTATTCTTCTCAGCCTCGTATGAATAGATGAGCTCGGCCGCTGATGCATCCAGTGCTGCAATCGTGCCATCATGGCCCAGTTTGCACGAAATTATCATCATGTGTTAAGCTCCTGAAAGACCACGCTAGACTGCAGGAACAAATGTGTATCTCCAGGAATAACCATTCGGAAGTGCGCCTGCAGCACCTACTAACACCTAGCACATAGGGTCATCTTAGAGAAAAAAGTTTCTATTCAGATCCGAACAATGAATATGAACTTCATATTGCAAATGTACCATCGACATTTATGTTCAAAAACAATTCCGAATTTGATGTGCCTACTTGAATCAAAGGGGAAGCATTTCTGACATTGCCCCTTTAGCTTAATCGGTTTGAAGTTCGATCTGGCCCAACGCGAGGACCAGAAGAATGAAGCGCAGCTTTTCAGTGAAGAGCAGATCATCGGGTTTTGAAGGAGCACGAGGCCGGAGTTTCAATGGCCGATCTATGCCGCAAGCACGGGGCCAGCGACGCCCGCATCTACAAATGCAAGGCGAAGTATGGCGGCTTGGACGTGTCGGAAGCGAAGCGGCTGAAGACGCTGGAAGATGAGAACGCTCGTCTGAAGCGGCTTCTGACGGAAGCCATGCTCGACGATGCCGCTTTGGGAAAAAATGGTGACGCCCGCTACCGAGCGAGAGGCTGTCGCATCTTCGAACGGCATTCGAGATGAGCGTGGCGGGCGTGCAGACCATCGGATGCTGCCGGATGACGGTTCGCCACAAGGCGAGCCGTGGCGACGATGGTGACCTTCGGGAGCGGATGAAGGCGATCGCGCATGAGCGCCGGCGCTTCGGCTATCGCCGCCTGCACGTGTTGCTGCAGGCGGCCGTAAGCGGGCCATTGGAACGCGGGCACCGATGATGCTCCCCGTTTTGCGGATTCCGACTGAAGCCGGCCACCATTCCGACGTGAAGCCGGCCAACTGTAGCGATTAATTCCCGGCCGGGCATTTCTAGACCGCGCCGACCATCAAGCCAAGGCCGGCCACTGCGGTCGCCGCGCCTGCCAGCCGCACGAGGCCGCGAAAGCGCCGGCCCGGCAACAGGCCCAAGCCGATTCCTGCGCCGTGCAGGAGTGCTGTGGCAAGGGCAAAGCCGGCGAGATATTCGAGCCCCCCTGCGGTCTCGGGGATCTCTGTGCCATGCGCGTGACCGTGGAAAAGCGCAAAGAAGCCGATAATGACCGCCCCTGTTGCAACAGGCAGGTCCACCGCAGCGGTTAGCAGGCCGAGTGCCACAATCGAGGCGATGATGACGGGCTCTACGAACGGAACGGGCACGCCGGCGATGCCTAGCGCGCCGGCAGCAAGCATCAGGCCGACGAATGCCGTCGGCCAAGCCCAGAGCGCGTGTCCGCCCTTCAGCGCCGCCCACAGACCGACCGCGACCATCACCATGATGTGGTCAAGCCCGAAGAGCGGATGCGCAAGACCGGCCGCGAACGAATTGGCCGAGCCGACCCCGATATGGGACAATGCCGGCTTGCATACAGCTGCAAGCATAATTGCCACGAAGGCTGGTCTGGCGGATTTGCTTCTAATCATCGGAGTGTCTATCGGGCGTTGCTCTTTCAAAATCTGTGCGCGGTTGTTGTACTTCCACTAATCATGCTCGGAATGGTGCGTACCAACACTGTGTGGGTGATCATATCCCATTTGATGCATTTGATTGTGCAGGCGCCTATACGCGGACTGGAGCATGAGCCGCATCTCCTTATACCGCTTGAACTCGGCGCGGGTTCCGATTGTGTCGATGTAGGCCATCGACCCTTCGATCTGGTCCAGGATTGTGAGTGCGTCGGCTGCGGCAAATAACTGAGAGCCCTCGACATCGATCATGACCGCCGTCGAGTGAGCGGCGATCATTTCAGGTTTGTCATCATATTTCGCGCGGACGAGCAACGCGATCCAGGAGCTTTTCTGGATAGGCACCGACCAACTTCCGGCATCCTGCCACGGCCTGAGGGTACAGCTTTCTCTGACTTCGCCGTTGACGATAAGGTCAATCCTGGTCATCGGCACGATCACACTTGCGACGTTCCAGCTGATGTTGATCGTCCCGCCCGACGAGGGCAGGCTGATGCGGCTGCCCATGGGTTTTCCGTCGACACTAAGATCCATCAGAGGACCATAGGTCACAAACGTATGGCCGGAGCGGACAGCATCCATCCACGTCTCGTAGGAGAACTCCCGATTATCGGCGATTTTGGCGTAGGTCCGGATCGTTCCCACGGCAAACTCGGCGGACATCTTGTCCGTTCCGGCAACCGACGGAATGAGGTATCCGTTGTTCAGGTATCGATACCAGTCGGAGAGAGAATAAGCATCGATGCCATTGTATAAGTTTCTGAGGGAAGTCATCTCGACGGCATCCGCTTCCCCAAGGACAATCGTTGCGGCGTTCTCCAATCGGGGATCCGGAAAGTGAGGCAGCACAACCAGCCCACCCTGCTTGCGACATTTCCGCGCCCATTCGGTCAGGAGCACATCGACCGGGTCGCCGATTGCAGATTCATCGGGACCACCCGAGCACAGCGGCAAGATCATGTTGCCGGAATAGCCGAGTAAGGAGATGTGACCGAGCACATGTTGGCGATTTTCGGTACCAACCCGTACCAGAAACTCGCCAGTACCGCCGCCCGCCTTTGCACCGAAGGTTGTGTGACCATCGAAATCCCCGACATTGGTCATCAGCTCTCCCCACTGGCTGGCCAGGAGATTGATGACGTTCACGCCCTCTGCAGCACCCTCCAGCATGGCTGTTGCCGGAGAAAGAAAATGGACGTGCGTATCTGCCGTGACCCAACCCTCTTCACGCCAATGAAGAGCCTTGTCTATCTCGACCGTTATCTGCTCGGTATCTCGTGTGATTTTGAACGTTTTTCGGACCGGCTTGATCTCAAATCCTTTGGTGATCTCTACGTAAACATTACCAAGCGGCAGATCGATCGTCGTCTGTCCGGAGATGTAGGTGGAGATGTGATTGCCATGGCAAAAATCTGGGCTGTAGTTCTCGAACCATTGTGGATTCGGATTTCGAATCCGGTCTACTGGAGCGAGATACTCCCCATCCTGCCCGTGGACGTGAAGCTTGACGGGAATAGCCCTGTTCGTTCCTGCTTCAACGACGCGAAGGTTCACACGCTGGTCCGCAGGCTCTACCGGCTCCAGGACAACACCGTTTCGAGAACTGGAGGTTTCAAGGTTGCGGAGAGCGACGCGGGTACCGTCCGCCAAATGGAATTCAGCATCCTCGTGAGCGGCGTATTCCACCAGCACTTCATGGGAAGCCGTCTTGGGCTGCAGGTTTTGACGGGTCTCTACCCATTCTTCCCTAGGATGGACGAGCCGCGGGCGGGCAGCGATAACTTGGCCCAAATCGAGTTGGATCTGGTCCAAGAGGCTGTGCTCATCGAGAGCGGGATCGAAGCTCAGTTCGGACGACGTCCTGAGCAGTACCTTCTTGCGCTTCTTCCAGCGGAGAGGCGTGGAGCAAGTATCCCCGACGGACAACCCGGACACTATCAAGGTGCCGCAGACCGGCTCGAACCTGAGTGCCTCCACTGTTTTCTCCGGATGTGGATTTTCGAAGGCCCAAACGAAGTTAATCCACGGCCCATCATCCTCGAAAATGAGCTGCGTCTGCCGCTCGCCCCACCCGATGGGATTGTGGCGACCAGCAATGTTTCTTGTCGAATGCCGCTAATGGCTAGTCCTGAACGACACAGGGCGAGGCTTTATGGCCGGTAGAGCTTCGGTGCATTGCTCCCCCCATCGCGGTAGAAATTGATCCTACCTGATGTCGCCGCCGGATCTTCGCCCTCTCCTCAGAGCCGTCATCGTAAATCAGGACGTAGTTGGCCGCGTGTTCACCCAGTTGGCCGATTCCTCGCATCGGAGAAATAAGCCCATTTTGATCGCCAGAAAGCGGGCGAACATCCGATGCGTGCAGGAATACAAACCATCGAGCTGTGGTCAGCGAAATTTTGACTGTGAGCGGCTGATCCCGGAGAATAACCGGGCACCCAATTTCAAACGGGATCCCCCAAGCGACGCATGAGCCGGAATGCGCGAAGGGGACTGCTTGCGCCAGCTCGGCTGACACGTCTTGATGTCGTGCAAGCTCTTGAATGAGAGCGTGCCGTCAACACTGACAGGCCAGAACAGCGGCGAAGCTGGGCCATCTCGGTGCATGCTCATAAGATCCTCTCCCCAGCATTGAAGACGCCGCTCTCGATCTGAGACCGAATGATGTCGGCGAGCTGAATATGAAGTGGAGTTCTACCGGGCTGAACCATGGGGCCTCCTCATGGACGAATCATTGCTACCACATGGCATTTGCGCTTGGCAATATTAGATTATTGCATTCTTGCAAGAAATAACTTGCGTGCGCGGTAGGAGTGGTTCCATCGTTGCCAGTCCACATACCTAAAGGGAGGAAACAAGACGAGTAGAATGGGATATCGTTCTGGGTCGGCGCGGTTTCTTGACCGGCACGTTGGGGATGTCGTCCCTGCCACTCCTTGGGTCGTTGCCGGCCGCGGCGCAGGACCAGACGCTGCGATTCTTCGGCGATGAGACGGCGCCGAATATAACGAGCTCTTCGATGCCTTCGAAAAGGTGTCTGGCAAGAAGGTTTCTTTTGAAGGTGTGCCCTTTGCAGACCTGCAGAACACGATAGTCCAGCGCTTCCGTACGGGGAATTCCGGAATCGATGTCTTCCTCGTGGACCCGACTATGTCCCGATGTTTTCCAAACTAGGCATTTTGGCAGACTTGACGAGCGCCCTCGGCCAACGGGAAGATGCTGTCAATGCCGCTGTGGGGGTCAACGCAGCTCCTGTTCTTCAACAAAAAGCTTCTGGCCAAGGCCGGTGTTGAAGCGCCGGGTGTCTCGCCCGACGCACACATGCCTGGGACGACGTCATCGAGCTTGCCAAGAAGGTGCAGGCGGCCGGAGGACGGCTTCGGATTCGAGGAAGTCGATCGCTACTATCAGCTACAAATCCCTCCGGAGTCGCTCGGCGGTGGGCCGGGCGTCAAGCGTGACGATTTGCTGACCGTGGACGTGGCCAACGATGCTTGGCCGCAGGCAGGAAAATGGTATGGAAGCATCTTTGCCGATGGCGTGGCCTCGCGTGGTCCGACCAACTCTCAAGAGATAAGAGACCTGTTCAAAGCCGGCCGTCTTGCATTTTTGTTGGGGGTCCATGGGGCACCGAATTCAATGAGGTCGATGGTCTTGACTATTCAGCAGCGCCTCATCCGTATTTCGCCGGTGGCAAGGCCGTAACGCCTTCTGAAGGATTCCATCTAGCAATGGCGGCGGACACCGCGAACGCCGACCAGGCTTGGCGGAAGCAATCTACCCCATCGGTTGCCAAACTGCCGAAACAGGCCTTCAGCATACAAGATCGGCCGCAAACTCCGCACCAATCCCCTTGAGAGCAAGAAGCGCAGTCATAGGCGCTGTCTAGTCGGGCTTCTCTTCGGCGATCAGCGCATCCCGTTCGGCCTCGACCGCCTTGATTTGGCCGAGCAGTAGTTCGAGACGATCAAGCTCGCGAACGATCTGGGCCTTGAGATGATGGGACAGCGGGCCGCCATCGCCGGTCCGCAATTCTTCCAGCCGCTTGCGCCGGTCACGGCACAGCGATTCATAGTCCCGGATCCCTTGGTTGAAGAGAAGCCCCTTGATCCGGTTGTTGTGAGCAATCCTCTCGGCCACCAGCGCCTTTCGTTCGCGGGAAATGCGGAGCCGATCTTCTGCCTCGAGGCTCGGCACCTTCACCATCGAGCACACCCGTGGCTCTCACCGCTTGTAGGCCATCAGCGTCCGAATTAACGTCTCGCCATCGATCCGGTCGGTCTTTGCTCGCCGCCGCTTGCGCGGCACCGCAATCGAGGCGGCATCGACCACGTAGCTTTCAATCCAGGATTCTGCTGCGAGTACTCGCTCGATCCAGAAGCCGTCCAACCCCGCCTCCTGGATGACTACCACTGGATACAGTTTGCCCTGCCGGACCTGCGCTTTCTGCGTGTTTCATGGGGCGAGCGGCGAGGGTGTGGCATGCTTCGGCGCTCCAAGAACATCCAGCAGAAGGAGCTTCCCGTCGAAATCTTTGACGCGAGCCGGTCCCTTACCGCTCTTGAACAGGATAACACGATCGTCGCCGTCCTGAAATGAGCAAGGCGAAGTGGCTGGTCGCCGCGCTGGTTCCGGGCTTCAAGCGCCAGCCGCTCAAGAAGCTCGATGCTGATGCGCCAGCTCTGTTGAAACTCCTGCAGCGCTGGCGCGACGAAGCCGGCCAGGCCGGGCACCCGATCAAGCGCATCGCCGTCGCCTATGAGGCGGCTGGCGACGGTTTCTGGTTGGCGCGCTGGCTGCGGGGACAAGCCATCGAGGCCACCCCGCCAGCGTTGCGGTGTCGCGCGAGCACCGCCGCGCCAAGACCGATCACTTCGACACCGAGCTGTTGATGCGTGCCCTTCTTGGCTGGCTGCGCGGCTGAGCCTACGCCAGGCTGCGGATAGGCTCGAGGCCATCCGCACGGCTGAGGGGACGGCGCAGCCGCATAACACCCGCGCCGAGCTCCACCGTTTCCTCGAGCCTGGTGCGCCAGCATCGAACAGGAACGGGAGCGCAAGCTCGCCGCCGCCCCGGCGGCGGAAAACGACCCGCACGCGACGGTTCGCCTTGTCGCACGCATCATCGGCATCGGCGTCGAGACGGCGGACATGTTGGTCCACGAGATCCTTTCACGCGGGTTGCGCGACCGCCGCGCCGTGGCGCGCTATGTCGGCCTTACCGGGTCGCCGGACGAGAGCGGCCAGCGCGGCCGCGAGAGGGGTTGGCACGCGCCGGCAACGCCCGCGTGCGGCGCGGCATGATCCAACTGGCGTGGCGGTTTCTGAGCTTCCAGACTTCCAGAACGACAGCAACTTCGCCCAATGGTTCCAGGCGCGCACGAGCGACGGCCGCAAAACCACACGCAAGACGATGTGCGTGGCACTCGCCCGCAAGCTTTTGATCCCCTGCGGCGTCTCGTCACCACCGGCGAGGTGCCGAACGGCGTCGTCTTCCCGCGGCCAGGCGAGCCTGCCGCCGTGCTCGTGACCGTCAAAGATAAGTCGCTTCGCGATGGCCTGCAGCCATCCTTGACCGTCACTGCGCGCGGCGGTCAGTCAGAAAGCCCAAAGGCCCAGGACGAGGAGATAGTCGCCAATCGGCCGAGCAAGGAGACGAGGAAAACGAACCAGGATCAAACTTAACAAATTATAGCCCCATACAAGTAATTCGCGGACAATTCCACTAAATCCCGGACAGTTTGCGGGAGCGGATTTGGTCGTCGGTTCTCGGCTGCGCCGTTCTGGCAGCTTGGCCTCTCACGACGACGTTGAGAGGGGCCATGCCGAGACGGAAGCAAGCGACACGAACGAGCGTGAGGGACATCCAAGCGATCTTGCGCCTGACTCATGAGCAGGGTCTTTCGGTGCATGAAGTGTCGGAACCACTGAAGATCACCAAGACGCGCCGCCGCTCCGCCATCGAGCCCGTCATCGGCCACATCAAGGCCGAGCATCGGATGGGCCGCAACTACTCGCCGGCCGGCGGGGCGATCCGCTTGATCGTTTGCCCGGCCTGGCCGCTTCCTCGCGCCAGCGCTCATCCGCTTCAACAACGATGGCGCGTCGGCATCAATCTTCTTTAACGGCTGGCGCTTGAATCTGGAACAAGCGCGGCAATCAGCCACTTCGCCTTGCTCATTTCAGGACGGCGACGATCGTGTTATCCTGCTCGAGAGCGGTAAGGGACCGGCTTGCGTCAAAAGACTGCGGCATGGGGCGCCTTCTTCTACTCCCTGGGACACGATCCCGGCGGCAACCACAGAAGCCTCTGAGCTGCCCGCTTACGCTACATGCGGCAATGCAACCATTGATTGCTGCCCGGCACCCGAGAGCCGGACGCAATGGCAGGGCTTGGTGTTCGGTGACAGCGTCGGATTTGGACGGCTGCATTTTAGGGCAATCGCTCGAAGATGACGTTGCTGTCAGTCATTGCAGCAAGCCGGTATGATCTGCATTCCATCAGATTGATGATCCGAGTCCTGTTGCCCTTTAGTCGATGCTCACTTGGCTCACATTGGATGAGAGCAGGTCTGATGCGCTCGTAGTCAATGGCCTTGATGAGATCATGGTCCAGCCCTTCGCAATCAATCGATAAGAAATCGACCGTATTGGCATAAGGGGCCAATAGTTCATTGATACCGATCGCGCTCACCTCGATATGTTCTCGGATACCTCCTATGCCGTCGAAGTCGCCGAAACTTTCAATATGTGCCTTATCCACGGAGGAAAGCTCATGGGCGTTTCCGATGAAGAGCGTGGCAGATGCTTGCGGAGCGGGCAAGACAACGGATCGCACGAGAACGTCTTCCGGGCGCGCAATGCGGATCAGCGCTTCCAATTCAGGATTGGGTTCAACCAGAACACCCCGCGCACCTCTTTGGTACATAAGATAGGTA
>NZ_JBVVQY010000064.1:0-9349 GCF_055811615.1 Mesorhizobium sp. WSM4807
TCTAGTCACACGGAGCGGCACGTTTCATTGTGGCATCCGCGAAATGAACCTGTGAACCAAGAACGTCCGTTCATGGCGCTAAGGCGACCTTCGAACGGCACGATTGAACACGCGTCCTGCTACCGTCATCTCTGAGCGCTTACCACACCGCCCGACGCTCCCTCCACCGCATCCAACCGCTCCTGCAGATGCCCATTGAGCACGATCATTTCCTTGAGCGCCTTCACCGCGTCGCCCTTGTGCTGGGCAATGAACTTGTCGGCGATGGCCTGCAGGGCCGCCTCCTGGCGGCTGTCCAGCGTCACGATGTGGTCCATGACGGTGCCTCCGACAGTTTCTGTTCAAATTGAACAAAACGGGAACAAAAATCTCAAGAGTGAATTGACTCCGTGAGGAATGCCTTCCTATTTGTCGGTAGGTGGGGCGGTTGCTCACAAACTGGGGAGAGCCGCGATGGGCAGACGAAAAAGCCGGTTTGACAGGCTGTCGACGAGGGATGCGGAGGCGATCATCAGGGACGCTCTCAGCCTGCGCAGGACGGTGCTTTCGTCGCAACTGCATCTGAAGGCGCATGGCGAGCTGTTTTGGCAGCTTTGCGGGCTTGTCGAAAAATTGCATGAGGTGATGGCCAGCGTAGCGGAGAAGGAGCCCGATTTCCGGGTGCCGGATCTTGGCCTGCTTCCGCTTCCCGAGGATTATTTGACTCGGAAATGAGCCATGGCCGGGCCGATGGACAGCGTTGGACGTGCCGCGAAGGCCAACATGCTGCTGATCGTCGAGTGCGGCCACTGCTATCATGTTGGCCGTTTTCGGGCCAACGACGTGGCCAAGGTGGTGGGCTGGAACAAGCCGCTGGAGACCATCCGGTTCAAGTGCAAGCGGTGCAGCCGAACGAACACGACGGTGAAGACCCAGTTCATCGACCAGGACCATCCGCCGAAGGGCTACATCTGGGTGCTGCAGAAGTTCAAGCTTTAGAACAGCGAACCCTGTACCGGCGCCTGTGGCGCCTGCGGCGGAAACTTGATCTGCGTCGCCGGCTTGTCGACGATCACCAGCGCGTCGTCGGGTGCCGTGCGCTGCAGGTGCCTGGCCTCCGACCACGGCGCCGTCAGCCAGGTCTCGGTTTCCTCCTGTGTGGTCAGGATGACGGGCATGGCCTTCTCGTGGATCGGCGCGATCAGCGCGTTTGGCCTGGTGGTCAGAAAACCGTAGAGCTCGAACTCGCCGGGGCCGTCCTTGACCTTGCGCACGCCTTGCCAGCGCGTCCACAGGCCGGCGAAGAAGAACAGCGGCCGCTCCTCGTTCAGCGCGAACCAGTAGTTTTTCTGGATACCGGTATCCGGATCCTTGTCGCCGTGCGTCGGGCTTGGCTCGGCAAAACTGGTGAGCGGCACCACGCAGCGGTTCTCGACGCCGAGATATTGCTGCCAGTGGCCGTATTGCGGGTTACGGATGTTGGTGGTGCCGTAGTCGGCCTTGCCCTTCACCCGCTCAATCGGCGTCGGCATGCCCCACAGCAGGTTGGCCAGTTCGCGCGTCCCGTCCGGCGCGTTGCGCACCACCGGGCCGGGCTGGTTGGGGTAGATGTCGATGGAGGGCTCTAGATTGCCGAGACTATCGCGCAGGGCGCGGGTCCACTGGCGGATGGCCTCCTGCGACGTCGTGATGTTGTAGAGGTTGCACATGTCGAACCCTCGGGGATGTTCAGGCATCTTGTGGGAAAGGGCAGGGAATTTCCAGCGCTGTCGGCTCGGCTGAAGACACGTTATCCCGCCACCACCACAGCGCGCGATCACCGCCGCCACCCCGGCGATCGACCGCCCCAGAAGGTTACTACCGTGCGCAGCGGCGTACCACGGGGCTCGGCTTACGCAACGGACGCCGATTGCGCGCGTTCTACTCATTAGGAGGAGCATGGCGGTGTGACGGCTGGTCTCATGCGCCCATAATCGGAGGCAAACCACGATGTCCAAGTTCAAAGAAGCCCTTGAGCGCGGGAAGGAAGCCCGTGAGCAAGGAGGGAAGGTCCGCAATGAGAAGGCCGAGGTGGTGGACTTCGGCGCGCAAGCCAGGGCCTGGCTAAACGACGTCGTGGTTGCCTCGTTGGAAGCGGCCAAGGCTGAAGTGGCGGGCGAGGTGACTGTCGAGATGGACACCGCGCCACGCCGCCAAGCCAAAGCGTCGACACCATCTATTCGGTTCAAAGTCTACAGCAAGCGAGGCATGGAGAAGGAGGCAGTCGGAAGGACGTTCACGGTCAACGTTCAGCTGAGTGGGCAAGTGTCAGTCTCTTCGCCCGGGATGGTGGCGAGAGAAGTAGGAAACATAGGGGATAGGACTGACGAGCGGTTCTCTGCCTTGCTTGCGGAACTGATCGAGGACGCAGCGAAGGGCACTTGACCAGCAAGGTGTCGAGGAAAGGGCTGGCGATTTCCCGCGCCGTCCGGCTGCCTACTGACGCGCTACCCCAGCCACCACCACAGCGCGCGATCACCGCCGCCACCCCGGTGGCCGACAGCCGCAGCATGGCGGCACCGTTGCCATTCACCCGTGCTCGCATTGGGAGTTCCGCAATCTTAGCCAAATTGATGTAAACTGGCCGTGCCGTCCGGAGCCGGGACCGAGGGGAAAGTGTGATGAGCCGGCCGGCGGCAGGCGAAAGGAAATGCCATGTCGATCCGTGATGACTTGCAGACCTTTTGGAACATTTATGCCGCCGCCTATCGGACCGGCGATGCCGCTGCTTGCGCGGCACAGTTTGCCGAGGACGCGGAATTGCATTCGCCCTATGCGCCACCGGCTCGCGGCCGTGCCGCGATAGAGGCGCTTCATCGCATCTGGACTCAGGACGGCAGTGGCGCCGACAAGCAACTCACGGTCATAAAGGCGGGCAGCTCCGGCGACCTGGCCTGGTGCCTGGCCGCCTATTCAGAAGGCGAGGCCGCGGGAGAAGGGACATCACTCGACGTCTTCGAGCGCCAGGCCGGCGGAGACTGGTTGATCCGCGTGTGCAGTCTGAACAGCAACGATCCCCATACAGAGACCTGAGGCGGCTCTGTCAGGAACCGCCTTTCTAACCCTTATTCCACCCCTCCGTTAACCTTTCGTTAACCATGGCTGGCTAGCGTTTACCTATCAGTAAGGAATCGCTGTCCGTGACCTTCGCCGCCCCCGTCGAGACCAAATCCATTCGTTTTCGCGCCCGCTCGTTTGTCGCCTTCACGCTCACGCCGGAGGCGCCGCTTTCGGAGTGGCTGGAAAGCCTCGATCGCTGGATCGGCAACTCGCCAGGTTATTTTGCCGGCCGGCCAGTGGTGCTCAACCTCAACACATTAAAGCCTGAGGTCGGTCAGATCGAAGCGCTGGTCGCCGAGCTTGGCCTGCGCGGCATCCGCATCTACGCCATCGAGCTCGACGGCAGCACGGCGCTCGAGGCCAATCTGCCGCCGGTGCTGATCGGCGCGAAGGAGGCCACTGCCGGGCTGCTGATGCAGGCCGACAGCAAGGGCAGGCCGGAAGAGACGGGCAGGGCGGAACAGGGCAAGCAGCCGGAAGACAGGCCGCCGGAAGCGCCGGCCACGCTGATGGTGAAAACGCCGATCCGCTCGGGACAGTCGGTCTTTCATGCGCATGGCGACGTCATCGTGCTCGGTTCCGTCGCCTCCGGGTCCGAGATCGTCGCCGCCGGCTCCATCCACGTCTACGGCACGCTGCGCGGGCGGGCGTCGGCCGGTGTGCTCGGCCATTCGGCGGCGCGCATCTTCTGCCGCAGGAACGAGGCCGAGCTGCTGTCGGTCGACGGCTGGTATTGCACCGCCGAGGAGATGGATCCTTCCTTGCGTGGAAAAGCCGTCCAGGCATTTCTCGAAAAAGACACACTGCGCATCGCGCCGTTCAGCTAATGCAGTCGCCCGAAAGTACGCAGCGGTTTTTGAATAAAAACGAAGACTTAAGCGCATCGCATAATTCAGACGCTTAACAATACCAACAATAATGGAGGCATAGATGGGCAAGGTAGTGGTGGTCACCTCCGGCAAGGGGGGCGTCGGCAAGACGACCTCGACGGCCGCCCTTGGCGCTGCGGTCGCGAGAACCGGCAAGAAGGTGGCTCTGGTCGACTTCGACGTCGGCTTAAGGAATCTCGATCTGATCATGGGCGCCGAGCGGCGGGTGGTGTTCGACCTGGTCAACGTCATCCAGGGAACGGCCAAGCTCTCGCAGGCGCTGATCCGCGACAAGCGGGTCGAGACGCTGTTCCTGCTGCCGGCCTCGCAGACGCGCGACAAGGATGCGCTGACCGAGGAGGGCGTCGGCGAGGTGATCGACAAGCTGCGCTCGGTGTTCGACTACGTCTTCTGCGACAGCCCGGCCGGCATCGAGCGCGGCGCGCAGCTTGCCATGCGCTTTGCCGACGAGGCGGTCATCGTCACCAATCCCGAAGTCAGCTCGGTGCGCGATTCCGATCGCATCATCGGCCTGCTCGATGCCAGGACCGTCAAGGCCGAGCGGGGCGAGCAGATCGCCAAGCACGTGCTGGTGACGCGCTATGATGCGGCGCGCGCGGCACGCGGCGAAATGCTCTCGATCGACGACGTTCTGGAGATCCTGTCGACGCCGCTCCTGGGGATCATTCCCGAGAGCCAGGACGTGCTCAAGGCCTCCAACCTCGGTTCGCCGGTGACGCTCAGCGATCCGACGAATTCCGCCGCCCGCGCCTATATCGAGGCGGCCAAACGGCTCGAGGGCGAGGACCTGCCGGTCGTCGTGCCGTTCGAGCGCAAGGGCTTTCTCGACCGGCTTTTTGGAAGGAGGGCAGCATGAGCCTGTTAGACCTCTTCAAGCGGCGCGGCAGCGCGCCAGTGGCGCGCGAGCGGCTGCAGGTGCTGCTCGCCTATGAGCGCCGCAACCGCAGCCAGCCCGATCTCGTCTCGGTGCTGCGCGAGGAGATCATGGCCGTCATCGCCAGGCATGTGCAGATCGACCAGGATTTTCTGCAGGTCTCGATGGATCGCGGCGAGACGATGTCGACGCTGGAAATCGACATCCAGATCCCCAACAAGAGCGCAAGGCCAATGGCCATGTCGGCCTGAGCGGCAGTGTTGCGCCTGTTGTAATTTTGACGCCGGCGGGACAGCGCGCTGTCCCGCCTGCGTATCCAAGAATATCGCCTGAGCTGCAGCCGCTGTCAGAGGCTTGCCCACCCAACCGCCACCACTACCCCAGCCACCACAAAATCCCGCCCAGCACCGCCATCACCCCCGCGATCGACAGCCCGAGCATGATATAGGATCCCTTGATGACGTCGCGGATCACCTTCTTGACGCTTGAGCGGTCATTGAGGTTCGGGAACGGCTCCTGCGGTTCCGCCACGCCGAGAAAGCGGCACAACGGCCCCCAGCCTTCGGTCACCCTGAACACCAGGAGCTTTTCCGGCGGAACGGCTGCCTTCACCTCCTCGGTGTAGGCGTTGTAGCGTGCGATCGCCGCTCGCGGTCGTCCATCACGCCGGCCAGCACGCGGCCCCAGATCAGCTTGCGCGACATGTCGCTGAATTTTCGGCCGAACGGCGTCAGCCACTCCAAAATCTTGAACTGCCAGAGATTCTCGGTGAAGTAGATCGTGTCGATCGTGCTGTCGTACCAGCCTTCGGCGCCGCGCGGGTGGGGCGTCAGCAGCACCTTGGCGTCAGGGTATTCGGCCAGCAGCTCCCGCCACACGCAGCAGCCGGGATTGTCGACCGTCGCCGTGTAGTTGGCAAACACCCGGTCCCAGTCGTGCGGCGTGCCGGGCTTGCTGTTCGCTACCTTGCGCCAGAAGTCGAGGTGGCCCTTGTTGGCCTTGTTGAGGATCACTTCCTGCATATGATAGCAGGGAAAGCCGAGCCTGTTCAGCGCGGCAAAGGTCGACCATGTGCCCGTGCGTCCGAATCCCGCGCCGATTATCTTGAGCGCCATGTCATCCCCATTCATCCCCTGGACTGATATTCTTGTTTTATCTCAGCCCGTAGGACCTACGTTGCGCCCCGAGTGCCCGGCAGGCAACAAATTTCCATCGTGCCTTCCCTCACTAATCAGCTCTTTTGAAGGAACAGCACCAGCCAGGAAGCGTCTCAACCATAGGATGCATTAAGCATGCACACACTTCTGATCCATTTGCCACTTGCGCAACCATTGAAAGGGTGAAAACGTTGGTGTGGGGTAAATGGGCAAGGGTGGTCGTCGCGGCTGTTAGAAGCTCTGGGACGGCCGTGAAAAACGATGAATTTTCCACAGTTCCTGGTGGGGATGGCCACCGCGTCATTCGTCGTGGCGCTCTCGACTTTTTTGGCAACGGGTTCGATCTGGAAGGCGCTGGGCTGGACGGTTCTTACCTTGATCGTTTCGCAGGTCGGATATTTTGTGTTCGTCATCCGGCTGATCTATGGAACCGGGCGAAAGACACACAGGTAATCCGCGACCCGCGAGTACTGGACCATCGAGACGGTTTGCGGTTTCGAGATCCAGGTCAGGCCGGCACCAATATCAACATGCCTAGACCATAATGTTTATCAGATAGACAGCTTGGTCTAGGCCGTTTGAAAGCGGACTTGTTCGGTTCTGGGAATGTGCATTGGACGTTCCGTTACTTTAGCCAACCAGTATATATTTGCGGATACATATGCCTGGATTGGGCAGCGCGGAAGCCTGCCTGCGGCTTGTGCAATCCTGAACTCCCAAGTGCTTCCTGCCTCTATCGATGCTGCTCGGTTGAGGCTAAGGTTTGTTGAGATTCAGGCTGACCACAGGGGCGAGCACTGGATCGCTGCACTTCTCGGTCACCGTAACGGCATGATGGGGTGGACGGCGCCCGACGGCATCGAATGTGCCAGAGTGAGGTCGTATGAGATCTCAAACAAGGGAGCCGTCCACCCCATCATGCCGTTACAGTGGTCGAGTTGAACAGCAGCGCAGCAAGTGACCGTCCCTCCGGACGCCGGAACCCTCCGGCGCCACGCGTCATCCGCTCTGCTCACTCCGCCGCCAGTTTGTCCTGCGTCTTGGTGTCGAAATCGCTGGCGTCGTGGCGCTCGTGCAGCTGCATCGCAGGCTCGCCGAAGGTGCGGTTGACCATGCGCCCGCGCTGCACCGCCGGCCGCGCGTCGATCGCGTCGGCCCAGCGCTGCACGTGTCTGTACTCCGTGACCGACAGGAACTCGCCGGCGTCGTTGTACATGCGGCCCTTGGCCAGCCCGCCATACCAGGGCCACACGGCGATATCGGCAATCGTGTAGGCGTCGCCGCCGAGATATTCGCTTTCAGCGAGGCGCCGGTCGAGCACGTCCATCTGGCGCTTGGTCTCCATGGCGAAGCGGTCGATGGCATATTCGATCTTTTCCGGCGCATAGGTATAGAAATGGCCGAAGCCGCCGCCGAGATAGGGCGCCGAGCCCATCTGCCAGAACAGCCACGACAGGGTTTCTGCGCGCGCCGGCTGCTCGGTCGGCAGGAATTCGCCGAATTTTTCGGCCAGATGCACCAGGATAGAGCCGGATTCGAAGACGCGGATCGGCTTTGGCCCGCTGCGGTCCATCAGCGCCGGGATCTTGGAGTTGGGGTTGACCTCGACGAAGCCGCTGCCGAACTGGTCGCCGTCGTTGATCCTGATCAGCCAGGCGTCATATTCGGCGCCTTTGTGGCCGCGCGCCAAGAGCTCCTCCAGCATAATCGTCACCTTGACGCCGTTCGGTGTCGCCTGCGAGTAAAGCTGCAGCGGATGCTTGCCGACCGGCAACTCCTTGTCATGCGTCGGGCCCGCGATCGGCCGGTTGATGCTGGCGAAGGCGCCGCCATTTTCCTTGTTCCAGGTCCATACTTTCGGCGGTGTGTATTGGTTCATCTCGGGAGGCCTTGTGATGTGAGCGGGAGGATCAGCTTGCGCGACGGAAGCGAGAGATTCGTGGGGCAGGTTCATCTGCATATAGAGATAGTGCGGTCAGCAGGAAGTTCAACTTATGTTGAACTATAGTCGACGCCGCATGCCCTTTCTCCCAGGGGAGAAGGGCTCACCGATGCCCTTGCGCCTCGTCACCTGCGCCATACCTATAGGGATATCGGGCCTTTGGCGGCCGTCATGAATATTGCCGGGGTTGAGAGCATGACCATCGATACGATTTTGCGGTCCATCGTGGCGGTGCGCGCCTCGATCCCCGACGATGCCTTCACCGCCAATGCGCTGGGCACGAGCCGGGAAGGCAGCGGCGTGGTCATTCGCGATAACGGGCTGGTGCTCACCATCGGCTATCTCATCACCGAGGCGGAAGAAGTCTGGCTGACCGACCACAACGGGCGCGTGATTCCCGCGCACGCGCTCGCCTACGACCAGGAATCGGGCTTCGGCCTGGTGCAGGCGCTGGCGCCGCTCGGCCTGCCTGCGGTGGCCCTTGGCGACGCGGCCAGGGCGATGGCCGGCGACCCGGTGGTGCTCGCCGACGGCATCGGCCAGGCGGTCAGCGCGCATATCGTCACCAAGCAGGAATTCGCCGGCTATTGGGAGTATCTCCTGGACGAAGCGATCTTCACCGCGCCCGCCCATCCGTCATGGGGAGGTGCGGCCCTCATCGGGCAGGATGGCAGGCTGCTTGGCATCGGTTCGCTGCGCCTGCAGATGAGCCGCGCCGGCGAGATCGCCGATATCAACATGGTGGTGCCGATCGACCTTCTGCCGCCCATTCTCGACGATCTCCTGACACGCGGCCAGGTTGCCAAGCCACCGCGCCCATGGCTCGGCGCCTTCTCCGCCGAAAGCAATGGCGAGGTTGTGGTGATGAGCGTCGCCGAAGGCAGCCCGGCCGCCGAAGCCGGCCTGCGCCAGGGCGACATCATCTCGGATGTCCGCGACGGCGAAGTCGACGGGCTCGCCGATTTCTACCGCAAGTTGTGGCAGAACCCGGCGGGCGCCGAGATCCCGTTGCGGGTTGTGCGCGACGGCCGCGAAACCTGGCTGCGCGTCAAGTCGGCCGACCGCAACAGCTTTCTCAAGAAACCGCAGCTGCAGTGAAGCTCCCCCTTCTCCCCTTGTGGGAGAAGGTGGCCGAGCCCACGGGTCTTGCCTCCGGCAAGCCCGAGGACAGGCTCAGCTCGGCCGGATGAGGGGTGCTGGAAGGAGTGAGGCGTTGAGTTTCTTCCAACACCCCTCAACCGTCTCGGCGCTGCGCGCCGATCCACCTTCTCCCACAAGGGTGTTTGGACTGGGGACATCGCGAACAGGTGTGCGAGGACATCGCGAACAGTTTTGCCATCCTATCGAGCCAGGGCATTGAGGTCGATGGTTTCTATTTTCTGGTGTCTGAACCAGGCGTCGAAGACGC
>NZ_JBVVQY010000065.1:0-8998 GCF_055811615.1 Mesorhizobium sp. WSM4807
CATCAGTCTTGTTTAGCTGAACCGACAATGCCGCCTTCGCATGCCTGGCATCAAGGCAGACGACAGGAAGGCCGTTTCCCGGAGTGCGTGCCAATGCCATGTGCACAACGGTCCTGTTTCCAAACCAATCTTTACAACTGATGGTGCATGTTTGCGAATCGCTTCAGTCAAAGCTTCCGGTATTGAGGCAACCTTGCCACGCCACACCACGGCGCCGGCTTCGTCAAGAACGCATACCGATGTCAGGTCGAGGGAAACATCCAGACCAACAAAATGCTTCGTCATTCCATTTCTCCACATGGCGAGGTCAAACGTCAGCAGTTTAGCTGAGTGCTGGATGCTCCGCGATCACGCCATGTATTCGGCTTGAGCCTCCCCTTTCGGACAGTAGTGGATGGTAGAAAGGTGCTGCGCTTCGCAGCGATGGTAAACGAGGTCATGTTTGCAACAGCCACAAGCATCGGAAAGGAAGCGCAGCATGAAACATTATGCCGGATTGGATGTCTCGGTCAAAGAGACATCGGTTTGCATTGTCGACGAAACCGGCGAGATTTGCCGGGAGATGAAGGTTCCAAGCCACCCCGATGACCTGGAAGCAGTATTGCAAGACCCTGCCTGGAACCTTGAACGGGTTGGTCTTGAAGCCGGACCTTTGTCGCAGTGGCTTTCGAAGGTTTAGCCAGGGCGGGCTTGCCGGTAATCTGCATTGAGACGCGTCACGTCAAAGCGCTCCTGAAGGCGCAGCCGAACAAGGCCGATCGCAATGATGCCCGCGGCATCGCGCAGATGATGCGGGTTAACCTTTACCGGCCCGTGCATGTCAAACCTCTGACGAGCCAGAAACGACGGGCGCTTCTGATGGCGCGCAAGCTGCTGCAGGGAAAGGCGATTGCCATTGAAAACGACATTCGCGGACTGTTTGCGCAATTTTGGGTTGAAGGTCGGTATGGTTGGAGCGGTCAAAATCGAGGAGCGGATTCGCGAGCTGGTGGATGGCATGACTGATCTTTAGGAGGTCATGGAGCCGGTGCTGACGGCGAGGCACAAACTGCGTGAGGAATTCTCCCGGTTGCACAAGAAGGTTCTGGACATCGTGCGCAACGATGAGGTGTGCCGGCTGTTGATGACGATCCCCGGTGTCGGTCCCGTCGTATCGCTGGCGTTCACGAGCACTATCGACATTCCGCAACGGTTCAAGAATTCGAAGGCTGTCGGACCAATACTGGGGCTGACACCGAAGCTCGAAGAGTCGGGGAAAGTAAGCGCGTTGGCCGCGTCTCGCGTGCGGTGACGCAATGATGCGAACGCTGCTTTACGAAGCTGCCCAGACGCTGCTAACCACGGTGAAGAAATGGTCTTGGTTGAAAGCCTGGGCGATGAATATTGCCAAACGGAGCGGTAAGCGAAACGCCATTGTCGCGCTCGCCCGCAGGCTAGCACTCATCATGCATCGCATGATGAGTGACGGTACCGAATTCTGTTGGAGGAAGGACGATTTGCCGGCCGCCATCTGATCTCAATCGGATAACGGCGCGGCACAAAAGGAGATGACGGAATCCGCAACCGGCGGATAGATGTCCTTCGCGGGACGTTGGTGGAGTAAGTTCGTGAAGTGGCTAGTTCGGTCGTCAAAATGACGATCAGGACGCCAATCAGATTGTTCTGCTTCATCATTTCTGACCCCATGGTGGGAGGGCCCAAAGCGCCGATCCCGGAGAGAAGCAAGACCCTGCGAAAGACATCAATGCCAGGAGACGCGGAAAAGCTCGAAAGCGCTTGACCTTGACCAGCCGAATAGAGAAGCCACTTCGCCTTGCTCATTTCGACGACGGCGACGATCGTGTTATCCTGTTCGAAAGCGGTAAGGGACCGGCTTGCGTCAAAAGACTGCGATATAGGGCGCCTCCTTCTGATGGTGGATTCAACAGCGCCGAAAGATGCCACACCCTCGCCGCTCGCCCCCATAGCATCCACCCGGTGGCGATGTCGACTCTGCTATTACTGCCGATATTGATCCGCCAGCTGCCACTGGCCGCCAAGATTGCCGTCCTAACCTGCGACTCGACGCATTGCGGCGAGGATGTGATCGGGCTCGATAAGCAGGCCGAGCGGGCGAGGATCGTGATCGGCGGGATCGGAGCGGCAAGGTATGGCAGAACGAGATGATGCGTCCGCCACAGCAGACCGAGGTCGCCGATATTGAGACAGACGGCGCCGCCTGCGTCACGCAACTTCGGCGTACGCATCCGTCGCTTACCTATCGCGCTCACCCTCATCCCCAACCGATCAGCCGTCGGCCGGTTTATCCAATCATGCTAATAAACACAGGGAAGCCCAGCGCAAGTCCGTGCTGGTTATTATCTGACCCAAACAAAATGACCGGACGCGGTCTTCAACTACCTGCGCTCATAACAACCAAAGGCCGGCAATAACGAATGGGGCGTGACCAACGGGGTGCGCTTGTTGAAGTTAACAGGCGAGGTGCGAACGATAGAGCGGCAATGTACGCGATAGTCCGCGCTCAGTGAGTTACCCGTAGCATGTACAGCAGTCTCAGGTTGAAAACTGGTGTTGGAAGTTATCTGACGAACAATGAACGACCGTCAAATTCGTCCGGTTTTCGCTCGTTCGTCGCGAGGGACACACATGATGCAAGGAGAGTACCGCAGTGTCTAGATTTCCGTCGCACGTTCAAGTTGTTATAATAGGCGGGGGAGCGGTGGGCGCGAGCGTTGCTTATCACCTCACAAAACTTGGCTATCAAGACATTGTCGTATTAGAACGCAACGCAATTGGTAGTGGCACGACTTGGCATTCCGCCGCCGGACTGGCGGCGACAAGCGAAAACCCTGCCTTCCTCCGGAATTTCCGTTACTCCCGAAGCGAGATTGGAACCATTGAGAAAGAGTCCGGGCTTAGCGTAGGGCGAAAAGTAATTGGACGGCTGATCTTTTCTCACGATGAAAAGAGTATGGCGCGGCTGCGGCGGATGTCGGCTCATGGTAGAAGCGCGGACCTCCCACTAGAGGTTCTGACCGCTGCCGAGACGCTGGATCTGCTGCCGATTCTTTCCCCTGAAGGCATCTTGGGTGGCCTTTGGAATCCGGACGCATACCGTGTGGACCCTACAGGCCTGACGGATGCGTTGTTTCGCCTTGCGCGACGTCGGGGAGCGAAAGTATTCGAGAATGCTCGAGTAACGTCTATTGCCGCTCACTCTGGCCTCAGCGCCGTAACAACGGAGGAAGGGAAAATCAATTGCGAAATCATCGTCAATTGTGCCGGGATTTGGGCCCGCGAAATTGCCGAAATGGTAAATTTATCGCTGCCGATAGTCGCTAATGAACATTTCTATGTTATCACAAAACCTATCGACGGAATTCCAACCGACATACCAAGTTTTCGTTCTGGAGACGACTTATTCTATGGCCGCGAGGAAGTCGGAGGACTTCTTCTGGGTGTATTCGATGAGAATGCACGAGTGATAAATGTCTCTGATTTGCCAAACGATTTTGCATTTGGCCTGCTACCAGAGCGATGGGAGCAACTGACTCCGTACGTAGACAACATTGTCGAAAAACTACCCATTTTTGCGAGAGCAGAGATAAAGACATTTATCAATGGTCCAGAAGCATTCACGCCGGACCATCGCTACATTCTCGGTGAATCCGATCGGGTGAAAGGATTCTATACATTGGCGGGCATGAACTCTGGTGGGATCGGTGCGTGCCTCGGGGCGGGCCGACAACTCGCGGAGCTTATTGTCCAAGGTGCCCCAACTGAAGATCTAACCGATGTCGACATTTGCCGATTCCAAGAATTTGAGAGGTCGGACGAATGGCTGAGACTGGTTGGCCCTGATCTGACTAGCTCTACCTACTTCTTCACACGGCCCAGCTCTATACACAAAGTCAGAGATGTGCGGATCTCCCCTGTTCATTCTTTACTCCAGGCACAGAACGCCAATTTCGAGCCAGTTTGCGGCTGGGAAGTTGCGACGTCGTTCGGCAACCCTGATACTGATCAGATTTCCGCGGAGGTCTCGCTGCTTGGCTCAGCCGCAGGTCTCGTGGATCAGAGCTATTTTGGCAAAATCCGACTCAGCGGCTCAGACGCCACGGATGTTCTTAGGAAGACGACTGCCGAGTCCCTGCCCGAGATTGGAACGGCCGCCAAGACATTGGCGCTTGTGAACGCGCGGGCAGGCATCGAGAGCATGCCCACCGCTCTTCCACTCGGGGCGGACGAATGGCTGCTTCTTGTCGAGCCAGCTGAGACGCCTCGGCTCCGCCGGTTTCTGTCATCTGTCGCGGTGCAGAGCAGGGTCACCGAGGAAACGTCGGCCTGGGCCCAATTTCTCATTGCAGGACGAGCGGCAGAAAGAGTCATCCGCGCCTTAGAGGACTTCGACGAAACAGGGCGGATACTTAGGAGCTACATCGGTGTGACTCCCGTGATAGTTTCGCCGATTGGCACGGAATTTGTCATTCTCTGCGCCACCGAATATGCAGTCACACTCTACAAGCACATTCTGGAGCACAGTAAAGTGGCTGTTCCGCAGTTTGCGCCTGTGGGTTCGTCGGCAATCGAGCGGCTGCGTATAGCGAAGGGGGCTGCCCGATGGGGGCGCGACGTTAATGCGTATCTCCCCGCGGTGCTCGGAGAGACTGAAATTGACTCTCATGTCACCAAGATAATAGGATTTCGAACCACCGGGATCACGCCGGCCGACCCGCAGGTTCACGCTCCAATTTGGTCGGACGATGCTTGTGTCGGCTACGTGACGTCGATTGGAAAAGCACCAGACGGACCTAGTGTGACCGCAATCGCCAGGATATTCGGAAGTCTCGGCCGGGAGATTTGGATTGACACCGGCGCTGGCATGGCCCGACTCGAAAAAGTATCCAGCTGAGGCCGCAGGCACGCAGAACCTACAGAAGCCGAGGTTTTCGCCGAGGTAGCCGCATGGCCGACCAGCTCGCTAAGATCGTGAAGCGCGGCTCAGAAGAGGGCATTGTGACGGTTGGGAACGGTGGATGACGTCTCGCCAGAATGGGCGCTTCTGTCTCCAACCAATAAGCTTTCATCACTCGCGCTCACGATTTCGGGTGGGCGCGGTGATGATCTACTGCGATACGCTCCTCTGATCACCTGACCATAAATCTTCGCACCTTGTAATAACTCTCGTTGCTCGCTCGCTAAGTCCTTTCCCGATTATAATGGCCAGGTAAGCTACTGGAGTATTTTTATGTCCGCTCGACGCAAAGTCGTCATCACTTGCGCGGTGACAGGCGCGGCGCACACGCCAACAATGTCGCCATATCTGCCGATCACTCCGGAGCAGATCGCGGAGCAGGCGATCGGTGCGGCGGAGGCGGGCGCCGCGATCGTCCATTTCCACGCCCGCAATCCTGAGGACGGCCGTCCGACACCAGACCCTGACGTATACGCTCCGGCCATCGATCGGGTACGCCGAGAGACCAATGTGGTCATCAACATCACAACGAGCGGCGGCCCGAAGGCGACCCTCGAAGACCGGATCGCGGCCGCGCAGCGATTCAAACCGGAGCTGGCTTCCTTGAACATGGGATCGCTTTCTCCCTACGGACGGCAGCGGATCCTCGATAAGTTGGAGCACTGGCAGCACGGTTGGGAGCGGGAACTGTTCGCAGCGGCGCCGTCCCGGGTCTATCCGAATACCGAGGAAATCATCACGCGGACGATCAAGGAAGTCGGCGCGGGCGGCACGCGCTTTGAATGCGAATGCTATGACGTTGGGCATCTCTACAACGTGGCCTATTTCGCGGGTATCGGCCTACTGACCCCACCCTTCATCATCCAGACGGTCTTCGGGTTTAGTGGCGGTATCGGCCTCGAGGCAGACAACATCACTCATATGCGCACCGTCGCGGACCGGTTGTTCGGGTCGGACTATCACTGGTCTGTCCTTGCGCCCGGAAAGCATCAGTTCCGGCTGTGCACCATGGGGGCGACCATGGGTTCAAATGTGCGGGTGGGGATGGAAGACAATCTCTACGTCGAGAAAGGCAAGCTCGCCCGGTCCAATGCGGAGCAGGTGGCGCGGATGCGGGACATCCTGACCCTTTTGTCCTTCGACATCGCGACACCAGATGAGGCCCGGGAGATGCTCGGCCTCAAAGGGCCAGAACAGACCCTTGGTTGAGATGCTGGCTGCAATGGACCAGTCGCTGTGCCCGGAGTTTCATAGCGGATATCATGGTATTCCTGGGGGCTACCTCGATGTCGAGGTGCCACGGAATCTGGCTTTGTTGCGGCAGCTAAGCGCTGAATGCTCGTGTGACAGAGGGGTCAAATGATCAATGAGCGGGATGTCAGTCCCATCCGTACCGCGGCGGGCCCCTGGAGCGAGGCGGATGTCAGGCGCATGCCAACCCAAGGGTTTCAGAAGCTTCTTGGGATTGAGCTCGACGAGGTGTCTCCGGAGTGCATCGTTGCACATGTCGACCTCAAGAACCGCCACATCAATTCTGGCGGTGCGGTGCACGGCGGCGTGCTCATGTCCCTTGCGGACAGCCTCGGCGCTATAGGGGCCCTGCGAAACCTCGGATCAATGCAAAGAACGGCGACGCTTGAATCCAAGACGAATTTCGTGAGCCCCTGTACAGGCGCGAGGATTTCCGCCGAATGCCGACCACTTCACCTGGGCCGACAGACATCCGTGTGGCACACCATGGTGCGGGATGAGGACGGGAGGATCTGCGCACATGTATGGCAGACGCAGATCCACATTGACGTCAAAGTTTGACGGGCCGGCCTTTCACCAAGATGGGCGACAGCACCATCATCGCCCAGGGCAAGGAAGTCAGCGAGGGCAAGGGCGATAAATACCTCATGAATGCGAGGCCTGTTGGCGGATATCTGCGGGGTCCATGCCTGGAAGGGCGATCGGGAGGGCTACTCATCCACCGCAAGACCGCCGGCATTCCCAGCCTCATGCTACGGCCGCGAAGATGACCGTCGCCCAGGTGGAGCGAAGGACGTTTCAGATGAGGAGGAATTGATGAAACTGCTGGTATGTGTGAAGCGCGTTGTGGACTACAACGTGAAGATCCGGGTGAAGGCGGATGGATCGGGCGTGGAATTGGCCAACGTCAAGATGTCCATGAACCCCTTCGACGAGATCGCCGTCGAAGAAGCCCTCCGCCTGAAGGAGCAGGGCAAGGCCACCGAGGTTGTCGCGGTCTCCATCGGGCCGGCGCAGGCCGCCGAAACGCTTCGCACGGCACTCGCGATGGGGGCCGATCGCGCCATCCTGGTGAAGACCGACGCCACGGTTGAGCCGCTGGCGGTCGCGAAGATCCTTAAGGGCGTGGCTGAGCAGGAGAAGTCGGATCTCGTGATCCTCGGCAAGCAGGCCATCGACAACGACTCCAACCAGACCGGCCAGATGCTGGCCGCGCTGCTCGGTTGGCCCCAGGGCACCTTCGCCTTCAAGGTCACGCCGGGCGAAGGCAGCGTCGACGTGACTCGCGAGGTGGACGGCGGTCTCCAGACCGTTTCCCTGAAGCTGCCAGCCATCGTGACCACGGACCTGCGCCTCAACGAGCCGCGTTATGCGTCCCTGCCCAATATCATGAAGGCCAAGAAAAAGCCGCTGGACGAGACCTCGCCGGACGCCTTCGGGGTCGATATCAGCCCGCGCTTGATGGTGCTCAAGACCGCAGAGCCCGGCGGCCGCAAGGCTGGCGTGAATGTCGGCTCGGTGGCCGAGCTGGTTCAGAAGCTGAAAACGGAAGCCAGCGTGCTCTAACGGAGATTGTGACATGACCACATTGCTGATTGCCGAGCACGATAACACTTCTCTCAAGGATGCCACGGCCAAGGCCCTCTCGCCGGCCACCGCTCTCGGTAGACCGGTCCATATCCTGGTGGCGGGCCAGAACGCCCGTGCGGCCGCTGAAGCCGCCGCCAAGCTGGCAGGCGTCGAGAAGGTTCTTCTGGCCGAGGGCGCCGCTTACGAGCATGGGCTCGCAGAACCCATCGCCGCCCTGATCGTCTCGCTGGCGGGACCTTACGACGCGATTGTGGCGCCCTCGACCTCTACGGGCAAGAACGTCCTGCCCCGTGTCGCAGCGCTACTCGACGTGGTGCAGGTGTCCGACATCACCAAGGTGGTGTCGCCCGATACCTTCGAGCGGCCGATCTATGCCGGCAACGCGATCCAGACTGTGCAGGCCACCGATGCCAAGAAGGTGATCACGGTACGCACGGCGGCCTTCCCGGCAGCTGGCGAAGGTGGCTCAGCTATCATCGAGACGGTGGGCGCGGTGGATGATCCCGGACTGTCGATCTTCAAAGGCGAGGAACTGGCCCATTCCGACCGGCCTGAGCTGACCTCGGCCAAGATCATCATATCGGGCGGGCGCGCCTTGGGCTCCGCGGGGAACTTCAGCAAGTACATCGAGCCGATCGCCGACAAGTTGGGTGCGGCCATGGGCGCATCACGCGCCGCAGTGGATGCGGGCTATGCGCCTAATGATTGGCAGGTGGGCCAGACCGGCAAGGTGGTGGCGCCAGATCTCTACATCGCGGTGGGGATTTCAGGGGCCATTCAGCATCTGGCCGGCATGAAGGACTCCAAGGTGATCGTCGCCATCAACAAGGATGAGGAGGCCCCGATCTTTCAGGTCGCAGACTATGGACTGATCGGTGACCTGTTCCAGATACTGCCTGAACTGAAACAGGAGTTGGATCAGGCCGCACACGATCTGCTTAAGATCGGCTAGCAATCAAGTTGTCGGCGTGGCGGGCTTGGCGACAGCCATTCGCCTGAAACACAAGGCTGCCGAGACCAGGAAGGATCTTTCAGTCCTCGTGATGGAGAGCCTCCCAGGTTGACGCCCATACCCTGTCCGACGCCATCATCGGTTGACCGTGCGTGATCCATGTTGAGGTAGCGGGTCGCCTCGAGCCAGTTCTCGTGGATCTCCACCGCCAATGCCCGAACCAGCCGCAA
>NZ_JBVVQY010000066.1:0-7958 GCF_055811615.1 Mesorhizobium sp. WSM4807
AAACGCTCCTCCAGCACAGGCCAGTCGATCGCCTGCGCCAGCCGTACCAGCTCGTGCTTCATATTGATGATCTGATCGAGCCTGGAGCGGAAAAGATCCTGTTCTCCCGTCTCGTGCTTCTCGCGTGGCCTGGACACTGCCATCCCCTCGATTCGCCGCCGCCGAACCGCGTGAATCTGGAGGGTTCTGTGTAGTTGCGGGCGCGATTGGGCGGGCACGCTCGGGTCGCGACGACATTGAAGCCTGATTGAACTGAACCGCGGGATGGCGGGCGGGGCTATGGGGATTTAGGCTCGACAGTGTGTCCGAGGCGCCGGAGCGGGCTCGCCGATCGCTCTTGAGCGGTCGCCCGTCGTCGCGATGCAGGACCATCTGCGACGCGAGAGACGGCGCCATTGGGTCGTTGACGCTTGTCGGGCGAATTGAGAAACTGATGGAGTTGGATGCGCCCTTCCGACGGCATCGCAATGTGCCAATGTGATGTTTTCTGAACGTCACGGCAAAGGAGAAGGCATCCCTGAGTGAGGTTAGCATCATCGGTCTAGACTTGGGAAAGCGGGTGTTTCAGGCGCACAGGGCACGAGCAGATGGCAGCGCTGCCTTCAGCAAGAAGCTTTCGCGTTCGCAGGTTCTGGCGTTTTTTTGCTCGGCAGTCCCGGTGCGTCGTGGCGATGGAAGCGTGCGCCAGCGCACATTTCTGGGCCCGAGCGATTGGAGAGATCGGGCACGAGGTTCGCCTGATACCGCCGGTCATGTGAAGCCGTTCGTGAAGCGGCAGAAAAACGACGCCGCGGACGCGGAGGCGATTGCCGAAGCGGCGATGCGACCGAACATGGGCTTTGTCGAAGTTAAGACGGAGCGGCAGCAGGCCGGAGCGATGGTCTTTCGGACCCGCGATTTATTGGTTCGTCAGCGCACTCAGCTCATCAATGCGCTGCGTGGTCATATGGCCGAGCATGGTGTGATTGCGCCGAAGGGGCCGACGAAGACCACGTGGAAGTATGGGACCGGCAGCAGCTCAGCCTGCGGTTCGGCAAGCCACTGGGCGCGGGCTAGGCCTTGGCATTTAGGGCAGTGGCGGTTGCGGCAGGAGTTATAGGCTTGCCGCACGAGGCCGCAGTCGGTGCACTGTTCGGCGTGACCGCCCAGGGCCGCGGTCCGGCACGCCTCCACCGCGGCCACGACCCGGCGCTCGACACGCCCGAGATGGCCGGCATGATCGCGGCGATAATCAGCCCCGTGACGGTGGAATACATCCGCCACTTCCAGATCCGGGCGCATGACGCGCGGCTCAGCCGGACGGCGTGATCTCCATGTGAAGTTAGTCAAAAGGACTGGCGGTCCGGCCGATCACAGCCGTTGAGACCTGGGCGTATAGTGTCGTCGTCGCCAGGCTGCGATGGCCCAGCAGCACCTGAATGAGGGACTGTCAGGAATTCTGTGCCTGAGGCCATGATGATGGTAAGGAGAGAATCATCACACGGCTATCGATAAGGAACTTCTGGACAAAGACGGGCTGCTTGACGATCTGAAGAAGGCGCCTTCGGAGCGCATTCTGGACGCCGAACTCGACGAGCATCTCAAGGACGACCGCACCGACGGCAGCGCCAATCGCCGCAACGGCCATTCGAGGAAGTCGGTTCTGACGGGCACGTCGAAGATGACGCTGTCGATCCCGCGCGACCGGGCCGGGACCTTCGATCCGAAGCTGATCGCCAAATACCAGCGGCGCTTTCCCGATTTCGACGACAAGATCATCTCCATGTATGCGCGCGGGATGCGCGTGCGCGAGATCCGCGGGCATGTGGAGGAGGTCTACGGCATCGACGTGTCGCCGGACCTGATCTCGGCCGTCACCGACGCGATCCTGGAGGAAGTGGCGGAATGGCAGAACAGGCCGCTCGACGCGGTCTATCCGCTCGTCTTCTTCGACGCGATCCGGGTCAAGATCCGGGACGAGGGCTTCGTGTCCAACAAAGCCGTCTACATCGCGCTCGGCATTCTACCCGACGGCAACAAGGAGATTTTGGGCATCTGGATCGAGCAGACCGAAGGCGCCAAGTTCTGGCTGCGCGTGATGAACGAATTGAAGAACCGCGGCGTCGGCGACATCCTCATTGCCGTCGTCGACGGCCTGAAGGGCTTTCCCGAGGCGATCAGCGCCGTCTTTCCCCAGACCGTGGTGCAGACCTGCATCGTGGGCCTGTTGAAGAAGTGCTTTTTTGCCCGGCAATTTCGGGCTCCGAGCCGGTGGCGATCAACCTGTACAACGACGCGTCATACCGCGGCGAGCCTCTGAAATTTGATGCTGACCGCCGAATTGCTGATGAGCAGAAGCAGGAGCCGTAGAGTGCGACGGCCAGCCGCTTCAGATTAATTGGCCGCAGCGGTCAGGAAGGCCTGGATGCGCATATTGTCCAGTCCTCGGCGCACCGCGCGGGCGAGGCCGTGCCATGTCTTGGCTTCGCCATGCACGCCCCTCGACCCGCCAGCGATTACGCTGATAGATATCTTGTTCCTTTCGACCCATCCGAGCCGCTTGCCCGCGCCCTCAGCAATGAAGGATGATCGACGTTGAACACGACGACGCGGGCGTGGCGCGACGGTGTAACGCAGCGTTCCAGCAGCGGACATGCGCGACAATCCTTGCCGCGTGCCTGGAAGTGTTGGAATGAGCTCTTTTGCAGCTTGCCTTTCGGCCGCAGGATTTTTCCTCGCGGACAGCGCGCTAGATTATGCAGGGCGTCGAACTTGAAGCGGCGCGTCGGAATGACCTTTCCAGGACGTGGCTCGGCCTTGGCCGGAACGATGGCCTCGATGCCGCGATCCTCCAGCGCCCGAAACACCTTGGCATATGCATAGCCGGCGTCCATCGTCGCCGTCGTGATGGCCGAACCCGTCGTCTCGGCAATAGCGTCGAGACGCTCCTCCACAGCCATGCCCTCGTCCTGTTCACCTGTCGCCACCTCAACGTCGACAATGACACCGCACTGGTCGTCGACCGCCGTATGTTGCTTGTAGGCCGGCTCCAGTCGGCGGTTGCGCGCGTTGGTCGCCATAGTGGCGTCGGGGTCGGTTACGCACACTTTCTTGAACTTGCCGGTCTGCCGGCTGGCGCGGAGCGCTTCGATCTCTGCGTCGTTGATCTCGGCCACCGCCTCGACATGCCGAACCGCCAGGCTGTCCCAACTGACGTCGGCGCGGATCAGTGAAGCGTCGATATGAACGATCTCGCCTTTGGCGATCTTCGCCGTAATGCAGGCATGAACCGTGCGCTGGAAAATGCGCCGGAAGCGTTCCGCGCCCCAGCGCTGCCGTATCCGGGTCAGGCTCGAATGATCGGGCAGCGCCTCGTGCAGGCCGTAGCCGATGAACCAGCGGATCGCGACATTCACCTGCGCCTCCCGCATCAGCCGGCGGTCGTGCACGATCCCGAGCAGAAAGCCGGCAAGCATAAGGCGCACCGCCACCTCGGGATCAATGCCAGGCCGACCGTTATCGGCACAGTAAAGGTCAGCTACCTCCTCGCGCAGCCAATCCAAATCGAGAACGCGATCGACGCGGGCCAGAATGTGATCGTCGGGAATCAATTGCCGCAATGACCCCGTCATGAACAGCTCGAGCTGATCCCGCTCCTTTCGTCCCAGCATCGCCAGCTCCCGAGAATCAACGGCAGCTCGATTGAATCAGCGTGACGGCACTTCTTCAACAGGCCCATCGTGCACCTGATCCGCCATTCCCTGGAGTCCGTCTCCTGGAAGGACCGCAAACCCGTCGTGCCGGCGCTGCGCGCGATCTATCGTGCCAAGGACGCTGAAGCAGGCAGGAAGGCTCTGGAGGAATTCGAGGCCGGCTACTGGGGCCAGAAATATCCGGCGATCACGCAGAGCTGGCGGCGCAAATGGGATCACGTCGTGCCCATCTTCGCTTTTTCCGAAAGCGTGCGACGGATGATCTATACCACGAACCAAATTGAAGCGCTGAACTCAAAACTGCGCCCGGCAGTTCGAACGCGCGGGCAGTTTCCCAATGACGATGCCGCCATGGTCCTAAACCACGCGGCCGAGGAGTGGAAGCGACCGCCAAGAGAGTGGTTCGAGGCCAAGACCCAGTTCGCCGTCGTCTTCGGCGAAAGGTTCGTCAGCCAGTGACGAAACCGGCCTCAGGCAATTCCTGACGGTCCCCCTGAATAATCCTTATGTCCGTGCCGGCTTCAAAAGGTGGGTGGCGAAGGCTGTGCACCGTCACCGCTTCTCAACGCCCAGGAACTCGCAGGCTGCTCGACGGGCGATCCCCAAGGTCTGTGGGTGGATCGGGCCGCGGCCATCGCGCCGGGAGAACAGCCATCGCCCCGGCTTGATCAACCGCCAATAGACGCGCAAAATCTCCAGCAGCTGCGGCGACAGCATCACATATCGGTCCTTGTCGCCCTTGCCCTGCTCGATGCGAATGACCATCCGGTGACTATTCGATATCCGTCACCTGCAGACGCGCCGCCTCCGTGGCGCGTAAGCCCACCGCATAGATGGTCATCAGAGCGACCCGGTTCCTCGTCCCCTTCACGGCCTGCAGAAAGCCGACCACCTCATCGGCGCTCAGCACGACCGGCAACTTGCGCGGCGTCCGGGCGTAAGCGATCCGCTCAGGCAGATCAGATCGACCCAGCGTCACGCCACAGAAGAAACGCAAGGCGCAAACGGTCTGGTTCAACGCGCCCCACGAGACCCTTCGGCCCACCAAGTGGGCCTGATAGGCGCCCACCTCTTCGTATCCCAGTTAATCGGGTGATCGTCCAAAAAATCGACTGAACTTCGCCACGTGATGCACGGAGGATCGCTGGGTCTCCGGTGACAAATTGCGGATCGTCAGATCTTCAATCATCCGCTGACGCAGAGGGCTTATCTGGGCCATCTGGGGTTCTCCTGTCTGGAAGGTTGGCTCGACACCAAATCTTCTCAGACAGGGACCTCCTCAGGCCAGACCCGCGCATCAGCTACCGCGGCAGCGGTTTAGTTCAATCACGCCCCAGCGCACGAACGGAATCGCAAAACCGATTGCAAGAAAACACCGACCAACACCGCAAATCCTGCAATTCCAAACCCACGATCTTCCCCGATCAGTAAGCTACATCAATAGCTTGCGGATAGTTCACGGACGACTAACCTATCGAGCAGCTCTACGCCAAGCACCTGCTGCGCAAGGCCGCGGTCCAGAGCTCCGATACCGTCGGCCGGGCCATCGGTCATGTCCTCAACATCATCACGCCGGGAGAATGCCGAAACTACTCGCGCAAGCCGGTATTCACCGGAAATAGAACTCGCTCTACCTCCGTTGTCTAGTCACGAGATCGATCCACAGCGCGATGCCGACGGGCAACGCGCGGTCGTTGAAATCATATTCCGGATGATGAAGAGGGGCGGTCATGCCATTGCCCATGAAGATGAAGGCGCCGGGCCGCTCCTTCAGCATGTAGGAGAAATCTTCAGAGGCCATTATGGGCGCCACGTCGCGCTGCACCGCGGCATGGCCAGCAACGCGTGCGGCGGCGTCCCCCAGAATGCCAGCCTGGACCGGATGATTGATAGTCGGCGGGTAGCCACGGCGATACTCGACTTCCGCCTCAGCGTCAAACGCCTTAGCGACGGTGGTAGCTATGGCCAGGACCCGGCTTTCGACCTTGTCGCGGTGGGCGTCGGACAGGGTGCGGGCAGTGCCCTTCAGCACGACCTCGGACGGGATGACGTTGTAGGCATCGCCAGCGTGGATGGACGTGATTGAGAGCACGACTGGGTCAACAGGGTCTACGCCCCTTGAGACGATCGTCTGCAGTGCGCCGACCACGTGGTTGGCGACCATGATCGGATCGATGGTTTCGTGCGGCCGGGCTGCGTGTCCACCCTTGCCGAGAATCTTGATGTCGAAGCGGTCGGATGCGGCGAGCATGACATCTTCCGACAAGGCGAAGGTACCGACCTCCATGCCCGGCATGTTGTGGAGGGCGTAGACCTCCTCGATGCCGAAACGCTCGAAGAGACCGTCCTCGACCATTACCTTCGCGCCGCCACCCCCCTCCTCCGCAGGCTGGAAGATCGCGACCAAGGTGCCGGAAAATGCGCGCGTCGAGGCAAGTTGCTTCACGGTGCCAAGCAGAATCGCCATATGCCCGTCATGCCCACAGGCATGCATCCGTCTTTTCGTAGCCGAAGCATAAGGCAGCCCGGTCGCCTCAAGGATGGGCAGAGCGTCCATGTCGGCACGGATGCCGATGGTGCGACTGGCCGGTGCGGTTCCGCCCCGGATGACCGCAACGACCCCGCTTCGACCGATGCCGCTCGCGACCTCGTCGCACCCGAAGCTGCGGAGGAGGTCGGCAACGCGTGCGGCTGTGCGATCCACTTCAAACAGAAGTTCGGGATGATGATGGAAATCGCGGCGCCACGCCGTAGCTGCCGCTATTAGGTCCGTGTGCGGCGTCATGCCGGCGTTGCCTGGATCTGCCGGCAGAGGAAGGAGCTCTTGCACATCAGAGCCGGCCAACCTGGATTGCATCGGGTCAGGATGGATACGCGCCCGCCTCATCAGTTCTCACTCTCAAAAAGCCGGAACATCTCAGTGAGAAGCTCCATGAAGAGGTCGATTTCCGGCTCGGTGATGATGAGCGACGGAGCTGCCATCAACCATTCCCCGAACTTTCCGCTAGCGGCGCGGCGTGCGTAGAGATGCAGGCCAAGATCGCGGGCGATCTCGGAGACGCGGTAGGACGCCTGTCTGGCGGCCGTCACTGCGTTCAGGAGACCCATTCCCCGCACGCCGCCAATGGTAGTGCTTCGGTCTTTCAACGCGTTGAGCTTTCGCCGCAGCACGACGCCCATCCGCTCAGCATTACCCGTCAGATCGCGGTCAAGCATCTCCTTGAGAACCGCGACACCGATTGCCGAGGAGAGCGGGTTGCCGGAATAGGTGTGGCCGCGCAAGAAACCGCCGGACTGGACGACCTTGTCGACAATCCTGTTGGGGGCAATCATCGCGCCAAGCGGCGTGTAGCCAGCGCTCAAACCCTTAGCGCAGACGATCAGGTGGTCTGGCAGGGCATCCGGCCAATGATGAGCGGCCAGGAAGGTTCCGGTCCTGCCGGCGCCACACATCACCTCGTCGAAGATCAGCAGAATGCCATAGCGACCGCAAATCTTCCGGACCTTGGAAAAGTAATGATCCGGCGCTACCAAGGCGCCAGTGGCGACGCCGCCGACCGGCTCTATAATGAATGCGAGAACCGTGTCCTCGCCTTCCGCAAGTATCTGTCTTTCGAACTCGTCCGCGCAGTGGTCGGCATAGGAGTCGACGCCTTCCGGGATGCGGTAGCTCAATGGTGCCGGAACTTTGGGCATTATCCGCATGATCGGGCCGAACATCTGGTCCAGATCCGGATCGCCGGTGACCGCGGCAGCGCCGAGCGTCGAGCCGTGATAACCTGGCATGCGCGCAAGGATCTTCGAGCGCTTCGGTTGACCTGTGACCACGGCGTATTGACGTGCGAGCTTGAGGGCAGATTCGACCGCTTCCGAGCCTCCGGAGACAAGAAAAGTTTGGTTGAATCTGGGACCCGCGAGTGTCTGAGACCATCTTGCAGAGCGTTTCGGTCGCCTCGCTGGTGAACGCCGTGCGAACGACATGCGATTGGCCTGTTCGATCATTGCATCGCGTACGCGCTCATTAACATGGCCGATATTTGCGGCGACAGCGCCGGACGACCCCTCGAGGTAGCGCTTGCCATTGGTGTCCCAAAAGAAGATGCCCTTGGCATGCGATATCGTGGGCGTTACGGCGATGCCGCGTCCGGCGTAAAACGCCCCTCCGGCGGATTCCTTTTGGACGAGTTTGGGCTGTGTGCTCTGAGTGGACATCTTACGGCCTGATCCCGATCTGATTGAGGAGGGCTGCCTCGTTAGCGAGGCAGC
>NZ_JBVVQY010000067.1:0-7839 GCF_055811615.1 Mesorhizobium sp. WSM4807
CCACGCCACACCACGGCGCCGGCTTCGTCAAGAACGCATACCGA
This sequence comes from Mesorhizobium sp. WSM4807, assembly GCF_055811615.1. Classification (NCBI taxonomy): domain Bacteria; kingdom Pseudomonadati; phylum Pseudomonadota; class Alphaproteobacteria; order Hyphomicrobiales; family Phyllobacteriaceae; genus Mesorhizobium; species Mesorhizobium sp. WSM4807. The sequence continues at coordinate 45 of NZ_JBVVQY010000067.1, forward strand.
TGTCAGGTCGAGGGAAACATCCAGACCAACAAAGTGCTTCGTCATTCCATTTCTCCACATGGCGAGGTCAAGCGTCAGCAGTTTAGCTGAGTGCTGGATGCTCCGCGATCACGCCATGTAATCGCGGGAGCGAGTCGCCCCGAGGCCAGATGGCCACGGCATTGAAGAGCGGGTGGTTGTTCTCCGATAAGATGGAAGTACGGGCTCACGACTGGACGCCGGGCCCAAGCATCGAACGGCTCGACCTGTCGTTGAAAGAGACGGCGATTTCTGTGCGGTGTGGCGGCAAGCGGATCTGGCGCGGCAAATGCCCTTCCGATCCGAGCTTGGTCGCGGAAGTTCTGCGCAAACACGCTCCAACGGCAGAGCGGGTGGTGTTCGAGACCGGACCTTTGTCGGTGTGGTTCTATCATGCTCTGAGCGCCGAAGGACTTCCGGCCATCTGCATCGACGCCCGGCACGCCAAGGCGGCGCTCGACATGGCGCCGAACAAAACGGACGCCAACGATGCCGATGGCTTGGCGCATCTGGCCGAGGTCGGCTTCTACCGCGAGGTCCGGGTGAAGGGCTATGACAGCATGCTGATCCGCACGCTGCGACAAGGCAGAGCGATGCATGTCAGTTACTCCGTCCCCGGGGTGCGGTCACTTCCGCCTCCTTTGTTGCGGCGATTGAGGATCCGAAAAACTTCCGAACCTCCCGAGTTGGGGCATGGCTGGGACTGACGAAAAGGCGATATCAATCCGGCGAAGTTGACTACGAAGGCCACATCTCGCGGCGCGGAGACAGTCATCTGCGGGGCCTCCTTTATGAGGCTGCTACGGTGATCTTGACCCGCGCCCATGCTGATAGCTCGCTTCGTACCTGGGGATGAAACTTAGAGAGAGGGCCGGCTTTCAACGAGCAGCAGTTGCTGTGGCGCGCAAGCTATCCGTCATAATGCACAGAATGCTGACAACCGACGAAATCTTTCACAGGTCCGCCAGCGTGATCGCCTGAGACCGTAGGAACATTATCAGGAGAGTTGCGATGACTTAGGTCGCCAGCCGTTCTGAATTGCCTCCGCTTCACCGGATGCGCTGAAACGTCCCTGCCGGGACGTAGGTCGGATCATTTCGCTGATGCTGTTGCAGGTGAACGTGTGCCACGTCCACACTGCGTCCATTACACTGGAAGATCCCTCCCGCGAAAACCCATCATGCGGCGATCAAGTAATCGACCGCGCAGACAACCGTGCTCTCGGCAAACGTCAATCAGCGGCGCAACACGAAACAGCGCGCTTCGCACAATATCCTGCGTCTCAATGAGTCGTCCGGTCGAACGATCACCGGCCGTCGATTGAACAAGGTCAAGAAGGGCTTGATCGAGGACGCGCGATTAGACAACGCCCGATTAGACAACGGCATCTAGGTCATGAACGGTCTCAACGACGGGTCCGGTCAGTAGCCCCACTTCACGTCAACTACGTTCCGCAGTGGCTTCTTCTCGAGGAAACGCCGCAAGTTGTCGCTGAAAATATCGAATACTCGGGCGTTGTAGTCGTTTGACCAACCGGCGACATGAGGGGTCATAATGAGGTTGGGCATGGTCCAGAGAGAACTGTCAACTGAGTGGTTCTCGCTCAAACACGTCAAGGAGGGCTCCGGCGATGATGCCTGCCTGGAGGGCCTCGATGAGCTCACTTTCCGCAATCACCACGCCACGGGCAACGTTGATCAGGAACGCGGTGCGGCGCATCAGCCGAAGCTGCTCTCGACCAATGAGACGCTCGGTTTCCGGAACGTGGGGAACGGCGAGCACGACGAAGTCTGAAAGCTCCAAGAGCTCGGCGAGACCATTCGGCGGGAAGACCCTGTCGACACCTGGGATCGGCTCGGTCACATCCCGTTTCGAGCCTATCACCGTCATCCCGGCGCTTTTGCCGCGGCGCGCGATGGCGGCGCCGATCGACCCGAGCCCGACCACCCCAAGCGTCAGCTCCGCTAGCGGTGCGACGCTTCGGCCATGCCATTCCTTGCGAGACTGTTCTCGCATAAATCGTGGGAAGTCCCAATGCAGCATTGACATCCCACCGATTACGAAATCGGCAATTCGCCGTGGATACCCCGAACATTGGCGATGATGAGGTCGTTCATTCGGTCGCGGATCGGCAAGATCGAGTCCACGCCCGCGTTGGTACACTGGAACCAGCGCAGTCGACGGGTCTTGTCAAAGAGCTCGACAGGGAAGTCGGGCGCGAGGAGAACGTCGGCCTCCGCCACGTGGCGGTAGAGCGATCCCGCATCCTTGGCGCACAAGACGCGCAGCTGGGGAAACTGCTTCCGGAGTGACACCGAGTAATCATCGGCGGCGGAATCTCGAAGGAGGACGGTAACGGCATCGTCAGCCGAAAGCGTAGAAGATTTCACGACCATCTCCATGTTATCCATTACAAAACAGCGGCGACCGGGGACACCGGCTACAGAATACATGAACGCTAAGCAATACATGTAGCCCAGTTTTGGCCGAGGATAGCGACCCTGTCTTCGTACCCGCTTCTTCCGACCATATCCAGTTAGGTCGCGCAATCAGAGCCCTCTGCATTCAGCGCGCGCTTTACAGCGTCGAAGTACATTGGAACTTCTAGGTCAATCTCGTTACTCGATGTTCTAGCAGGGTTCGCATCTTGCATTGCACTGCCTCCGAGATCATTCGGCGTTTTTTCATAACCTTCTTCTCCCAGTTGTCAAACACGATGGAAGCCCTAGCACCGGCACCCCTCGTAAATCGCACTCGAACAGGCGGATGAAACCGAGTAGCCCGTTCCGCTGGGGCACGCCGTCATCGGAATGGCGCACTGCTTCGTCGGCGTCCTCCGCCGTGCGATTGGCTAGCGCGATGAGTAGGCTCCAGTCGCCGAAAGCTTGCAATCAAAACCCACAGCCGAATCCCACTCATCGGTTTCGGCAGTTTTCACGGACGAATGCTTATACCAGCCTGCGTGAACTGATTGAGTGGCCGCTTGAGACCGAGGTTCTCTCTCAGGGTTTTTCCGGAGTATTTGGACCTGAATTTTCCTCGTTGGCGCAATTCGGGCACGACGAGCTCAACAAAATCCTTGAGTCCGCCAGGAACGGTCGCCGGCAATATGTTGAATCCGTCAGCCGCATGCTGATCAAATACATGGATCATGTGGTTTGCAATCTCGTCGGGCGTTCCAACGACCATCAGATGGCCAAGGCTGTCCGATACCAACCGGATTAGTTGCCTCCAAGTGAATTTCTGGCGCGCGGCCAAGTCGAGCAGCAGTTTCTGACGGCTCTGGATGAAATTTGTCTGCGGTAAAGTCTCGGGGACTAGTGAGTCAAGATTTATTGAACGCAAGTCGATGACAGACCCCAGCCAAAGATGGGCTTCCCCAATTAGAACGTCGATGTGCGTGTGCGATTGTAGTTTTTGAAGCTTCTCAGACGCTTCTTGCTTGGTCCTCCCAACGATCGGGACAATGCCCGGCATGACTAGCACCTGATCGTCCTCCCGTCCAAGTTCGCGCGCTTTCTCTTTGAGAGTTGCATAGTACCGTTTACCGTTCTCTAAAGACGGTTCGGCGGTGAACACGACCTCACCCACGTCTGCAGCGAACGCAATTCCGGCGTTCGATGCGCCAGCCTGAACCAACACGGGGTAGCCTTGCGGCGGCCTCGCGATATTCAATGGGCCTCTGACTGAAAAGCGGTTCCCTCGATGGTTAAGCAAATGCAGCTTCGTAGTATCAGCGTAAATACCACTTTGCTTATCACGAATGAACGCGTCGTCCTGCCACGTGTCCCAAAGACCTTTGACAACTTCTACGAATTCCCTTGCTCGCGCGTAGCGCGTGTCGTGATCTGGGAGTTCCTTTTCGCCAAAATTTTGGGCTTCGAAATTACTTGCCGAGGTGACAATGTTCCAGGCCGCCCGTCCCCGCGACAAGTGGTCAAGTGAGGCAAGCATGCGTGCAAGATGATAGGGTTCGTAGTACGTGGTCGTCGCTGTCGCGACAAGGCCGATGTTCTGTGTTCTCGATGAGAGCGCCGACAACAGCGTAATTGGCTCGAACCCATCGTTACCAGTTACGCGAGCTATGGCTGCGTGATCATCTATTACGCCTTGGTGATCAGCGAGAAATACGAGGTGAAACGCCGCACCTTCGGCGAGTGCTGCCGCATGAGCATATTGGTCAACCCCGACATTCGCTGGCACGCACGGATCACGCCATGCACCTCTGTGATATCCCACCTGTGTGAGATACAGTCCGAGTTTCATTTCATCATTGCGCCGCATGTCGTATCTCCGTTCAATTTGACGCCACTCTCTTACCTACGAACCGACAACAACGAACCTACCAAGCGTGGTAGTTGTATTCTGGGTATAGAGCGATGAGCTGTTTCCGAGCTGCGGGAATCGGGAACGGGAAGGCGAAAAACGCCGGGAGTGCAGCTGATTTAAGCTGCCTCCGAGTCGCGGAGGTGGTGGTGGTGGCGTCCGAGCGAACTGTTACGCATTTGCCTCCTCGATTATCCGCGGCGCGGCGCCGGAAGGGATGAACATGCGGTCGTCCTGGATGGCTGTTCTGCCGACAGCCCGGGATTGAGATAGCGCGCGACTTGCCCTCGCCGAAAGCGGCATGGACCATCTGCGGGCTGCTCCACGAAGGAATGCCGTGGCGGAGGGAAGCGATGGCCGGTCGCGAAACCGCGAGCCCGCCGCGGTATGACAGTTCAGTGGCAGGTCAGCAGCCAAAATGCAAAGTGCCGCCCAGTATTCAAGCGCACCGCCCACGCGCCAAGCGCAAGGTTGGTACGGCGTGCACGGATCTCATCATGGCCTGACTGCAACAGCAGTCCACTCGAGAGAGGCAGGATACATGTATGCAACTGAAATCGTCATTTGCGATGTTGCGACACCTTGCCCGGGCGAGGCGGACCATACATTTTTCGCGACATCCTTCGGGATCGCGTTGTCTAGCAGCTGCTCGGCCAGCAGCTTCTTCAGCCGAGCGTTCTCGTCTTCCAGCGCCTTCAGCCGGCGGGCGTCCGACACCTCCATCCCGCCATACTTCGTCTTGAACTTCTAGAAGGTCGCTGCCGAGATGCCGTGCCTGCGGCAAACATCCGCCGTCTTCGCGCCGGCCTCCTGCTCCTTCAGCATCCCGATGATCTGTTCTTCCGTAAACCGCGAGGTCGCATCGTCCGTCTCCTGTTCGACGGACTCTAGCCAAATCTGGAGGGAGTTCAGGGTGGTCGCAGGTCAACGCTTGGGGCGTCCGGATTCTCTCAGAGCCTTCTCTATTCGGCGTGTTGAGGTCAATCGCTTTCGAGCTTTCAATGTCCGGAGGTTTGGCGTCTTCCGCAGGGCCTCGCTTCTCTTCGGGATCGGCGTTTCGCCCTCCCAGCATGGGACCAGGAGAATGAGATGGCCCAATCTGAATCGCGTCCTGACCGCACGATGCGATCGGCACAAGGCACTAAGCGAACTCACCTCATCCATCGTCCTGCGAAGAACGTGTTTCCACCGGTTGGCGGAACTTTGTTCCCTCCCTTGCGGCGTTCCCAGTCAGACGGCGGCCGGTGAGGCTTCTCGCGTCCAGCGGAATTCGGTGCCATCCAGCCACATGCGATGCATGATCACCGCCAGGCGACGTGCGAGTGCGACGATTGCCTTACGCAAGCCACGCCGTTTGGCGGCGTTCATCGCCCAGGCTTTCAGCCATGACCATTTCGTCACGCGCGTCAGCAACACTTGGGCGGCTTCATAAAGCAGCGTTCGCATCATCGCGTCACCGCACAGCGATACATATCCAAATCGCTTGCTTTCTCCCGACTCAATGAGCTTCGGCGTCAGCCCCAGTATCGGTCCAACAGCCTTCGAGTTCCTGAACCGCTGCGGAGTATGGATGGTGCTGGTGAAGGCCAGCGCAGTGATGGGGCCGACACCGGGGATAGGCAGCAAGAAAGTGGCCGTCGCCTGCAAACTGGCTGTGATCATGCATCGGATCTGGATCGACGGAAGCCAATTCCGCTGGTCGAAGGAGGAGGCGACCGCGTGATCACCAGCTAAGCATTAAGCAAGATCCGCCCTTTCGGCGGGGAATGTCCCTGCCGGGACGATGGCGTCGGTGATCTCGTAGATGGGGAGGCAGCCCTAATTTAAGGTACTGCGTCGATTATATTGAGGTACCCACGTCCCGAACGCTAACATGGCGACCCAGTGTTAACCGCGAAGAGAACCACAGAGCCGGCAGGAACATGGATACGCCGAAAAGGAGCTTGCAATCAGCTCCGCGATCAGAGAACCCATCTGATTGCCGCGCTTGTTCCGAGTTTCAAGCGCCAGCCGCTGAGATCGCCGTTGCCTACGAGGCGGCCGGCGACGGCTTCTGGCTGGCGCGCTGGCTGCGGGCGCGCGATATCGAGCCCTATGCCATCCACCCTGCCAGCGTCGCGGTGTCGCGTGAGCACCGGCGTGCCAAGACAGATAGGCTCGACACGGAGCTTTTGATGCGCGCCTTTCTCGGCTGGCTGCGTGGCGAGAAGCGCCATTGCAGTATGGCGGCGATTCCGACGCTCGAAGAAGAGGACGCGCAGCGGCCGAACCGCGAGCGGCAGACCTTGGTCGGTGAGCAGACGCGGCTCATCAACCGCATCAAGGCGATTCTCGCCCGCTTCGGCATTCGCAGCTTCCGCTTGAGCCTGCGCAATGCGGCCGACAGGCTTATGGCTTTCCGCATAGCGGAGGGAACGCCGCTGCCGGACAACACCCGCGCCGAGCTGTACCGCTTGCTTGAGCGGCTCAACCTCGTGCGCCGTCAGATCCGCACCATCGAACAGGAACGGCAGCGCCGGCCCGCCGCGGCGCCGGCTGCACCAGAACGCCCGCATGCGATGGTGCGCCTCCTCGCACGGGTATAGCGCGACGATCAGGATGAGACGGGAGCGACAATCTGATTGTCGCGCGGCAATCAATGACGTGAATGCGCTCGACCGGCCATCCGACGTGATGGCACGATCACGCAGCGCATATTGCCGCTTGGTGCTGTCGCTGTTCTCGGCACCCTGGCGGAGTGTCGACTGACGCACATAGAGATAGGCGTCGCGTCTAAGGTGATCGGCGGTGATCTTCAGATCAGACATGTTCAGGCTCCTCGGCAAGACTGACGACAAGGCTGGTAAAGATGCGGGTGAATTCGCTTACTGCGCGCTCGGGATTGCCGGTTGCGGCGTGATGATGGCGGCTTGCGATGCGGATGTTGAGCGCGTCACTTTGATCCAGGCCGCCTGCCCTGACGCCGCAAAATGGCCGTCCCGGCGGCCGAGATAAGCTGGGCGCCGAGCACAGCGGCGAGAAGTCGCTTGTAGGCCTCGACGATGCCGGCCACGTCGGCGATCAGAGCGGCGCGCGCTGTTTTTTTGCGCGCCAGCCCCTGTTCCAGACCGCGCCGATGGACCTGACGCCAAAGTATAGCGCGACGATCTGGATGAGAGGCTCTCACTATGATTGCCGCGCCGCATCGCATTGCCTGACAGCCCTTGTTCGAAGGAAGATGCTTACGTTGATGACGCCAATCATGGGTATTTGGATCAATAATCGTACCTATACGGATATTTCACGGTCTCGAGGATCTCCAGGTCGCGCCGCGCCACTCCGAGTGGCTGCAGACCGAGGTCCCGAATTCGAGTTTGGAGCTATTTCCGCACAACGGGCACAACTTGAGCCAACTCATGCCGCACGTCTGGGCCTGGCTGGTGGGAACGAGACATAAGATCATCGGCGGCGT
>NZ_JBVVQY010000068.1:0-7743 GCF_055811615.1 Mesorhizobium sp. WSM4807
CGAAGCGGCCGCTCATGATCGCGTGAAACACCTGCTCACGATCAAATGAAATGAGCGCTCACCATCGCGTGAAATGGATGATGGGAACCTGGAGGGTAGCGGCATTCAGGAGGGAGCCGCCGCGGCTTTGGTGGCGTGTCGCCGGGCAGCAGTCCCCATTCAAGGGCCAGTATTCCAAGGGAGGCTGGGAGTGCCGATCCCATCGTTCCGAAACCTTGTTCAAGTGTAGTGGCGCTGCCGTTATCCGCAAGCCGCTGAAAGATTTAGCTCAAGTCGCGGGCTCCGGCAGCGTGCGCTGATCCCTCGGCCTTGACCGCCTCCAGTCTACGCGCCGGCAGCTCCAGATACCTATCTGGCTAGAATATGTGTGATCGACAACGCTTGGGCTGTTATGAGCGGTACCTTTTCGTTACTCGCCACCATTTCCGGTCGCCCTCTTCGACGGCCTTAAGCCGATGGCAAACCTTTCTCCATAGCTGCCGGGAACATTGCGGAACGGCGCGCCGGGCTTGCGGGCCGGAACCGGTACATAAGCCAGGGATCCCATTTCGTCTCGTCACGCCCGAAGCAGCGGGCGTGTTCATGGCAGAGCATAGCAATCCAGGAAGTTGGACGTAAATGGCTTCTGGATCCCCGCGTTCTACTGGCGAAGGGGATCGAAAACGTTGTCGTTGACCCGGCTTCGATTGCCGGCGATCGGAGCGTTGGCACAAAAGCTGCTGGTCGCCCCGTGGAAGTACGTGACCCTCGGGATTGTCATGGAAGGCTCCGATGAAAACAGCGTGACGGTGCCCGCAAACAGGATCTTTTGATGCCCCGGACCGATCAATCCCCGCGGATCCAGGTGGACGAACCGGAGTCCGATTAGGCTTTGAATGCCGGGCTCTAGTATGGCCTCCTCGTCCTCCTGAGCATGGCCGCAACGTCTGCGGAATGCTGGCGCAGCCGTTCATCCGGCGACCGTGGCGACCGTGTTTGGTTTGAACCATCGATGGAAATGCGCCGTGTCCTCCAATCTGGGTCAGACCTTGAGTGCCGAACGACATTGCGATGCTCAACAAAGCTCTTGTCCCACATTCCCCATGTTAATCGAACTGATAGGCCTCTGATTCAACCGAGCGGCTTGCCGTCGCCTCGACTGAAAACACCGCGCGGGTCCGAAATATCTGCGAACATCGCCTGCCGCCGCACATAAGGGAAGGCGGCGAACGCAGTGTGAGCCTCCTGACCACGCCAGATTAGGCGACGGCGGCAAGCGTCAGCCGACAGACGTCCGTGATGTCGTGGATGGGCAGCCCTGTGCTCCGGCGCATCGCGGGCGTTACATCTGGAAACGCTGTGCATTCGAACAGAAGCGCCGCGATTTCTGGATGCGCGGCGCGGAGTTGCGCCACGCAGGCAGCCACCTCTGCCTCAAGATCGGCGACTTCGGTCAGGATTGGAGGCCGCATTAACCAATCTTGCAGCAACTTGCCGCTTTCGATGCCGCCAATAACCACCCTCGCCCGATCGGCCGGATCGGCGACCCCGAGCAGATCGTAGCCGCAGTAAGTCGAGTCGGCGGTCACGACGGCAAGCTTAGCGGCACGGGGCAAATGGCGAAGCAACGTCGGAACGAGGAGAAGGCTCGACAGCGCCACAGGGACGTTTACCGATGCGGCGACTGCCTCCTGATGCCGTATAAAGAATCCGCAATTTGATGTTATCGCGACAGCGCCTCGCGCGACCAAGCGTCGAGCAGCTGCTACGCAAGCTGAATCAAGCGATGAGTCACCGCGAATAACGATATCTGCCCAAGCTCCCTCGACGGTTTCCGTTATGACAGGGCGGTCAAAGGTCGCCGGATCTGACATGGAGCCAGGCTCTGGCGGTGGCGGCGTACCCCCGGGAGGCAGCCCTTCCTCGAGCCTGAGGATGCCGAGGGCGTGGCGGCTTTGTGACGTCATGGATGAAGCTCCTATTCCAGTAGGCCTTGGAGATACTGCGGCCAACTGCTTTGCTGCTCGAGATCCCAGCCGACAACATGTCCAGACCGAGTTCTCTGCGCTCCAGTCGTTAAGTCAGTCCTTCGCCAAGGAATCACGCGCGATAGATCGTATTTGGTGTATGGTCGAGTCTTTCCGCGCCACGTTCCGTCACCACGACGTGCCCGCTGGTCCCAAACACGTGGCCGTTTTCGCTGAACAGAATGATCGGCAGGTGGAGGGTCATGCCGATCTCAAGGATGTCCTTCGCACCAGGTTCTAAGCTCAAGTCGCCGCGTTCCGTCCAATTGATGCCAGTTTGGTATCCGGTTCGGTGCCTAAATGGCTGCCGCCGTCCAGACTGCTCGATGACCTTACGGGCAGCGGCGTCCACTGAGCCTGCGCTTACACCCGCTTTGCTCACAGCGATTGCAGCGTCGAGAGCCTCTTCTGCCAAAGCGTGCAGAGCTTCGGTCTCGGGATGTCGACCAAGCACGGCGCACCGGACTAACCCTGCGACATACCCGTGCTTCGAGCCGCCGCATTCCATGAAGGCGGGCTCGTTCTTTATGATAGGATGGCGCGCGGGAAGGCCATGCGGCAGCTTCGTCCGCTCGCCAAAGAGCAACGCAAAGGGCGACAGAGGTTCTGCGCCAGCTGTTTCGACTTCCGCCCCGATAGCGTCGAACACTTCCGCTTCGGTGACGCCTTCCTTCAGCGAAGCCTGGAACGTGCGTACAGCCAGTTCAGTAGCCGCCATAGCGTCGCGCATAGCCTTGAGCTCCAGCTCGCTTTTCACGGCCGCTACAGATCCGACCAGCCGGCTCGCATCAGCGACCCTCATGTCGGGTAGCTGCGCTTGCAGCTCACTCACGTCAGCCGGTGCGAGGTTCAAACAGCCGAGCTCGAGGCCAATCCTCTGGCGATGCAGCGCAAATCGTCGAAGGACATCGGCGCAAACTGTGGCGAAATCGTCCTGCTGAGAATAGGTAATGATCTCTTCGATGCAGCTGTTCGCGCGAACAGATAGCTCGTCGTACGCCCGGACAACAAATATCGGCGCTCGGCCAGGTACGAGGATCAACGGAAAGGGCCTAAAGTAAGCACCGCGCCCATCGTACCCGGTGAGATACCTGAGATGGCCGTGCGCGGTGACCAAGAGTGCGTCGAGCCTGGCGCTCGATACTGCCTCAAGCACTTTCTGCTGCCGACGCTCGTACTCTGATCTCGGGAATGGAACACCGACTAGAGGAATCGTTGAGAACGTGGTGGCCATGCATCACCCCTATTGATCATAGTCGTCGTGCCGACTGATTGATTGAGCGAGCACATAAGCTGGACCCTGATCGTTTGGCAACGGTTGTCGTTTTATGGATACCTGATCAACTGTGCGCAATTCTTGCGCTGCCCTTGATTTTCGAAGCCTTCGCCGCACTGGCAGCGGGACCGGATGTCGCAGGGCACAGAGTCATTTTGGCCAAGGCAATAGCCATTATTTCGGGCGATGATTACCGCGCCGTGCTTGAGCACGTCTGAGAAGCGCAGGGTCGGCGTTCACTTCGCCAGCCAGCAGGCGGACATGTGCTGCGGTCCCACTTCGATGGCCGGCGGGTCCTCTTGCCGGCAGCGATCGAAGGCGACCGGGCAACGCGGATGAAACCGGCATCCCTTCGGCACGCGCGCGGCGCTTGGAGCCTCGCCTTGCAGGATGGGCAGTTCGCCGCGTTCTGCGTCGCGGCTGACCTGCGGCGTGGCGTTTCGCAGGGCAACAGTATACGGATGGCGGGGATTGAACGTGATCTCGTCGGCGCTGCCGATCTCGACCAGCCGCCCAAGATACAAGACCGCAATTCGGTCGGCGATCAACCAGGCAAGCGGCAGGTCATGGGTGATGAACAGCAGCGCCATTTCATGGGCTTCCCTGGGCGGGCGAGCCCAAGAATCTTTTGACTGGATGCCTGCCATGAGCATGAACTTCAGTTCTGAGCACCGCCAGCTCATGGACGCCGCCGATGATCTTATGTCTCGTTCCCACCAGCCAGGCCCAGACGTGCGGCATGAGTTGGCTCAAGTTGTGCCCTTCAGGCAACGCGATGCGGCGCGGCAATCATAGTGAGAGCCTCTCATCCAGATCGTCGCGCTATAGATACGCCTTATCGCCGCAGCAATTGTTCACCTGGCGTCGTGCAGCCCGAAGATCGGCGCAAGAGACGACGAGACCGGAATCGTTATTCGTGCCGGCGGTGGTGGCGGCACCGGCGTCAGCAAAGAAGTCTCCAACGAAGCAGTGGAAACGGAAAGCGGCCCCCGATGCCGGGGTGATCGAGCTCGAGATCGACGGCATCGCCATGCGGGTCGGCCGCGGCGCTGACGCCAAGACGGTGGCGGCGGTCATCCCCGCGCTGAAGGCGACGTCGTGATCGGGCCGACAGGAGCGGTCAAGGTCATGATGGCGACGAAGCCGGTGGACTTCCGCAAGGGTGCGGAGGGTCTCGCCGCGCTGGTGCGCGACCAGATGGGAGCCGATCCGTTCTGCGGCATCGTCTATGTCTTTCGGGCCAAGCGCACCGACCGGATCAAGTTGATCTTCTGGGATGGCACCGGCGTATGTCTCTATGCGAAGCGGCTGGAAGACGGCGAGTTCCGCTGGCCGAAGGTGCAGGACGGGGTGATGCGGCTGACGGCAGCGCTATTGTCGGCGCTGCTCGAAGGGCTGGATTGGCGGCGGGCCATGAGGCACGCCGGACCCGGGTTCCGGTCCAGGCCGGCTGACCCGCGACGAAGTGAATCAGCCTGGATCCGGTGTCGCTCGGTAGCGGCGAATATGGTCTGATCCGGTCATGGCGATGACAGCTGACCAGCTTCCCAACGATCCGGACGCGCTGAAGGCAATGGTGCTGGCGCCCGACATCGAGAACGCCCGCCTGATCCAGATCATCAAGGAATTGCAGCGTCACCGCTCCGACCGAAGAGCTGAGACGCTCCCCGAGGATCAGTTGCTGCTGGGGCTCGAGGAGGCCGAGCAGATCGAGGCGGCCGGCGAGGAAGAGCAGGAACAGGCCACCTTCGCCACGCGCGTGCTGCGAAGCGGCGAGCAAACCGCGGCTCTCTGCCTGCCCATCTTCCTCGCGTGGAGATGGTCGTCGACATCGAGCGTCCGGTGCACGAGCGGCTGCTTGCGCGATTGAAGTCCTCGCCGAAACTCTTCGCCGACGAGACGACCGCGCCGGTGCTCGATCCGGGCCGCGGCAAGACGAAGACAGGCCAACTCTGGGCCTATGCCCGCGATGACCGGCCATGGGAGGGGAGCGACCCACCTGGCGTCGCCTATGTCTATGCGCCCGACCGCAAGGCCGAACGCCCCATTCGCTCCTCGACGGCTTCGGCGGCATCCTGCAGGTCGACGGCTACGGCGGCTATCGTGTGCTCGCCGAGAAGTGCGGCGTGGCGCTCGCCTTCTGCTGGGCGCATGTTCGTCGGCGCTTTCATGAACTGGCAGCAGTCGGTCCCGCGCCGATTGCCAGCGAGGCGCTCCGGCGCATCGCCGAACTCTATAAGATCGAGGACGGTATCCGTGGCCGGTCGGCCGATGATCGTCGCGCGATGCGTCAGGAAAATAGCCGCGCTATCGTTGCCGATCTCGAACCCTGGCTGCGCGAGAGAAGCTCGGCCTGACAGAAGACCAAGCTCGCTGATGCGATCCGCTACACGCTCACGCGCTGGGAAGGCCTCTCGCGCTTCCTCGATGACGGCCGCATCGAGATCGACAGCAACACGGTCGAACGCTCAATCCGTCCGATCGCGCTTAACCGCAAGAACGCGCTCTTCGCCGGTTCCGACGGCGGTGCCGAACACTGGGCAGTCATCGCGTCGCTGATCGAAACCTGCCTATGCCGCGCACGGCATAGGGCCGTTTATGCCGCGCGCCGAACTATGCCGAGCGGGCGCGTTTCCTCCCACGTTTTTCATGACTTAGCCGCTGCAGGAGTAAGAGGGGCAAAAGTCGTGGCGAGGGCTGCGTCAGATTGACTCAGGTTGGGGCCTCGAGATTCCCGACGGGCAGCCTTTCTGATTCATTGCGGCCATGTCACCGCCTGCGGACATTGAGTCGCTGTCGAATGCCGATCTGAAGGCGCTGGTGATCCAGCTGCTGGGTCGGGTGGCGGAGTTGGAGCGGACGGTTGCGCAGCAGAGTGACGAGATCGCACGGCTGAAGGGCGGCAAGGGTCGGCCGGACATCAAGCCCAGCACGCCGAGTGGCATGGAGAAGGCGGGCGGGCGTGCGGCCGGCAAGCCGGGCGATGGCCAGCGTCGCGGCCGGGGAGCCAAGAACGCCAAGCTGGTGATCAACGAAGAGCGGGTCGTAACGCCCGGGTCGGTGCCGCCCGGCTCGCGCTTCAAGGGCTACACGGACTTCTTGGTGCAGGATCTGGTGCTGCGCCCGCATGTGATCCGTTTTCGCTGCGAGCGCTGGTTGCGGCCGGACGGAACAACGCTGACGGCGCCGCTGCCGGCCAGCCTTTCGGGCCATTTCGGGCCGGGGCTGCAGCGCTTCATGTTGGCACTCTACCATCAGGGCCAGGTCACCATGCCGCGCCTTTTGGAACTGTTGCGCGGGCTCGGCATGGCGATCTCCAAGCGGCAGCTCGTGCGCCTGCTGATTGCCGACAAGGAGCCGTTCCTGGCCGAGGCCCGCGACGTGCTGCGCGCCGGCCTTGCCAGCGCCTGGATCAGCGTCGACGACACCGGCGCCTGCCATCAGGGCAGGAACGCGACCTGCACCCAGATCGGCAACGAGCACTTCGCCTGGTTCGCCACCACAGGCTCCAAGAGCCGCCTCAACTTCCTGGAGTTGCTGCGCGCTGGCCACACCGACTATGTGGTCAACGCCGCGGCGCTGGCCTACATGCGCAACCGCGCCTTGCCCCAGCATGCCATCGCCCGTCTGGCCGAGCATCCCGACAAGCACTTCGCCGACGCGCACGCCTGGGCGCGCCACCTCGAGCGCCTCGGCTTCCACGACCTCAAGCACAGCCTCGACCCGTCGCGGCTGGCCACCGAGGGCGCGCTGTGGGGCGCCATCAGGGCCCATGGCCTGCTGCCCGACACCGTCGTGCTGAGCGACGATGCCGGCCAGTTCGAGGTCGCACGCCATGCCCTGTGCTGGGTCCATGCCGAGCGCCTGGTCCACAAGCTCGACACCTTCTGTGATCCGCACCGCAAGGCCCAAAGGCACGTCCGATCGCTGATCTGGCGGTTCTACGGCGATCTCAAAGCCTACAAGCGACAGCCCTCACGCCGCCGCAAGGCCCAGATGCTGGCGCGCTTCGACGGCATCTTCAAACGCCGCACCGGCTTTGCCACGCTCGATCGATTGCTGGCCAGACTTCATGCCAACAAGGCCGAGTTGCTCACCGTCCTCGATCGGCCCGAGATCCCGCTTCATACAAATGGCTCCGAGAACGATATCCGCTGCCAAGTGATCCGGCGCAAGATTTCGGGCGGCACCCGCTCGCAGGCAGGGCGCGCCTGCCGCGATGCCTTCCTCGGCCTCAGCAAGACCTGCCAAAAGCTCCGGTTCTCATTCTGGGATTATCTCGGCGCTCGCCTCGAAATCACCGGCGCTCCTCACCTCCCATACCTGCCCAACATCGTCAGCAGCCGCTCCGCAGCTTGACCGCCACGACTTTTGCCCCTCTTACCTGCAGGATCGGCATAGATTAGGGTCTCTCCGTCGCGATTGGCGCGAAGGAGAGGACACATGAACGCAAGTGACTAT
>NZ_JBVVQY010000069.1:0-7266 GCF_055811615.1 Mesorhizobium sp. WSM4807
GAAGAGAACCACAGAGCCGGCAGGAACATGGATACGCCGAAAAGGAGCTTGCAATCAGCTCCGCGATCAGAGAACCCCATCTGGCTTCTCTCGTTGCAAGGATCGAGCGGCGCAGCGTTGCTTCATATCGTTGGAAGATGGGAGCGCATACGGAATCTCGTTTGCCGGCGGACTTGAAGCGCCCTCAGCCCTGCGCCACGCCCCAAATCTCCACGTTGCCCCAAATCTTGGGCTGCGGTATGAGCGTCATGGGCGGAAGCGCTCCACCCACGCAATCGGCGATGGTCTTGGTGAAAGCGACCGTCTCGGCTTCAGTGCCGGTCGAAGCGAAATAGCAGACCATCAGCTTTAAGTCCGCAGGCGCCCTCCCGAAGGGCCGCAGGAGGTCTTGGATATAGCCCATGGTGAAGCGGGTCTGCGCCAGGAGTTGACCATCCATGACGATCACAAATTTGTTGCCGTACGGACGCTTGGGCCACTGGCCGCCGAGCCAAACCGTATTGCGCAGCCCGATGGCTTGGCGGTAAGGCACAGGGGACGTCCAATCCCACACGCGCTCAGGCCAATGGTCCTCGCGCGGGATGTATTTGTCGTAGCCGTTACGCCGCTCGCGCATGGCCATGACCTCGACCTTGGTCAGGGCCTCCTTTGGGTTGAGACGGTGGCACGAAAGCCCCGTTGCGACCGGCCCGGGCTCCCGAAAATGGCTCATTCGCGCCTTCGCCATCGCCTCCCCGTCTTCGTTGGTACCTAAATTGTAGCCCTCCATCTTAACGCAGTCCTGGAAGGAGGCGCCGAGTGCGGCCAGCGTCTCCGCATGTCTCTCCATGATGAAGTGGCTCTGGGCCACCCCATCGCCGGGATGGCGCACCACGCCATCCGCGTCCTCCGCCGTGCGATTGGCCAGGGCGATAAACTCACCCGCTCGCAGGCCTCCAGTGACGGTCCGTCCCCGGAAGAGCGCCCGTCTCTCGGGCGGCACGGGCCGCGCCACCGATCGGATGTCGGCGTGCGTCCGCCAACCGCGCTGGGCAATGGCCTGGATTTGGATCGTCTGGCCAGAGAAAGGCTGCAAGGGCTCTGGCAGCGTGCTGATCACGGGCATGGGGTCCGCCTTGAAGAAGCGGGCCACTGCCGCGATCACCTCCCAGTCGTCGCGTTCGGCGGTATAATGCGCCTTGAGCCGCACCACGTCGTCGAGGGTGCAGGATTCGGTGGCGAGCGCATCCGCCAGGTTCGCCATCGCGCCATCGATCTGTCTGTCGAGGTCGCCCGGGTTGCGAATCCGTCCCGCTGTGTCGAAATCACCCGCGCCGCCGACGAAGCTCAAAACGCCGGCACTGGCGGACAAGTGGTGGGTGCGCGCGATCGGCAGATGCCACATACTGGGCACGGTCATGTTCTTTCCCAATTCCCCTCGCAGGCATGGTCCGTTGGTCTTAGGCCGGCGCACTACATGTTGCCGCGGACATGGACTTTGAACGACGCACGCACGGCATCGAATGAAATGCATTGCTGGAACTGTAGTAAATCGAGCGCCCGAACAGCGCTAGCCCTGTCGTATTATGAGAATCTTAGAATCATTATGCTGATGGTTGAGGAGAGCGGTTGACCTGCTGGGCGCCTGTGGCCGCCAGCTCGCCCTGCGTCGCGAGCTTGCGCCAGTGGAACAGCTGATTGGGTTGGACGCCGTTGCGCCGGGCGACAAGCCTCACCGTCACGTCCGGCGCGCAGGTTTCCTCGACCATCAACAGCTTCTCGGCCGTCGACCATCGTCGCCGACGCTCGCGACCGTTCAGGATCTCAATCTTCGGATTGCTACCAGTCATAGACGCGACATTACTCGCCAAGGGCGAGGTCGTGGCAACATCGGAATATCGCGCGCTCCAGAACCAGGTGCGCGAGTGCCTGCTGGCAAAAAGACGATTAAGCTGAGATCCTCAAGGACGCTCTTGAAGCGGCCGCGGGCTCAAAAACAGATGTTTCGGTCGCTTTCGTGGCCGAAGGACGGTTCCTGATGAAGGCGATGTGCGAGACGATTGGCGTCGCCCGCTTCAATATCGCCGGATGTTCGAAGGGCCGTGGATCAGGCCGAATTGGCGGTCCTCCCGAGTCCGATGGCGAAATGGTCGGCGGATTCGAGGAGATCATTAAGACGCTGCCGACCTATGGCTACCGCCGCGTTCACGCCGTGCTGCGCAGGAAGGCCCGCGCCGCAGGCTGACCGGCGCCCCATCGCTGATAGCGGCGCGGACGGCTGCGCGGTCGCGAGTGATGCCGATATAATCGTCAAAGGCAGCCGCGACGTCGAGTATGGCCACGAAACTCAATCTGACCACCGGCAGAAATGGACTTATCGTCGACCTCGTCATCGAAGCCGGCAACCCGGCCTACAGCGAGCGCTTGCTGCCAATGCTGGAGCGCCACATCGCCTTCTATGGCGAGGCGCCGCGCCAGGCGGTGGCCCACCGCGGCTATGCAAGCCGCGCCGATCTGAGCGGAGCCATAGCCTGGGGTGTACGCGACATGGCCTTCCACAAGAAGAGCGGCAGGGGGTAAAAGGGGGAACGCAATCATGCGATCGGTCGATCACGCGGCGGACGCACCACTGCTTCTCGCCCTTCCTCTACCGCGACCGGTCAAGACGGGATGCGAAGGGTATTGCGCGGCTTCTACATCTGGGCTGATTCCGCCCGGTGCACTGCAAATCCGTCTCCGCGCAAGAGATTCGCGCCCTGCTCGGTGCGCGCAAGGCCATCCAGCAGGGCATGATCGCTCGCGATTGTCGCTGCGCGGCCTGCTCCGGAACTTTGGCCTGAAAATAGGGGCGATCTCACGCGACCGCTTGACATACGAATGCGCGAGTTGGTGGATGGCAATGCCATGCTCACGGCGGCGAGCGATCCCATGCTGAGGGCCAGAGCCAGCCTGCGCACGGAACTGGCTGCGCTCGAACGGTCGGTTCGACTGCTCACCAAAGAGGACCCGGTGTGCAGATTGCTGATGACCATGCCGGGAATAGGCGCCGTGGTCGCGCTTTTCTTCCGATCTGCAATCGATGATCCCGCCCGTTTCTCTTCTTCCAAGAAAGTCGGTCCCTGGGTCGGGCTCACACCATCTCGGCATCAGTCGGGAGAGCGTGACGTGACAGGTGGTATCACCCGTGCGGGCGACGCCAATCTACGAAGGGCCCTGTGCCAAGCGGCTACAGTGATGATGAACCGCGGACGCCCCTCATGGCTCAGGACGTGGGCTGTGCAAGTCAAGAAACGGCGAGGCACAAAAAGGGCGATGGTTGCCCTGGCCCGTCGGATCGGTGTTGTGCTCCATCGTACGTGGAGCGATGCCACAGAGTTCCGGGTCGACGCTGCAGCGCAGACCGCTCGAGCATGACAGATCAAATGCTTGCAGGAGCGCTCAACTGATGGCTGCATGATTGCAGCCCTTCGAGGTCCCTACCGGGACGCGGTCTCCGATGATGCCGTGGTCAGGACTGTCGCCGGCCTCCGGTCGCCCACGCTTATGAGATGGGCAATCGGGTTACCGCACTGGACCAGCATCATGATGGCAGCCATCGCGCTGACCACTCACCGAAGCATGAACCCGGGGGCCTCAGAAGAAGGGACGCGAACAGCGCTCTCATCGCGATCACGCGCTCGGAATGAACAGGTTCTCAATCGGCCGACACAGTGTGTTGCCGAACCCACTCGCTGCGTGTCTTTTGGACTTGACTGCACCGGCCCCGTTACCGAGTCCGAGATCGCAGCGATCAAGAGTGTGAGCGCGGTGCCGGCAGAAGATCAGCGTTCGTCATCGTTGCCATCCCCCGTTGCGACGCTGGCGGCCCGCAGTCGAATGTTGACCAGATGCGTGATGATCTTGGCCCGCTTGGTCTGGGGTACGGTCGCATCGAGATCGTCGAAGCAGCGCGTCAGCAAATGTCGAAGCTGCCATATGCTTCAAGCTTCTTCGGCTTTGCTAACGAGCCGGCACTACGGCTCGCCGAGGAGCTGGTTCGGCTATCAGCTGAAAGCCTTCAACACGTTTTCTTTACGCTTGGCGGCTCGGACGCGGTCGACTCGACGCTGAAAATAATCCGTTATTTCTTCAACGTCACAAGCCGGCCCGAGAAGAAACACGTCATTGGGCTTGAACGAGGCTATCATGGGGTGAGTTCGGCCGGTGCCGGTCTGACCGGTCTTTCAAACTGTCACCTGTTTTTGATCTTCCGCTGCCGTACCAACATCATATCCCGTCTCACTGTCCGTATCGCAGTACATATGGCAGCACGGATGCCGAAATCATCAACGGTAGCATCGATGCGCGCTACAAGCCAAGGTCGCCGAGCTCGGCGGTTCCTCCAAAGTGGCGGCCTTTTTCTGTGAGCCGGTGCAGGGCTCCGGAGGCGTGATCGTGCCGCCAGAGGGATGGCTGGCCGCCATGCGTGACGCCACCCTTGATCGTCAGCGAGGATGACGTTGACCAAATGCTGGAGCGGTTGGACCGTGCTATCCATGCGGCTAAAATCGAGCTGGACGCAGCGTGACATGCGTTTGCTCGGCCGATGAGCAGAGCCGCCTAAGGAGGTCGCGTTCGACAATGGTGAGGCGCGCACCATGGAAAGGCCTTCCTCATGTCGGTGTGACCAGTGGCCAGCCACACCCGAACGCCAGTCTGGACCGGAATCATCCCTGGCGCGCCAAGCCGGAAGGTATCGCGATACGAGGCGATGGTGTTGGAGCTTACGCCTCGATGTCGCATGAGCCGATCGGTGAACCACCGCTCGATCAGCACGGCCAGATCGTTCGAGGCGCTCATGAGCGAACCTCCCACCGCTTATCCAGCAGTCGCGCCGCATGGGTCATCAGTTCCGGCGCGGCGGATAGATACCAGTAGGTGTCGCGAACATTGGCGTGGCCGAGAAAGGTCGAGAGGACCGGCAGTTCCCGCTCGACATCTTCGCCCGCACGATACCAGTTGGTCAGGGCCTGGACGGCGAAACGGTGACGAAGATCGTGAATCCGCGGACCATTGCGCTGCCCCCGCTGCCGCAGACCGATCTGTCGCGACAGCTGCCAGAACACCCGGTGCACGGTTGGTGCAGCATCTGCCGCCCTGCTCGACGACAAAGAAATATGAAATAGGGGCTACGAGGCGCGACGAGATGCGCGTCGCGTCGCGCGGCACAATCCGGTGGCGACGGTGCCGACGCGCGGCACCAGCACCCTGGCTTCGGCGCACATGCCGGCGTCGCCCGATAGGAACACCGAAGGCACGCCGTAGCGGGCGCGCACAGCGCGTTGAGCGTGTATTCGGACACCACCTCGCCATTGATCAGGAGACGCCACACCCTGCCGTTCAACGTATGCGCCAGCGGGTTGGTGTCGGTGCCCGCCTTGTTGTTGAGGCTGCCGAAAAGCCATCGTCGATGCCGAACATCATCATGTCGGGGTGGCCGCTCCAGCCCCTGATGATTTGGACATAGGCCGGCAGCTTCGACAGGATCAGGTTGCGCCCCGTGGAATGCGCGTCCCTTACGACCACCTCGCGCGCACCGGCAGCCCTGGCGCCCATGGCAGGCAGCCACGAGTTCGTGGTCATGTATTCTCGGAATTCGTAATAGGCGGCGTTACCCTTCCGGGCCTCGTCACACACGGTGATGCCGGCGGTGCCTTCGATGTCGGCGCTGATGAACACTTTCATGATAGTATTCCTTCGTTCTAGAGAAGCTCGAAAATCGACTGCAAGAGCTTGTCGATCTGGGCCGGGGAATGCTCGCAAAACACCGCCAGTCGCATGGTTGCCTCGTCAGACGCGTCGGAAGTTCCGCCGGCCTGCTGCACCCTGACGATGATATCGCGCTCGGCAAGGCGATCGCGCAGCCGCTCCAGATCGGTAACGCCCTTGATGGTGACGATCGGCACAGGGGTATCGGCGCCCAGGGACTGCGTGTATTTGCTCGGATTCTTGTCGTAGGTCGCCATATCGCGGCGACTTAGCGCACAAATGGTGGATGTCCGGAATCGGCAGGTTCCACATCGCAGGCGCTGTCACGGCTCTGCTCCTGAGAGACTAGTCGATCGATCTAGGGCACAAGGCGGTCGAATTTCTTCGCCCGAGCCGGGCCCTCGGCGAGTCACGCACCGTTCTTTCTCTTGTCGCTTGTGGGCGACCATATTGATGAGGTGAGCACTTGTTTGAACTGCGTGAGATTTGTGCCTCTCCACCAGCCGAGGACTTGGTAGTGTGCGTCGGTCGGCATACAGACCATGCCATCCGTAGGCGCGGCGTCCCATGGGCAGGCGGACATGGCGACGATGCAACCATTTCCGCTCGCAGCACGACAAATCTCCCGGCTTCGACAAGGGTTCAGCCCAGTTCACCGATCCATCAAGCGCCACCGGAAAATTCATCCAGAGGTTCAGCGGACTGGGCGCTTGATCGACTTTCGCAAGATCCGCGCACCGAAGGCGGCGTCATGGGCGTGCTATGCTTTAGCGCGAAATATCACCTGCTTCGTAATACTGCTCTTCCTAGTCGAGGAGGAGGGCACCTGCGGCCATCGTTGCGGCGCTGGCTCGCAGGCACCGAAGAATTCGGCGGCAGCCTGGTCTATAATCCGGCAATGCCGGTCGGAATTCGGCAGAGGCTCCGCACCTGAGCTGGACCGACAGAGCTTACAAACTGGGCGACGGCGTCAACATAGAACTGGCCGGCAACCGCTATAAGTACACTGCACCTCTTTCACAAACGATCTCGGTGGGCGAGCCCATCCAGGCTCTCGCGGACCTTCATGCAATGATCCTCGAGGGCATTGAATCCGCCATCGCGCAGATCAAGCCGGGCAATGTCTGCGGAACTTTTCTGATGCCTTCCAGCAGGTAATCGTGCCGCGGGGATACACGAAGACTTCGCGCCTTGGTTACTCAATCGGTATCGATTGGATCCAGTGCACACGCAGCAGGAGGTCGAAAACTGCTGCCTATGAACGCGATGCTGATCCCGGAAAGACGCATACCACCTCGTGATACCGGACGGTTGCCGCAAACTTTGCAATGGACTCCTTACCGTGCGGCCCTAGTCGCGCGGCAGGAACGCCGAATATCGGTCGAGGAAGCCTACGAAAGCCTCTACGAATGCCTCGCAGTCTTCATCCCTTGTGGCCAGCGAGAGATTGATTGTGCCGCGCCGCGGGGTGTAGAAGCCGCGCAGCAGCATATCGAGATGAAAGAGCTTCCGTTGCGTCGGGGTGGTCGTGATCTCGGT
>NZ_JBVVQY010000070.1:0-7129 GCF_055811615.1 Mesorhizobium sp. WSM4807
CTCCGAATCATCGAAGCCCCATGGAATCAGATCAACCGCAATCCCTAAAGTGCGTTAACCCGAGTTCGTAGCCCTGGCGTTGCCGCGCCGGACGTTGAAAGCTCGGCGACATCGGTCTATTGATGAGGTTTTCGCAAACCTTTGCAGCGCGGTGCGACCAGCCCGCCGCGGGAGTAGATCATGTTGAAAGCTACCGAAGAGGAAATCTGGCAGCCTGCTTAAGAAGTCGAGACCGTTTGCGTCAGTCGGGGAAGGACTGTTTCGGGCGGCCAGATCGACTCACAAACGTCTGAACCAGGTCATTGGCGCTGATTCCTTTGAAAGTCGGCTATAGAGAGAAATGCGGAAGAGCGCTGAGAATGTCCGCTCAGGGTCCGACTTCGGCCATTGATCCCGAAAACTGGTTTCCGGTTATCGCTGACGCGGACCTTCGGTTCGGGATCATGGCCTACTCCAGCCATTCGGTTATGAAGCTGCCGTTTTCGTGGATGTCGGTGGTCTCCAGCGGACCTGGGCCGAGATTGGTGAATTTGTGCGGCGTGTTCGGCGGCACGATCAGGATCTGGCCGCCCGACGCCTCGATCTGCCGATCGCCGACGGTGAACAGGCCGGTGCCAGTTCGGATGATGAAAATCTCGCAATAGGGATGCATGTGCAGCCGCGGGCCGCCGCCGATCTCCGGCAGGTAGTTGAAGATCAGGCAGCTTCTGGAGCCGTACGCGCCGCACTGCAGTTCGCCCTGCCAATGGTCGAGGCAGCGGTCGGGCGTCCTGGCCCATTTGTCGCGGTCGATGACATGCGCCATGAGCCGAGGATAGACCGAGGCTGGGTCTCCTGTCGAGGCAAACACCGGCGCCGGTTTTGCCATTGTTTTCCTGTGGTTTCGCCCTCTTCGCCGCCATGCCGCCCGACGCCGAATTGCGTCCCCGCGACAATCTGCCCTTGTGCCTTCACCCGTCTGGACAAAAACGGGCTTCACGCATAAACCGAAGGCCAATTGCCGGAGGAATTCGCTAGCCTGTTCGCCATGCGCTGTCGGGTTGGCGTGAAAGAGCGGGGAACAAGCCTCGGCCACCGGCACGGAAGAGGCGAAAGGATCAGGCACCCGTGAGCGCAACCGACATCCAGGATCCCAACCGTCGTGATTTTCTCTATGTCGCCACCGGCATGGCCGCGGTGGTCGGCGCGGGTGCCGTCGCCTGGCCGTTCATCGACCAGATGCGCCCTGATGCCTCGACACTGGCGCTGGCCTCGGTCGAGGTCGATGTCTCCTCGCTGACGCCGGGAATGTCGCTTGTCGTGAAATGGCGCGGCAAGCCGGTGGTGGTGCGCAACCGCACCGAACAAGAGATGAAGGACGGCGAGGCGGTCAATCTGGCCGAGCTCAAGGATCCGCTCGCTCGCAACGCCAATTTGCCGG
Organism: Mesorhizobium sp. WSM4807; assembly: GCF_055811615.1. Lineage (NCBI taxonomy): Bacteria > Pseudomonadati > Pseudomonadota > Alphaproteobacteria > Hyphomicrobiales > Phyllobacteriaceae > Mesorhizobium > Mesorhizobium sp. WSM4807. The sequence continues at coordinate 1,421 of NZ_JBVVQY010000070.1, forward strand.
CCGATGCGCCGGCGACGGACGCCAACCGCACCATGCCGGGCAAGGAAGCCTGGATAGTGATGGTCCAGGTCTGCACCCATCTCGGCTGCATCCCGCTCGGCCAGGAAGGCGAGTTCGGCGGCTGGTTCTGCCCGTGTCACGGCTCGGTATACGACACCTCGGGCCGCGTCCGCGGCGGGCCGGCGCCGGAGAACATGTCGGTGCCGGTGTTCCAGTTCATTTCCGACACCAAGATCCGTATCGGCTGAGGCTAAGGGATATTTCGATGAGCGAGGGACACTCGACCTATACGCCCAAGACCGGTATCGGACGCTGGTTCGACGCCCGCATGCCGCTGCCGCGGCTGGTCTATGACAGCTTCGTCGCATATCCGGTGCCGCGCAACCTCAACTATGCGTGGACCTTCGGCGGCATCCTGGCGACCATGCTGGTGGCGCAGATGCTGACCGGCATCGTGCTGGCCATGCACTATGCGGCGGACAGCACTCTCGCCTTCGATTCGGTCGAGAAGATCATGCGCGACGTGAATTCGGGCTGGCTGTTGCGCTACCTGCATTCGAACGGCGCGTCATTCTTCTTCGTCGCCGTCTACATCCACATCTTCCGCGGCCTCTATTACGGTTCCTACAAGGCGCCGCGCGAGCTTCTGTGGATCCTCGGCTGCATCATCTACCTCCTGATGATGGCGACAGGTTTCATGGGCTATGTCCTGCCCTGGGGGCAGATGTCGTTCTGGGGCGCGACCGTCATCACCGGCTTCTTCAGCGCCGTCCCGCTGGTCGGCGAGTGGATCCAGCAGCTTTTGCTCGGCGGCTTCGCTGTCGACAACCCGACGCTGAACCGCTTCTTTTCACTGCACTATCTCTTGCCGTTCATGATCGCCGGCGTCGTCGTGCTGCACATATGGGCGCTGCATGTGGTCGGCCAGTCGAACCCGACCGGCATCGAGGTCAAGTCGAAGACCGATACCGTCGCCTTCACCCCTTATGCGACCATCAAGGACGCGTTCGGGATGCTCGTGTTCCTGTTCATCTTCGCCTACTTCGTCTTCTACCTGCCGAACTTTCTCGGCCATCCCGACAACTACACAGTCGCCGACCCGCTGAAGACGCCTGCCCATATCGTGCCGGAATGGTACTTCCTGCCGTTCTACGCGATCCTGCGCGCCATCACCTTCAATATCGGGCCGATCAACTCCAAGCTCGGTGGCGTGCTCGCGATGTTCGGCTCCATCGCCATGCTGTTCCTGGTACCGTGGCTCGACACCTCAAAGGTGCGCTCGGCGGTCTACCGGCCCTGGTACAAATTGTTCTTCTGGCTGTTCGTGATCGATGCCGTCCTGCTTGGCTGGCTGGGTTCGCAGCCGGCCGAGGGCAGCTATGTCTTCATGGCGCAGATGGCGACATTGTTCTACTTCGCCTTCTTCCTGGTCGTGCTGCCGGTGCTTGGCCTGATCGAGACCCCGCGGCGGTTGCCGAATTCGATCACCGAGGCGGTACTCGAGAAGAACAAGGGTGGCGGGCATCCGGCTCGCGCGACAGCCGCAGCGGAAACCAAGGGCTGAGCATGATCCTGAAAAGTGGAGACCGGTTTTCGGAAAAGCTCATGCTCGAGACGACGACAGCGCGGCAGAGAATCTCAAGGGGATTTGGCATGAAGACGATTCTCACCTCGCTGGCGCTGCTCGGCCTTGTGTTGGCAGGCACTGCGGCCGCGACCACCGGGGCCATCGCCCAGGAGGAGGCGCACAACGAAGCCCAGCCGACGCATTTCCCGATACACGAGCCGAAGGAGATGGACTGGAGCTTCGCCGGGCCGTTCGGCACGTACGACAAGGCGCAGCTGCAGCGCGGACTGAAGGTCTACAAGGAAGTCTGCGCGGCCTGCCATTCGATGAAATTGGTGGCGTTCCGCACACTGGAAGACCTTGGCTATTCGGAAGCGCAGGTCAAGGCGCTGGCCGCCGAGTACACGATCAATGACGGTCCCAACGATGCCGGCGACATGTTCGATCGTCCCGGCATACCGTCCGACCATTTCCCGGCGCCGTTCCCCAACGAGCAGGCAGCGGCGGCCGCCAATGGCGGGGCTGCCCCGCCCGACATGTCGCTGCTGGCCAAGGCGCGCGGCGTCACGCGCGGTTTTCCGCGTTTCGTCTTCGACATCTTCACGCAATACGCCCAGGGCGGTCCCGACTATATCCACTCGCTGCTGACCGGCTATGACGAGCAGCCGCCAGCGGGCATGGAGATACCGGAAGGCACCCACTACAATCCGTACTTCATAGCGGGCGTGTCGCTGAAGATGCCCAACCCGCTTTCCGACGACCAGGTGACCTATGATGACGGCTCGCCGCAGACGGTCGACCAGTATTCCCGCGACGTGTCGGCCTTCCTGATGTGGGCAGCCGAGCCGCATCTTGAAGCCCGCAAGAAAACCGGCTTTCGCGTGCTGGTCTTCCTGTTGCTGTTCGGCGCGCTGGTCTATCTGACCAAGCGCAAGGTGTGGGCCGGCGTGGCGCACTGAGCTACGCAAAGCCACGAGATCGAAAGGGCGTCGAAAGGCGCCCTTTTTGTATTCCGAAGGCGGCCGGCTCAGTCTTTTGCCGGACAATTTTCTTCCAGGCGCCACATCGCGGTAGCCGTCGCCGGCCACGCCGGGTTACGATCGCCGAAGTTCCTTTTCACGTCTTCAAGTCGAATCGGACGAATGCCCCGGAGAGCCGCCCCATGAAACCTTCGCTCGAAGACACGCTGCTTGCCGCGATCCGCACCATTCCGGACTATCCCAAGCCGGGCATCCTGTTTCGCGACATCACCACGCTGCTAAGCAATGCGCGCGCCTTCCGCCGCGCCATCGACGAGCTGGTGCATCCCTATGCCGGCCAGAAAGTCGACAAGATCGCCGGCATCGAGGCGCGCGGCTTCATCCTTGGCGGCGCCGTCGCCCATCAGCTCTCGGCCGGCTTCGTGCCGATCCGCAAGAAGGGCAAGCTGCCTTACGAGACGGTGCGCGTCGCCTACAGCCTCGAATACGGGCTGGACGAGATGGAGATGCACAGGGATGGCGTGTCTCCGGGTGAAAAGGTGATCCTGGTCGACGACCTGATCGCCACCGGCGGCACGGCGGCGGCGGCGGTCCAGCTGTTGCGCCAGATCGGCGCCGACATCCTCGCCGCCTGCTTCGTCATCGACCTGCCGGACCTCGGCGGCCGCGACAAGCTCGAAGCACTCGGCGTGCCGGTCAGGACGCTGATCGGGTTTGAAGGGCATTGAAGTGCAGCTCCGAGACGGAAGAGGGGTGTTGGACGGAGTGCCGCAGTGCCAAGCTGGAGCACCCCTCATCCGACCGAGCTTCGCTCGGCCACCTTCTCCCACAAGGGGAGAAGGAAGAGACTATCCCACTTTCACCAGCACGGCGCTTTCGAACTCGATGACCTTGTCACCGGTCGAATCGAAAGCCTCCGAGCGCAGCGTCAGCACTCGCCAGCCCGGCCGCGATGCGATGGGGCGGTGGGCAAGCGCGGTGCGGGTGAAGGTCACGGTTTCTCCGGCATAGACGGGCTTCAGCCATTTGAGGTTCTTGAAGCCGGGCGAGGGGCCGAATTCGGGTGCGGGCTCAGCGCCGGCCCAGCGGGCGCCCTCGGCCTCCACGCCGGTCTCAAGGTTCAATTTCATCCAGGTTGCGGCTGTGTGCCAGCCCGAGGCGCACAGGCCGCCGAACACGCTGTTCTTCGCCGCCTCCCCGTCGAGATGGAATATCTGCGGATCGTATTTCCTGGCGAACGCCTTGATCGCCTCGGGTTCGAATTTGTGCGAACCGAGCGTGACGGTGATGCCGATGCAGAAGAACTCGTCCAATGTCATGAGGGGCCCTGTGCGGCATCACGGGCGAGGAACATGACGGTGTTCTCGAGTTCGAAGACGCCTTCGCCACGCTGGTTGAAAAGCTCGCTGCGCATGGTGACGAGGCCGAGCTGGGGCTTGGACCTGGACAGGCGCTTGGCAAGGACGGTGGTGTTGCCGCTCAAGATGTCGCCGGCCAGCACCGGCCTCTTCCAACGGACCTGATCGACACCGGGGGCGCCTTGCGAGGTCGAGTCCAGCAGGAAGGCATCGCACAGCATGCGCATGAACATCGCGCAGGTGTGCCAGCCGGAGGCCGCCAGCCCGCCAAGGATGCTGGCCTTGCCCGCCGCCTCGTCGAGATGCATCGGCTGCGCATCGAACTCCTGCGCGAATTCGATGATCTCGGCCGCGCTCACCAGCTTCGTGCCGAGGTCGAGCGAGGCGCCCTCGACGAAATCCTCATAGGCCCAAGTCTTTCGTCTGGAATTCTTTCCGGTCATGGTTTGGAATCCGGTTCAAGTTTGTACGATCGTCGCGGATCGGGGTTCCCGGATGCAGGCGGGGCGGGATTTGGTCAAGGCATTTCTGATGCGCCAGGCCATTGCGCCCAACGGGAACAGAGGGTCCGAAGGCTTTACAACCAGCCGCGGCGGCGGAAATACCAGAAGGGCAGGATCGCCGAGAGGATCATCAAGCCGATGGCGAAGGGGTAGCCGAAGTTCCAGGTCAGTTCGGGCATGACATTGAAATTCATGCCGTAGATTGAGGCGACCAGCGTCGGCGGCAGGAAGATGACAGCGGCGACAGAGAAAATCTTGATGATGGCGTTCTGCTCGATCGAGATCATGCCGAGCGTCGCGTCGAGCAGGAAGTTGATCTTCTGCGACAGGAAGGTGGCGTGGTCGGCGAGCGACAGCACATCGCGCGACAAGGTCTTGATACGGGCGCGAATGTCCTTGCTCATCTTGGTCTGGGTCGAGGCGTGGGTGAGGAAGCCGGCGAGCCGCTGCAGCGAGATCAGGCTGTCGCGGATCGAGGAGGCGATGTCCTCCTTGCGGCCGATGGCCTTCAGCAATTCCTGAAAATCGCGGTTGCGCTTGGACGCCTTGGTCGAGCTTGCCTGGAAGATGTCGCGCGAGATCGCCTCGATGTCGCGGCCGGCGCGCTCCAGAATGTCGGCGAGGCGGTCGACGATCGCCTCCAGCAAGCCGATCAGGATGGTGTCGCCGCTGGTGCAGCCGGTCGCCACTTTCTCGGCACGCTGCGGAAAAGTCTTGAAAGCCTTCGGTTCGTGGTAACGCACGGTGATCAGCCTGTTGCCGGCCAGCACGAAGGTGACCGGCGACATCAAGGGATCGTCGGCCTCGGTCTGTGCTGGCAGAATGGCGGTCATGAAATAGGCGCCGTCCTCGACATAGAGGCGGCTCGAAATCTCGATCTCCTCCATCTCCTCGCGCGTCGGAATGGCAACACCGAGCCAGGCCTCGATGGCGGCTTCCTCTTCCTTTGTCGGGCTCACGAGGTCGGCCCAGACGACCTGGTCGCTGTTTGCCAAGAGATCGTCGGCAAGGCGCAGGCGATCATTGTCCACGACGAATGCCTTGATCATCGCCGGGTCTCCCTTGCTGAGGCCAAAAGGATGGGTTCGAGCGTCGTTTCGGATTGCACCGGACGGGCGCTTTGACGAAAGCGTGGGGCCGGGCGCAGACGCCCCTTAGACCGGGCATTGCCGGCAGTCAAGCCGCGCGGAAACGCCCTGTGCAGTCTCTTCCTTCTCCCCTTGTGGTGTTTGGACTGGGGACATCGCGAACAGGTGTGCGAGGACATCGCGAACAGTTTTGCGCATTGTGCGCGAGGGGGT
>NZ_JBVVQY010000071.1:0-6695 GCF_055811615.1 Mesorhizobium sp. WSM4807
GCCAACAAGGCGCTGCGCAGGCTCAAGACCTATCTCGGCCGGACCATTCGCGACATCTCCCGCCAGATCGCCGGCGATGCGAAACTGGACGCGCTCTTCAAATGGTCGCTCTACCAGGCCTCCACCGTTCTCGGGCAGCGTCAGCGCCAGCGCGGCCGCAAAATCTACAGCCTGCATGCGCACGAGGTGGAATGCATGAAGCGCTCAAAGGGTGGCCAGTTCGCCCTGCATGCAAAAGCGCTGCCCGGCAATCCCTATGACGGCCACACGCTCGCAGCGATCATCCCTGACATGGAAAAGACCATCGGCAACGAGATCAGCCGCGTTCTCGCCGACGCCGGCTATCGCGGCCACAACGCACCGGAGAGCCACAAGTTCAGGGTCTTCACCAGCGGCCAGAAACGCCGTGTCACCCCAGCCATCAAGCGCGAGATGCGCCGCCGCTCCGCGATCGAGCCCGTGATCGGCCACATCAAGGCTGAGCACCGGATGGGCCGCAACTATCTCGCCGGCAAGCAGGGCGACGCCGTCAACGCCATCCTGGCCGCCGCCGGCTACAGCTTCTCCCTCCTGCTCAGGTGGCTGAAGGCTCTTTTGTGGCTTCTCCTCGCCGCCTCTCAAAGTCAGCCGAAAGAACTCAAAGCCTGATCCCTCCCATTGTTCACGGCCGACAAATTATCGAGCCCGGCGAATTCGTCGTCCGGGCCCCGTTGAATGCATCTCCGGCCCCGGTGGTGTCGACGACGTCGACCGGGTAGCTTGCGATTTTGGTCAGTCCGTCGGGTCCGGCAATCGCGCGGCTTATGAGAAACGAATTGTGAGGGCTGCACCCATAATTCGTCGACTTTCAAAATGGAGAGCGGCGATAGCGCCGCTCCTCTTCCTCGCGCCGGCTCTAATTGGCCTCATCGCGTTTCGGTTGTTGCCAGCAGGCTGGCTCGTTCAGCAAAGCGTCTTGGGCACTCGCTGCAGGGCTGGCCAGTGGATTGACCCTTGCTGATGCCGTTCGCCGCAGCGGGCGCCCTCGCAGTCACGAAAAGCTCGTCGTACCGGCATTGCCCGATGAGAGACAGATCGCTGAGTTGATGAAAACCCGGACCGCTTGCGCATGAAGATTAAGGTTGCTTTCCTTCCCACCAGCCCCCTGGCTATTGCCGGAGACGTGTGCATTATCGTGGATGTGATCCGCGCGACGACAGCTCTCGTCGGACTTTTCGACGCTGGCAGCGAACGTGTGTTTGTCGGCGGATTTCGCTCGGACGTCGCCAAAGCGCGCGCCACCGTGGGCGAGAATGGCGTTATCTGCGCGGAGCAGGATGATGGATCCCCGCCCATCGGATTCGATTATGAGCCCTCGCCGTCCCTCCTGTCCCGACTCGATCTGTCGGGCCGCTCTGCGATGCTGGCAACGGCCAATGGCACGCCGGCCATTCTCGTGACAGATCGCGAAGGCGCGGCTTTGGTGCTGATTGGTTCGCTAAGAAACTTAGATGCGGTTGCCCGGCGTGCGCTCGCGGAGGCGCCGGCGCGCAACAAGAAGGTACTGCTCAGGACGTCGTCCGAACTGAGCTTCGATCCCGCTCTCGATGAGCACAGTCTCTTGGACCAGATCTAACTCGATTTGGCCAAGTTATCGCCGCCCGCCCGCGGCTCGTCTATCCTAGCCTAGGCTCGCGCCACCTCCGAGAACGATCGCTATCAGGTTGAAGATCAGTGCCAGAACGAAGGGGTTTTCGCCACGGCTCTTGGTGCGCGTCAGCACCATCGCCAGAGCGTAGAGAATCGCGGAAACCAGCGGCATCACGGCATGGATGCTAAGATCGCCGGTCTGCGGCTTCAGCATGAGCAGCACACCGACGAAGCCGAGGGCGACTCCGACCCAACCTTGCACCCCGACAGTGAGTATCGGAGAAGCTCCCGCATCGTCCCGTAGGGTTCCATCGTAGCCTGCTCAAGGTGCTCAGGCTGCGACCGACCAGCTAGGCTCTCCCGACGATCGGGTTGATCGTGTCGTCGCAGAGCCTGTCGCCGACCTTCAGGCTTTCGAAGTAAGCCGTGGGCAGAATGTCCTGTTCCCCGTTAAAGGTGCTGCCATCGGGCATGAAGCCCGCCGTCATCGCGATCCGGCGGCGGCGGGTCATGTTGGCCCCGGCGCCATGCGCCGTAAGGCCGTTGTGAAAGCTGCAATCGCCCGCGGGCATTGGCACCGCGACAGGGTCCGTCTCTGCCATCCCGGGGTAGACCTTGAAGAGTCCTGCAAGGTCTTTCCCGATGTTGACGTTGTCGTAGCCGGCGAGCCTGTGGCTGCCCGGCACGAACGACAGGCAGCCGTTGAGGGGCGTCGCATCATCGAGCGCGATCCAGATCGAAATCGCGTCGCGCGAATAGAATGACCAAAAGGGATTGTCCAAGTGCCACGCGGTCGGGTTGCCGTAGGGCTCCTTGATCAACGCCTGGTCGAGCCAGATGCGCATCGCGGGCTGGCGGGCAAGGGCGCTGGCCATGTTGCCGATCTCGGGGCCGCGGATGTAACGGTGGATCGTCTGATTAAGTTTCGAGACGTTGATCCGCTGGGTAAAGACCTTGTCGTGGTAGAGGTCGACGCCTTCGAGCCGGTCGACACTGCCTGGGAGATTCTTGCGGCCAGCCATCATCTCAACTGCCTCGAGGACGGCGGCTTTGAGTTCGGCCACCTCGGCCGGCGACAAAAGGCCTGGGATGTGCACGAACCCTCGCTCCTGGTATTCTCGGACCTGATCCTCGGTTACTTCACTTTTCATTGCGTGTTCCTTCGCCTGCTAATCCAATCACCGTTCGCTTGGGTCATGGCCTTCACCTTAGCCCACTGCTCGCCTTGACCCGCCGCCACCGACTTAATTTTCACCCCGGTCAATTGGTCATGCGAATCCTCCTGATTATTCTTTGACGTCCGCCATTGCCGATGGAGTCGGTGAAGAAGCAGGCGCACGCTAAATTATTTCTTGCAAGAATGCAATAACCTAATATTGCCAACCGCCAATGCCGTGTGATAGCGATGACTCGGCTTGAGGATGCCGCATGGTTAAGCCGGGTCCGCTTCATATTCAACTTGCTGATGACGTCGACAAAGCGATGGTTCGAGTAGCGCGCGTATCGTGCTCTCTTCAGGTGCAATTGACGTGAACCCGCTAATCACGCGCACGTTCGAATTCGAAGACAGGGTTCAAGATGAAATCGCCGCATCTGCGCCGAGGGGCGAAGTCAAGATGCAGAATGCTTTGCCTCAGTAGGAGATGCGAGTTGGCTCAGGTCACCGTCAGGAACATCGTCAAGCGCTATGGAAACGCCCAAGTCATTCATGGCGTGAATGTCGACATTGCCGATGGCGAGTTCGTCATCCTGGTCGGCCCATCGGGGTGTGGCAAATCCACCCTGTTACGCATGATCGCCGGTCTCGAATCCATATCCGGCGGTGAGATCCGCATCGGCGGCCGGGTGGTGAACGATGTTCTGCCAAAAGACCGCGACATATGCGATGGTGTTCCAGAACTATGCGCTCTATCCGCACAAGAACGTCGCCGACAACATGGGCTTCTCGCTCAAAATGAAGGGCAGGCCGAAAGCCGAGATCGATGCCAACGTGAAGAAGGCGGCTGAAATTCTCGATCTGGGCAAGCTGCTGGACCGGTTCCCGAAACAGCTTTCGGGCGGACAGGGCCAGCGTGTGGCTATGGGACGCGCCATTGTGCGCGAACCGGAAGTCTTCCTGTTCGATGAGCCTTTATCGAACCTCGACGCCCAACTTCGTGTCGCGATGCGCGTCGAAATCAAGGAATTGCATCAACGCCTCGGCACAACGATCGTCTATGTTACCCATGATCAGATCGAGGCGATGACTATGGCCGACAAAATTGTGGTGATGAAGGACGGCAAGGTGGAGCAGGTCGGCGCACCGCTCGATCTCTACGACAACCCGGGGAATGTCTTCGTCGCCGGCTTCATCGGCTCGCCGGCCATGAACTTCATCAACGGCAAAATCGAGTCCAAAGACGGCATGCAGCTCTTTGTGTCAGATACCGGATCCGTGCTGCCGGCCGGCGGGACCAGGGCATTGGGCGGCCAGCCGGTCATCTACGGCATACGTCCCGAGCATATTGACATTGCGCACGACGGCTTGTCGGCAACGGTTTCGGTGCTGGAGCCGACCGGCTTCGAAACACAGGTTTTCGCCAAGCTTAGCGAGGACGCCATCGATGCCGTCGTCAAGGACCGGCTCACCGTCCGGCCTGGTGAAGAGGTGAGGCTGAAGATCGATCCGCGCCGGGTCCACATCTTTGACAGGCAAAGCGGCCCACGCCTGTGACGCTTCGGCATTCTGCTTGCGGAGGTCATCTGCAGGTAAGACGCGCCGGTGAACTGACGTCATGACTTCGCAGGAGTTTTCCGCACAATCGGTGCTGGTCACCGGCGCCTGCAAGGGCATTGATCGTGCGGTCGCGCTGATGCTCGCGTCGCGCGGCACACGTGGTGGCACTCACCCGGTCTGAGGCCGATCTGAGGGTGCTCGAAGCCGAGATCGGCAGCCACTCCATAATGCACAGGATCGGGCGGCCGTTCGGCACCTGAGACACGTGCGCCTCTACCGCTAAGTGGAGGCTTATCCTTTGAGATCAACCAGGTTTTTCGACGACAGGTTTCGTACATCGCGCTCGCCACAGAGAGCTATGGCACATCACTATCCCGCTGATGCGTCGGCCGCTGGCCTTCGTAATCGTCATTGACACAGTGGCCGCATCTCTGCTGTTTGCTCCGATCGCGTTACTTACCCGAGGCGGGCCCAACGGCAGCACGCAGCTCATCATGTACGACGTGTATCAGCAGGCTTACTCTTTCAACGATGTGCCTGGCTGCGGAAGGGTTGACCTTGATGGTCATCATCATCCTCATCCAGTTCCGGTTGCTATCGCGGGAAAAGCAACTGTGAGCGCCGGAAAAAAGAGCTCGGCCGGGGCAGCGCGCTCGGCGGAGCGTTCCGGACCGGATTGATCAACTCGATCGTCGTGGCCGCATGTACGGTGGTCGTGGGACTGCTGGTTTGCGCAGCCGCAGCCTTCGCGTTGAGCGCCATGCGGTGGCGCGGCCGCGAGGTCGTCTTCGCCATCATCGTATTCAGCTTTTTGGTCCCCGAGGAGGTCGTGGCTGTCCCGTTGGCGGCCATCTTCGCGCGCGCCGGGCTGGCAGAACACCTACATCGCACTGATCATGCCCTTCGTGGGCAACGGCATAGTGATCTTCCTACTGCGGCAGTTCTTCCTCGCCGTACCGCGTTCGCTGATTGAAGCGGCCCAAGTCGATGGAGCCGGCTGGCTAAGGATTTTCCTCGAGGTTTTCTTGCCGCTATCGCGTCCGGCCCTTATCGCCGCCGGGCTCATTCTCTTCAATGGGCAATGGCAGGCCTATCTCTGGCCGCTTCTGGTCACGACGCGCCAGGACATGTTCCTCGCCCCGATTACCCTTGGCCAGATGGTGGGCCAGTACAAGAGCGACATCGGCCAGATCTTCGCGGCATCGACCATTCTAAGCCTCATCCCTGCAGTCGTCCTGCTGGGCTTCCAACGCTTCTTCACCGACTCGGTCGCGATGTCGGGCGTCAAAGAATGATCCGGAGCTTTCGCGTGACCATAAGACTGCTTCACCAAGTCATTGGAGGCCAGGAAGCGGTGACAGCGGAGACATTTACCCCCTGTAAGCCACAGATGGCGGAACTCGCAGGGATGTGTTGCAACATTTTGACTACCGACGTTGTGGCAGGAATCCCCCGACTATTTTCGGAGGGTGCTATGTTCAGTGATCCGCTTTGCGTGCGCTGGCCCAGTGGATGTACCTCTACCGCGCCATCGACAGCGTCGGCGACACTGCTGAATTCTGGTTCAGCGACCAGGGCGACCTGCCGTCGACCAAGCGCTTCTTCAGAAAGGCGCTGGAACGTCAGGGGCGACCCGATCGCGTCATCATCCACGGCAGTCAGACCAACCTGCAGGCGAACAATCGGATCGAGCAGGATCATCGGTGCTCAAGCTCCGTATCGGCCGATACTCGGCTTCAAATCACCAGCATCAGCCGCGATAATCCTGGCCGGCATCGAAATGGACCACGTGATGCGCAAGCGACAGGCGAGGTTCGCCTTCACGAACCCATCCATGGGTCTCTCTGCGTCCCTACTCGGCCGCTGCAACAAAACCCATGGAATTACCAGCGCTGAACGGCCTCAACTGCCCGCTTACGCTACATGCGGCAGTACGCGCTTCGATCCTGATTTGCCGCCCGGCGCGCCTGAGGGCCGGACACAATGGCAGGCTGGGTATGTTCGATGACAGCGTTCGATTGGGCCGCTGCATTAGGTCAATCGCTCGAAGATGACGTTGATGTCAGTCATTGCAGCAAGCCGGTATGATCTGCATTCCATCAGATTGATAATCCGAGCCCTGTTGCCCTTAGACGATGCTCACTTGGCTCGCATTGGATGACAGCAGGTCTGATGCGCTCGTAGTCAATGGCCTTAACGAGATCGTGATCCAGTCCTTCGCAATCAATCGATAAGAAATCGACCTTATTGGCATATGGGGTCCGGGCGCGCAGTGCGGATCAGCGCTTCCAATTCAGGATTGGGTTCAACCAGAACACCCCGCGCACCTCTTTGGTACATAAGATAGGTA
>NZ_JBVVQY010000072.1:0-6671 GCF_055811615.1 Mesorhizobium sp. WSM4807
CCATGGCCGCCCCTCGCCTCAGAGTAAGGGCTGTTCTCTCTCCAGAGCTTTTTGCAGAACCTTCAGGACACTATCGCTTCGGCCCATGCCAAGTAGATGACATTTGTCTCCGACATCCAGTTCGCTGCCAGCCCAGCAAAAGCTTGGCAATCCGGGTGTCAGCGCAAGATTTATGCATAACGACAAGCTAGTCATCATAACAGGCCAGGCGTTGTCAATCAGGCAACTCGTGGCCAATTTAGGGTGGTCGCATGGCAAGAGGACACAGTCCGGTGATTGCCTGCTGCGACACACTCAAGTCGAGCGCTGTAGCCGCAAGTACCCGTTGCCGCGCATGGCTCTCATATCGGATTGTCGTAGAAGAGCTTACAGCAGATTTGTGGTTAACAGCAGCGGTACGTCGGCGCAATCGGCGGAAAAATTCAGCATGCGGCTGTTGGATGCAAGGATCGTGGATTGCACCAATGCGGTCGCCTGGATCCGTCTCATCAAGTCTGATCTCGAAATCGAGGTTATGCGTGAGGCCGCCGCGATTTCAGACGCGGCGATCCTGCGCGCCGCAGAGGCAATACGTCCCGGGGTGCGGGAAGCAGACGCCACTGCCGAAATCGCAGCAACCTTGATACGCGGTGCAAACGGAAAACCCGGAACGGGGATGGCGGGAATCAGCTTGTGTTCCTCACCGCGGACTGGAACGTCCCATATTTCGTGGAGCGAAGACGTCTTTCGAGACGGATCTCAGGTCAATCTTGAAATCGGCGGATCGCGCCATGGCTATTGTGCCGGGCTCATGCGCACGTACTCGATCGGCGCACCTTCGGATCGCCTGCGTGGTGTCCATGAGATCCAACTCGCCGGCCTCGAAGCTGCTCTTGAGACGGTCCGGCCAGGAGCTACCTGTAGTGATGTGGCCAACGCGTTCTATCGGACGATCGAGAGGGAGGGCCTCAAGAAGGAGTCGCGCTGCGGTTACGCCCACGGCATCGGCTGGACCGAGCCCACCGCGAGCCTGAGGGATGGCGATATGACGGAGTTGAAGCCGAATATGACCTTCCACCTGATGCTGGGCAACTGGATCGACGAAGATTTCGGATACGTCATCAGCGAGACGTTTCGTGTCACGACATCCGGCGCCGAGGTCCTGACGACAGCGCCCCGCAGAATTTTTGAGATCTAGATGTAGTCCAGAAAGATTGAGCGGCGCGACTGGTCATTTCGTTCTTTCTGGCGCTGACGAACCCGAACACACAAGCGGAACTGGTCTACCTAGGAGTCACATATGAATGGCACCGCCGCATCGGCACTTAATAAGCTCAGATGCTCAGACCTCCTCGAGCGCCGCGCGTTTGTTGGTGGTGGGTGGATGGAAAAGAACCGCACGCTCAAGGTCGTTGACCCAGCAACGGGTGAGGAACTTCTCGCCGTTGCCGCTTGCGACGAGAGCGACGTAGACCGTGCCGTCAGCGCGGCTCAGGATGCATTCACGGTCTGGCGCGACATGCTCCCTTTCGAGCGTGGTGGCATTTTGCGTACATGGTCTGCTGCCATCCGGGCAAATACGGACGATCTGGCAGTCATCATCACGGCGGAGCAGGGCAAGCCCCTTGCTGAAGCAAGGGGAGAAATCTTGTACGGCGCCAGTTTTGTCGACTGGTTTGCTTCGGAAGGTGAGCGGGCCTGCGGCGAAACGGTTCCCAGTCATTTGGCCGGAAGCCAATTGTCCGTACACATGCAGCGATTGGTGTGACCGTCGCCATCACGCCTTGGAATTTCCCCTCGGCGATGATCACCCGAAAGGCAGGAGCTGCGTTCGCAGCCGGCTGTACGATGATCGTCAAGCCCGCTCCTGAAACGCCACTCTCGGCGCTGGCGCTCGCTCGCCTCGCTGAGCAAGCGGGCATGCCCGCCGGAGTCCTCCAGGTAATCACTGGGGAGGCCCCGCCGCTTGCAAAGCGACTGCTAGAGCATACCGAGGTTCGCGCTTTCTCGTTCACCGGCTCCACGGAGGTGGCTCGTATCCTGCTCGCCCAGTCCGCGACGACGATCAAGAAGGCTTCGATGGAATTGGGAGGCCACGCGCCGTTCCTGCTTTTCGAAGACGCTCCATTGGATGCAGCAGTTGCCGGCTGCGTCAGTGCGAAGTTCGCAACGTCAGGCCAAGATTGCCTCGCCGCAAATCGAATTTACGTCCAGCGCGGCATCTATGACCACTTCGTCGAGGAATTCGCCAAGGCAACAGCAAAGCTCAAGGTCGGTCATGGTCTCGAAGAGGGCACGGATATAGGCCCGATGACGCGGCCATCTGTTGCCGAAAAAGTGTCGCCAGCAGATTTCTCAGGCGGTTTCGGCCGGAGCTCGCGTCGTCTTTGGCGGTCAGGACAGTCCGCTAAGCGGCAACTTCGTGACACCGACGGTCCTCGCCGACGTCACCGACGACATGCTTATTGCCAGGGAGGAAACCTTCGGCCCCGTCGCGGCAATCCTGCCCTTCGATGACGAAAAGGAGGTGCTTTTGCGCGCCAACAATTCCGAGAAGGGCCTCGCAACCTATGTCTATACCCGTGATCTCAACCGCGCTATGCGGCTCACTGATCGGCTGGAATACGGCATGCTTGCGGTCAACACTCCGAAATTCACGGGCGCGCCGATGCCCTTCGGAGGGTGGAAGCAGTCTGGGCTCGGTCGCGAGGGCTCAAGGCATGGTCTCGCCGAGTATCTCGAACCCAAATACGTCTGCATCGGAAATATCGCATCCTGAGAGAAAGCTTCGATCACCATCAACATTAAGGAAACTAGCGAAAAGGACCGTAATTCGGTCCTGCATCCTTTTACGCAGCTCAAGGATTTCGCGACCGGCAAGCTTGGTGAACCAACCATCGTCGAGACAGGCAAGGGTATTCGCATCCAGGACGCGCATGGCAACCAGCTAATCGACGGGTTCGCCGGCCTTTATTGCGTGAATGTCGGCTACGGCCGTGCCGAAGTCGCTGAAGCGATTTCGCGCCAGGCCTATCGTCCTGCTTACTACCATTCCTACGCTGCTGATACGACGGACGAACTCGCAATCCTCTCCGATCGCCTCGTAAGGACGGCGCCTGGCAAAAATGAGCAAGGCTTTCCACGGCATGTCCGGCTCGGATGCCAACGAGACTCAGGCTAAGCTCGTCTGGTATTATAACAATCTGCGCGGCAAGCCGAACAAGAAAAAGATCATCTCGCGTGAGCGTGGGTATCACGGTTGCTCTGTCGTCTCTGGTTCAATGACGGGCATGAGCTTTTATCACGACCATATAGACCTGCCGCTGTCGCAGGTCGTTCACACCGGTGTTCCGCATCATTACTGGGGCGCACACCCTGGCGAGACCGAACGCGAATTTTCCGCGCGACGAGCCGCCGAACTCGATCACCTAATCGAACGTCTAGAGCGCTTCGCCTTTTGACCGAATCTGGATTCCCAAGTTGGAGCAAATCAGATTCGATGTCTCGACCGTGTGGAGGTCGGGAGATGACGAAATCTTATTCCATGGATCTGCGAGAGCGGGCGATGGCCCGGCTTGAGGCGGGCGAGACGAGCTACCAGGTGGCTGCGGCGCTTAAGGTGGCGGTTTCGAGTGTGATCAAGTGGGCGGCGCGCAAGCGCCGCCTGGGCAGCGCGGCGCCCGGCAAGATGGGCGACCACAGGCCGTATCTGATCGGCGGCGCGCATCGGCTGTTCGTGCTGGGCGAAGTCGAGCGCGATCCGAACGCGACGCTTCATCAACTGACGGCAGCACTGGCCGAGCGCGGCCTCCATGTCCATCCTGCGAGCGTCGACCGCTTCCTGCATCGCGAGGGCAGGAGCTTCAAAAAAAACCGTTCTGCCGGCCGAGCAGCTCAGGCCGAAGCTGGCGCGCCGGTGCGCGCAATGGACCCGCTATCAGACCCGCATTGATCCAACACGCCTGGTCTTCATCGACGAGACCTGGGTCAAGACCAACATGGCGCCGCTACGTGGCTGGGGCGCGCGCGGCAAGCGGCTTGTCGCCCACGCGCCATATGGCCATTGGAAGACGATGACCTTCATCGCCGCGCTGCGACATGATCGCGTTGATGCACCCTGGGTGCTCAATGGGCCCATCAACGGCGAGGCCTTCCGCCTCTATGTCGAAACGCAACTCATCAAAACCTTGAAGCCGGGCGACATCGTCGTGCTCGACAATCTCGGCTCCCACAAGAGCGCTGCCGTGCGCGGCATCGTCAGGGCCGCCGGCGCGCGGCTGTTCTTCCTGCCGCCCTACAGCCCCGATCTCAATCCGATCGAGCAGCTGTTCGCCAAGCTCAAGCACTTCATGCGTCGCGCCGCCAGGCGAAGCGTCGAGGCCGTTCACAACGCCATCGCCGCAACCCTGAATGCCGTCACCCCACTGGAATGCCGAAACTACATTGAAAACGCAGGCTACAAGTCAACCTAAATGCGAAAGGCTCTAGGCCCGGACAATGTCGGCGCCTTCATTGGTGAGCCGGTGCTCGGCACAGGGGCATCACGCCTCCGCCGGAAAGGTATTGGGAGGCGATCCAGGCCGTTCTGAAAAAGCACGACGTACTCCTCATCGTTGATGAAGTGATCACCGGCTTTGGCCGAACGGGTTCCATGTTCGGCTCGCAGCATTATGGCATCGAACCAGACCTTATTACGGTCGCGAAGGGTCGTACATCAGCCTACTTCCCGCTCTCCGGCGCGATCGTAGGCGAGAAGGTCTATAAGGTGTTGGAAGACGGCGCTGGCAGGGTTGGCGCATTCTCGGATGGCTACACCTACTCAGGTCATCCGATCGGAGCCGCCGCGGCCAACGCGGTTCTCGACATTGTCGAAAAGGAAGACCTCCCTGGCAATGCGCGTGACGTCGGCGCGTTTTTCCAGGCGCATCTGACGAAAAATTCGCTCAGTTGGCCGATCGTCGGTGAAGTGCGCGGGGTTGGGCTTATGGGCGCAATCGAGTTCGTCGCCGACCGCCACAATCGGAAGCGTTTTGATCCGACGCTCAAAGTTGGTGCGCGAATTTCGAAGGCGGCCCGCGACCGTGGCCTTATCGCTCGCGCTATGCCGCACGGCGACATTCTGGGCTTTGCCCCGCCGCTCGTAGCAACGAAGACCGAGGTCGAAGAAATCGTTGCAATTGCCGAAAGCGCCATCCGTTTCGTTATGGATGAGCTCGTCCGCGAGAGTCAGAAAATCTGAATGTGCTGGAATGGCCAGAGTGCAGATCCACTGTGGCCATTTTCGACATGATAAGAGCTTTCTGAAGCAGACCAGGAGGCAAGTAAACCTCTGTCCACAGATCGATCGCTGCAGAGACGCTAACCATAAATCTTCTGTCGCTTCCATAACTCTTGCTGCTCGCGCGCTGAGGCTCATCCGGTCTAGAATTTTGTCAGGCATGGGTCGAAGCGAGACGGATTTCGGTTGGGCACTGGAAGCAATGTGTGTCGCGCTGCCGCATCCGTCGGGACGAATCGCACGAGTGCCGGTTACTATCGGGGAGCTACATGAACAAAGTCTATGGGGACGCCGGCTCTGCGTTGGAAGGTCTGTTGTTCGACAGGATGTTGATTGCAACGGGCGGATTTGGCCTTTGCGGCATCCCCGAGCTTTTGATCGGTGCGATCCGGGGCGGAGGCACCAAGGAGCTGACGATCGCCTCGAACAATTGTGGCGTCGACGATTTTGGGCTCGGCCTGCTGCTGAAGACGAAGCATATCAAGAAGATGATTTCGTCCTATGTCGGCGAGAACGCCGAGTTCATGCGCCAATACCTAAGCGGCGAACTCGAGCTCGAATTCAGCCATCAGGGGACGCTAGCTGCGCGCGCCTATTCCCGCCTCGCGCAAGGCGCTGGCCAAGGCCGGCTGGTCGGTCGGCGATCTCGACCTGGTCGAGGCCAACGAGGCCTTCGCCGCCCAGGCCTGCGCCGTCAACAAGGACATGGGTGGGATCCGTCCATCGTCAACGTCAACGGCGGCGCCCTCGCCATCGGCCATCCGATCGGCGCCTCAGGTGCCCGCATCTTCAACACGCTGGTTTACGAGATGCGCCGCAGAAGTGCCAAGAAGGGCCTCGCCACGCTGTGCATCGGCGGCGGCATGGGCGTCGCCATGTGCGTGGAAGGGCTGAACTGAGACGGCCGATCGGTGAGGTTCCACCTCGCTTGTCGAAATCTGACCTGCAACTCCCTAGAGCGTCCAAAAGGAGATATGGACTGTGTGCAAAGACAGCTTGCGAGCTTCGTGCGGGCTTGGCGATGAACATCGAGCGGTGATCGCCCAGACCCCGTCACCCGTTGGCCTCGGCGCCGCGGCGGGCAGCACGGCCTCCGGAGGTGAGCGATGCTAGCCTCCCCCACTAGTTTTTTGCAGAGCGTCGACAAGAACTTCCGTCATGCGATATCCTTCCTCGACCTGCCTGAGGGGCTTGCCGAGCGGATCGTTCAGTGCAACTCGACCTATACGGTGCGTTTCGGGGTCAGGCTGCGCGGCCGCATGTACAGCTTTGTCGGCTGGCGCTCAGTGCACAGCGAGCATTGCGAGCCGGTCAAAGGCGGCATCCGCTTTACGCCAGACGCCGATGCCGAGGAGGTGGAGGCGCTCGCGGCCCTGATGACGCTCAAATGTTCGCTGGTCGATATGCCTTTCGG
>NZ_JBVVQY010000073.1:0-6107 GCF_055811615.1 Mesorhizobium sp. WSM4807
TCTCCCAATCGCGGTCGCGATAGCCGTTGCGCTGGGCCGTGTGCAGCGGGTTCTTCTCGCCATAGCCGGCGCCGGTGGCAGCGCCCACCTCCATCTCCATCAGCCGTTCGGCGGCAAAGCCGATCATCTCGCGCAGGATATCGCCGTCAGGGGTCTTCTCTACGAGCGTGCGCAGGTTCATCATCTCGTTGGTCATCGGTGGTTCCTTCGAATCAGGTTGGTGTGAGCAACCCGACCCTACCGGAGAACATCGATGACCACTGCTCGCTGCTCGCTCGCTACGGCGCTGTTGAGGGCGCGCTCGCGAGCGGCTTCGTCACCGCCGAGCTACACCTGTATGGGGCGATGATTGTCAAGCCTGCACCTGGTCCATTCCTAATCTCCTTGTTCGGCTGATTGGCGACATCTCCTTGTCCCGACCTGCCTTCGCGCCGGCCGCCGCGCGCAGTGACGGTCAAGGGTGGCCGAAGATCACATCGCGCCGCGACTTGCCCTTGACCGTCACGAGCACGGCGGCAGAGTGTTCTGGTCGGCGTGCCCTGCAGGGTGCCGACAAGGGGTTCCGAGGCGGAGCTCGCCATCAGCAGGCGCGAGGGCCGCGCAACAGACTTGTATGCGGTCGATCTCAGTGGATCTGAACCATGATGCAGCATGCGCATCGGTGGCGAAGCTCCGGGGCGGCGGGCCCATTCTACGCCGGCGGTTCGAGGACCATGTGTAGCTTCGGGTGGCCGCCACCTCGGATCGTCATCGGCAGACCCCCGCTGCGGGCCCGCCAATCGGGGTGTGTCTTGTTCTCCTGTGCCATGTGTCCGGCATGACGCCGGACGCAAGACAACGCCCTCAGGCACCTCGCCAGCGGTGACGAGGCGCCACAGCGCGATCAGCGGCTTGCGGGCGAGTGCCACAATCATCGTCTTGCGCGTGGTTTTGCGGCCGTCGGCCGTGCGCGCGTGGAGCCATTGCGCCAGGGCGCTGTCCTTCTGGAACAGAAGAAGGCGCCAGGCCAATTGGATCACGCCGCCCCGCACGCGGGCACTGCCGGCGCGCGCCAGCTCCTTCTCACGGCGGCGTTTGCCGCTCTCGTCCGGCGAGCCGGTGAGGCCGGCATAGCGCGCCACCGCGCGGCGGTCGCGCAAGCCGCGCGAAAGACACTCGTGGACCAGCATGTCCGCCGTCTCGACACCAACCCCGATGACCCGCGTGCGCGGCGACAATCAATCAGGATGAGAGGCAGTATTGCCGCCTCACCGTGGAATGCTCCGCTGCGGTGTGGAAACCGTGCGGTTCGGCAAAAACAAATACTTGGGACTGTGACCGCCATCGGCCGTCCGGCGGATATTGTTGTTTCAGACCACCCTCGACCCGCGATTAACTTTCGCGGTTCAGTCAGGTGCCATTCCGGTGCAATGGCGCCCGGTGATCACCACGCATTCTCCGATGCGCTTGCGGTAAGCCGATAGGCCTCGAGCTGGCCACTTAGCGACCTGTCCACTCCGAAGCCCTATCGTGCGAGAGCGAAGTCTGCTGTCACGGATGAAATACCACTACAGCCGAGGTATTACTCACCCGCTAATCCAAGAGTTCCAGCGCTCAAACATCGCGTCGCGGTTGGCGCCAATCCAATCGGGATCCATTCTGGCTACCTTTGACCAGTTGTCGGGCGCGGTGACGAGTGTTGATGCTACGTCACGATCGAGGAGCGCAGCGGCATTCTTGTTTGGAAGGGCATAGAACATCTTCTCCATGAATGCAGCATGTGCTTCGGGGCGAGTGTACATGAAGTTAAGGAGCGCTTTGGCGGCCAGGGGATGTGGCGCACCCTTTATCAAGCTCAAAAGCGTCGCTTCAAAAATTGCTCCGTCCCAGGTGAAGCGAACTAGCACCCCCTCCGCTTGCAATTTGGAAGCGCGTCCACTCCAAAGCATCGAGGCAACCACCTCCCCGGACCGGAGCAATTGTTGGCTTTGATTTCCGCTTGTCCACCAAACCGAGATGTGTGGACGCAATTGATCGAGCTTTGCAAATGCGCGATCAAGGTCCAGCGGGAATACCTTGTCACGTGCGATGCCGTCAGCAAGGAGCGCCGCCATCAGCACTACCACAGGATTAAAGTTCGGCAGCGACCGCGGTCCTGGAAATCTGTTGACGTCCCAGAATTCAGCCCAGTTCGTTGGCCCGCCGTCAGGGAATGCCCGCTCATCGTAGGTCAGAACCGAGCCGCCCGGATCCCAGAGGACAGAGGTTCCGAAGCAAGACCCCTCAACACCATTGGCGCCAACGTTTGGCAAGTCCTCGCAGTTCTTCCCGAGATCTTCGAAATACGGTTTGAATTCCGACGACAACGCAAGCTCGTAGCTGAACCCCGCAATGTCCCATTCCATCGTATTCGTCTGGCTCATTGCCTTGATGCGCGCGATACTGTCGGATTGGCTGCCCTCTACCGCAGTCACTTCTATTCCAGTCTCCTTTGTGAATGGCTGATAGAAGAGCTCGTCCATCACATCTCGGTAGGTGCCGCTCCCCATCTGGATGACTACGCGACTTTGGCCCGCGGTCTTGGCGGCCTCCACAAGTGAAGGCGTCGGCTGGGCGAGCGCGAAGCTCGGAACGAGTGAACTAGTTGCGGCTGCGGCGCTCAACCTGAGTGTATCCCGCCTGGTAATCATCGATTCCTCCCATTGACATGGATTCTGGGACCTTAGTTTCGGCCAATGAATTCCGTTGGTCATGCCCGATTTGTTATTCTCGGCCTTTGCTTGTTATGATCGACGCACGTGATCGAGCCTAACTTTTCCCAGCGACGGGTCGATTCACACGAGGCAACAATGCCCCTCTCCAGCAGTTCTTCGAAAGGCTCAGTCCGGAAACCGAAAGTAGAGCCACGCACAATGGCCATGATCTGGGGTAGGAAATGAAGCCGCTCGTAGCTGGCCGTCCAAGTTTTCATGCACGTGGGTTATCGCGCCAGCTCCAGGCGCTACCGAGACATCGCGCCCGCAGGCTCAAACCGTAAGCCAGATGCCAGCGCAGTATCAGGCAACGACTCCTTTAGTCCATCGGTCCAAGCCCGCTCCCTGCGAGCTTCAGATCGTGCCCACTGAGGTGGTGTAGCTGACGGCAGTTGTGTGCGTCAAGTTGCAAAAAATGGCGTGGCATTCAGCGGTGACGTTGGCGTGTCCGCCGCGCAGCCCCCGTGTTTAGCGGAGCGGCGGACATGGCGGCCGCGTCTCAGGCGGCCAGTGCCCTCAGGTTCTCCTTCTTGTGCTCGCGCAGATGATCCATGTTGAGGTAGCGGGTCGCCTCGAGCCAGTTCTCGTGGATCTCCACCGCCAATGCCCGAACCAGCCGCAAACAGCTCTGCGGGTTGGGGAAGATGCGCACGACCAGGGTGGCCGCTTGATCTCCTGGTTCAGCCGCTCCAGCATGTTCGTAACCGGTATGATCATGACGGTGCCATCCGTCCCCGCTGGAGATGATCGATTTTCGGCGTATGGTGCGACCATCCGGGACAGGGGCACCGGGAGCACGCCAAGTGCGGGCAGGCCGATGTATTCGATGAGCTGCGAGCTCGCGTTAGTAGCTGGCCGCCCCTGCGACCTGCCTGGTTGCGCCGAGAGCGCGGATCCGTAGGTGTCGCGTCGCCCGCCGGCTCCCGACTGTTTGAGGAGGGGAGCCGATGAGACGTGTGATTGGAATGGACATCCACCGCACCTTTGCGGAGGTGGTGGTTTGGGAAGATGGCCGGCTGCGCCATTACGGACGGGTCGACATTACCCGCTCGGGACTGGAAGGGTTCGGCCGCAGTTTGCGACGGACGGATGAGTTTGTCGTCGAGGCTACGGGCAACACCATGGCGGTGGTGCGGGTTCTGTCGCCGTATGTCGACCGGGTGATTGTCGCCAACCCGATGCAGGTGAAGGCGATCGCCCATGCCAGGATCAAGACCGACAAGATCGATGCCGGCGTTCTGGCGCAGCTCCATGCCAGCGGCTTTCTGCCTGAGGTCTGGATTCCCAATGAGCGGACTGAGCGGCTTCGCCGCCTCGTCGCGCGGCGCAACCAGGTCGTGCGGCATCGCACGCGCGTGAAGAACGAGGTGCATGGCATCCGGCAGGCGCACCTCGTGCCGAAGTGCCCGCATGCCGATCTGTTCAACCGTCGGGGTCGCGCCTGGCTCGAGCGGCAGGTGCTTCCCGACGACGAGCGGGCCGCTATCGCCCGCCACATCCGCGAGATCGATCGCCTGGCCGAGGATCTGGCTGACCTCGATCGCGACATCGCCCGGGAAGCGGTTGATGACGTGCAAGCCCGGCGGCTCCAGACGATCACCGGCGTCAATGCCATCGTCGCGAGCGGTATCATCGCCGCCGTCGGCGACATCCGGCGGTTCCGCGAGCCGCAGAGGCTGGTTAGCTACTTCGGCCTCAATCCGCGTGTGCGCCAATCCGGTCTTGGCTTGGCGCAATATGGCCGGATCAGCAAACATGGGCGTTCCCATGCCCGCGCCATGCTGGTCGAGGCCGCCTGGGCGGCGGCGAAGGCGCCCGGACCGCTCAGGGCCTTCTTCCTGCGCATCCGCAACAAGCGCGGCCATCAGGTCGCCGCCGTGGCGGTCGCCCGCAAGCTCGCCGTGTTGATCTGGCATCTGCTGACAAAAGAGCAGGACTACTTCTGGGCTCGCCCGGCGACTTGAGCGGCAAAGCAGAGGCAGCTCGCTCTCAAGGCTGGCGCGCCGGGCGAGCGCGGTGTCGGTCGCCGCGGTTCGGCTTACCCCTACAACGTGAAGGAGTTGCGAAACAGCGAGAAAGCTGCGGCCGAGAATGCCGAACGTGCCTACGAGCTGATGGTTCGGCATTGGCGGTCACGCGGGCCGAAGCGGCGCACGGACGCCACAAACGAGGAACGACTATAACGGCTGCGTGGCGGCACTCTCATCCTCTCGCACCACTCTTTGCCACGTGGTCGTCCGTGCCCCGACAAATATAGCACAAGGAATGTGGCAGCGCCTTGGTCCGCTCCAGACTGGCGCCGTGCTCGACGCCGTCAAGGCGTGGCCTTGAAACCTCGCAGCCGGTCGTGGCGCCATCGCACCGGCCAGCCTTGACTGCGTCTCGACACGCTCGCACGGGAAATCCCGTAGGCCAGGGCGAAGGAAACAGCTCACCTGAAGCCGAACAAAGAAACGAACAGGAGTCGAATAAGCCAAAAAGCCGAAATCAGGCTTGTCGATGTCATCCGTCGAGTGCAGCTTGACGCGGTGCTCCTTGGGGAAGCTCATGTAGGCGAGCACGTCGTTCTCGGCCTCGTCCATGATGGCGGCGAGCTTCGGCACCTTTGGGCGGATCTGGTCGGCGACGGCGCGCCACTGCAGGCTTGCCGCCTCGGCCGTCTCCTGGGCGAAGGCGGTGGCGATGAAGGCCGAGACGACGCGGCGGCCGCTCTTGCCGGCATGGGCGAGCACGTTGCGGGCGAAATGAACCCTGCAGCGTTGCCAGGTGGCGCACAGAACCTTGGAAACCGCCGCCTTGATGCCTTCGTGGGCATCGGAGACGACCAGCTTGACGCCGCGCGGGCCGCGCCGCGTCAGCTTGCGCAGGAACTCGGTCCAGATCGGCTCGGCTTCCGACGTGCCGACCTCCATGCCGAGCACCTCGCGGCGGCCGTCCGCGTCGACGCCGACGGCGATGATGACCGCGACGGAGACGATGCGCCCGCCACGGCGCACCTTCAGATAGGTGGCATCGACCCAGAGATACGGCCAGTCTCCCTCGATCGGCCGGTCGAGGAAGGCCTTCACCTTGCCGTCGATCTCCTCGCACAGCCGGCTGACCTGGCTCTTGGAGACACCGCTCATGCCCATCGCCTTGACCAGGTCGTCGACCGAGCGCGTCGAGATGCCCTGGATATAGGCCTCTTGAATAACAGCCGTCAGCGCCTTCTCGGCCATGCGCCGCGGCTCCAGGAACGAGGGGAGATAGGAGCCCTTCCTGAGCTTGGGAATGCGCAGCTCGACCGTGCTGGCCCGCGTCTCCCAATCGCGGTCGCGATAGCCGTTGCGCTGGGCCGTGTGCAGCGGGTTCTTCTCGCCATAGCCGGCGCCGGTG
>NZ_JBVVQY010000074.1:0-5478 GCF_055811615.1 Mesorhizobium sp. WSM4807
CTGCAGCGGCTAAGTCATGAAAAACGTGGGAGGAAACGCGCCCGCTCGGCATAGTTCGGCGCGCGGCATAAACGGCCAAGCTCAACGATGTCGATCCGGCAGCCTGGCTTGCCGATGTGCTTGCACGCGTTGCCGAGCACCCGGCCCGCCGACTCGACGAGTTGTTGCCGTCGAACTGGCGATCCAAGCCCGCCGCAATCGCGGCCTGACAATGCACATCAGCAAAATCCATTCCGTGCGAACCATCGCGCTTGTTGCCCAGGAACTTGGTGAAGACGAGGGCTGGCTCGCCGATATCGCTATCGAAATGGCGCGGCGCATCAGAAGGGCGTCACGGATGGCGGAGTTCGGGGGTGCCCAGCCACAATGCGGCCCGAGAAATGCTCAGAAAACTTACGCGGCGCAAGGGAATCTGACACTTCGTGCTGGCGGTTGGATCGGCGGGATTTTTTTGTCCGCAAAGGCGGTCACCATCCCATCGCGTTGAACGCCCCGTTATTTGTACGCGACAACCACGAGGCGGGGGCCATAGGGTGTGAACTCTCCACCTTCCAGCCCATAGGCTTCAACAGTCTCGAATCCCGCGCTTCGCAACATGCGGACATATTCAGAAAATCCATAGTGTCTGACAGAAAGACGCGTTCGTCTTACACATCCATTGCGCACGACGATCCTCTCGGTGCTTCGACGGTCGGTTAGTGCATCGTAATTTGTTATATCGATTCTTAGATCGTCATTATTCTGCAGGACCTCGTAGGTAGGCGACTTGTCGCGTAGAAAAGCGAAACGATTGAGCTGATCGATTAGCAAACGCCCGCCTTTTCGAAGTGAAGAAGCGGCTTCATGAAGAACTCTCTCATTATCCGCTTCATCGAAATAGCCAAACGTCGTGTACCACAGAAAAGCCGCGTCAAAGCGATCTCTCCAGGGAAGTGAGCGCATATCGCCAAGCAGATACTCAACATCTACCCTGCGTTCGGCCGCGTCCGCTTCGGCTTTTTTTAAGAAGATCGCCGACATATCCAGTCCGGTTACCCGTGCTCCTTTTTCCGCCAACCGGTTGGTTATCCGACCATAACCGCATCCGAGTTCAAGAACTGAGCTGCCTGGACTAAGTGAAAGAAGCTCCCAAATTGCTCCTACTTCCCGGTCGCTTCTCTCCGGCGAATTGACCGTATCGCCAAAATGCAAGTAATCTTCGCTGAAGTGTGATTCAAGCTCTGGTAAGGAGTGGGCGTTACTCATCTGGTAGGTCATATGCTTTTCCATGTTCGTTATCCCTTATCAAACTTTTCGTAACGGTCGTTCAGACCTGACCTGTCGTAGCGGGCCGGGCGTATGAGGCAGTCCGTTGCCGCCGTGCTCAGGCGCGCACCTCAAGCTGGAGGTCGAGAAGCTGTGCCGCTGATCACCTGGGGTCACCTGCGCTGGTGCGGGGAAGTCAGGTCCGCTGATTCCCCTTGTTCGCCGAGGGTCGGAAATGGTGTGATCGACCAACTGATCAAGTCGACGGCACGCTGAAGTATAGCCTCGGTCTGAGCAAGGGTGGGGGAAGCGGCGATCACACATCCCATCGTGTCTAGGTAATAGCCTTTCCTGACGATCGGCGCCTTGGGTTCAACATACAATTTGACCTCGGCGACACCTGATATAGCAGCCGCCTGACTGTCGCCACCGATCCAATCGAGGGTGCCATCGCGATCAGGAATTAGGTTCCGCGCGGCCGCGGTGTGCGAATGCCTTCTGCGCAAATTCCACTCGTCGCCAATGACAAGCTTGATGTGCTCGGTGATGAGATCGAGACCGTAAGCCAGTTGAACCAGTCGAGGATTGGGGTAGCCCGCAAGACGCGGATTGACTTCAATGACGACTGGGCCACGCGTCGTCCACCGCAGTTCAACGTTCGTTGGCCCCCAGCCAAGGCCGAGAGCTTGCAAACAGCTCAGCGAAACATCGGCGATACGCTTATACTCGTCATCAGTCAGCGGGGCCGGATGGGTGCTCTCACGAAAAATGAAATGCGGTGGGCGGCCGAACTCAGCGGTGCCAATCCCAATGACCTCATTTCCCATTATGTCAGCGCTATAGTATGGCCCTTGGGCGAATTCTTCGACCAGTATCCTCGGCGAAGATCGCCATATGTGCTTCCCGCCCAACAGATAGGTAGTATGTTCGGCCAACTCCTCGACATTCCGGCACAATCGGACGCCGCTGCTACCGGTGCCTATGGCTGGCTTCAGGACCACCGGCAAGCCGATCTCCGCGGCAGAGCTTTCTACGTCCGTCGCATTCGCTGCCGAGCGATAAGCAGGTATTGGAACGTCGGCGTCCGCGAGGAGCTGACGCTGAGCGAATTTGTCACAGCATCGCTCAACCGATGCGGGGTTCGGTCCCGGTAGACCGAAGTACCGGCAGAGCTTGCCAACTGTCGCATACACCTCCTCCTCGGCGCCCGTAATGCCAGCAATGTCATAGGTCGCCCGTATTCGGGAACACTCGTGGATCAGCGCATCGAGATTGTCTGTATCGACACGGACTGTCTCGATGCTTTCCGACGCAAGATAGTTGTACCGAGCTGGATCAGCCGACAGGGTAATTGGGTGAAGACCAAGACGTTGGGCCGCTTGGACGAATAGCAGTCCCATACGCCTGTGGCCTTCAACCATGATGAGTGCTCTTCTTGCCATTCGCATTGATCCTTGTTTGCGTGCTGTGCGGCGGTCTGAGCGCAAACGGGCATCAGCTTTTTTTCCGTCACTGACCTCAGACGTTGCGGTGAAGCTATCATTGTCAGTGGTCTGCGGGTCGCAAAGATTCTGTAAATTTATTTGAAGGATCTGTTGCAACGATTTGGTACCGGCAGTCTGGTACGGAGCCCGTCGAGCAATTTCGGAGGTTGCGGCCTTCAAGGGACGCCAGTTTGACCAGTCAGTGATCATGCTTTGCGCGCGCTGGTACCTGCTACGATGTCAGCCCTGCGTGATCTGGAAGAGATGATGGCCAAGCGAGGCGTTCCAGAAATTGAAAAAATTGTCTCATCATTCAAATGAGCCAGCATACCAGCTTAGCGGATGGACTGATTGTCTTTCACAGAAGCCAAACCATTATTATTACCGGTGAGCCAGCCTCACCTTCAAAACGAACTGCAGCGGCCCAGCCTGCATGCTCATGGCTCCTGCTCCATGTTCGGCACCTTCCGCCGGATCTGGTCGGCCCGGCGCGCCATTGCAGGCTTGCGGCTTCGGCCGTGTCCTGCGCAAACGCGCCGGCAATGAAGGCGGAAGTCACGCGGCCACCGCTCCTGCCGACATGCCCGAGCACGTTGCGGGCGAAATGAATCCTGCATCGTTGCCCGGTGGCGCACAGCACCTGGAACGGCTGCCTTGGTGCCCTCGTGGGCGTCAGAGACGACCAGCTTGAGCCCCCGCCGGGTCAGCTTGCGCAGAAACTCCCTCCAGATCGCGCGGATTTCTCCGCGACGGCATCCGCCTGTGTTCCCGAGACCAGAACCACGAAGTTATCGGCATAGCGCACGGATTGGAACACGCAGACCAGCTGTTCGGCCGCTCTCCCGCGCGCTCTTTGCTGCCTTTAACCCGTCACTTACGCCGGGCTTGGGTCTTGCTGCGATGGTACGTCAACTGTCCACAGCGCTCTTCGATTGCGCTGAGCGCGATTTGGCGAGCAACGGTGGGAGGATCCCGCCCTGAGGGTATCAGCGTCTGTACGAAAAAACTGCCGTCCGACGGTACACCGGCTTTCAGGAATTGCCCGACCAGTTTTGCGCAATCTCTCCAGTAGGTGGTGATGACTGATGTTGTCGAACGAAACATCTCCAGACTGCCCCGTCACCAGGACCTCCGAGCGTGCGTGATGATCACCCGCGCTGGCCATGCGCTGGAGGGGCGGGCTCTAGCCGCAGTCAGCCGGCTTAAGCGCCGCGGCGAGCCGCTGCTGCTGATGGAATTGCCGAACGGCAGCCGGACCTACATTCCCGTGGCGTGCACGGATCTTCCAGCAGCGGGCGGTGGTTCCACCGCCTCGCCGGCACGTCATCAGGGCATTGGGCGGCTTGCAGACTTTCTGCACCTGCGCCTCGAAACCGATGCTCTTCTTGAGCGGCGCGGCGAGTCGCCGCCCGACGACAAGGAGGAGCGACATGCAACTGAAGCTGCGATTTGCCGAGGAGGACAGCGAGCGGCCTCCCAACCCACCCGGCTGGGAGAAGCCGGACGCCGAGGCGCGGACGACGGCGTACGCCGGCTCGCCCCTAGATCGCGCGCATGTCGAGCGCGTCGCAGGTGGAGAACTAAGCTTGCCCTGCTCGATGGAGAATGCCCAGCACCCGCTCGCTTCCAAAAGGTCGCGCGCACAAACTTTGACCGGCGGCTGAGCTTCCCCAAGGAACATCGCGCCACGCTGCACAGCACAAACCCGATCAGCGGCTCAATGGCGAGATCAAGCGGCGCACCGAGGTCGTCGGCACCTTTCCGATGATGATGCTATAATCCGCTTGTCGGAGTCCGGGTCATCAGCCTGCGGCAAGACGCGCTTTCCGGCTCGGCCGGAGACATGGTGGCAAGCACCGTGATCTACACCGCGCCGTGGGGTGCGATCGGAATCCTGTCCGCCATTCCTGGAAAGACGCTGGGCGACCGAGACGTACTGTCGGGTTTGTCGAGTGTGCGACGCGGTGGTGGTCGGCCCGGCTTTCTGGACTTCCTGCTGCACCTCATTTAAGCAGTTGAATAGCATATAGAAAATATTTCGAGATTCTTTCTGCGCAGTTGGCACGACTGTTGAAGCTCCCTTCCTCGCGAGGCAGCAGGAGCTGCCGATCACTATCTACGTCGTGGGTGAGATCGCGATACATGGAACGAGGAAGAACGCAGCATGTCATCGCACGCCTGCCGAAGGGCTATGGCACGCTGGTGGGCGAACGCGGCCTGAAGCTTTCCGGCGGCGAGCGCCAACGGGTAGCGATCGCACGCGCCTTCCTAGCGAATGCACCCATCCTGATCCTCGATGAAGCGACCTCAAGCCTCGATTCGGAATCGAAGGTGCTGATCCAAAAGGCGATGGAACGGCTGATGGTCGGCAGGACGACGCTGGTCATTGCGCATCGGCTCTCGATGATACGCGCGCTTGGCCGGCTGCTCGTCTTCGACCACGGCCGCATGATTGAGGAAGGTGACCACGCGGCGCTGATCCGGCTCGACGGCGGTATTTACCGCCGCCTGTTCGAGCGGCAGGCGCTGGAGCTGACGAAGGGGCTGTGTGCCAATGTGGCGTGAGCGTTGGCGGACGCTGGCGCGATTTGCGTTAAAGTCCGGATACCAGAGTGGGAGCACAATGAAAGGTGAAAGAGTCACCGTCCGCAAAATCGCGAAGCGCTACGGACCGGTCACGGCAGTCGAGGATGTATCCGTCGATGTGAAGCCGGGAGAGTTCCTCTCGCTCCTCGGGCCCTCGGGTTCC
>NZ_JBVVQY010000075.1:0-5459 GCF_055811615.1 Mesorhizobium sp. WSM4807
ACGCGCTCGACTATGTGCCGCGCAAGGTCGATGACGACTGCCTGATGGAGCTCAGATGGTTCTATGACCGGCGCGACGCGCTATGGGATTTCTTCCCGTCCGTCACGCCCTCCTCCGTTATTTGAATAAATATGCTCCCACGCGGCTACGTGTGGGCGGTAGCAAGGACTCCTCCAGCGCACGAAAGATATACGTCATGCGTAGATGTATGCGCCAGCTTTATCGGCTTACCGCCCCTTATGCATTTACACTATTCATTATAGCGCTCCACTGCCATTGCGCGAGTCGCGCATCCTCGTCCCAGGTCGAGATCGAAAATGAATCCGGAAAGGCGACACAGGGGCTTGGGTACTACGCGCCCCGCAAGCTCGATGACCGAGCACATGATGAACCTGCGCGCGCTCGGGAAGAAGACCCCGACGCCGATAACTTGCGCGAATGATCGGGCTTTGCCCCGGAGCGGCTGATGGAGCTAAAGGTGAATGTGGGTGCGGCCACCGGGCGAGGAGGCGATCGCAAAACGGCGCTACCTGGGTCTTTGTCCGACGTTCAACGCTTGTCGATTTGGCCGCCTGTCTTTACCCCCTGCTCGCAACCGTCGATTTTCCAGCAGACTGATTGCCGTGATGCAAAAACGACAAGCGAGATACGCTTTCAATTCCGAATCCCTCCCTAGCGTAGTTTCCGTCCATAAACGTGCGTATTTCACAGCATTTACAATGAGTTGCGCGCTGGCTGAAGGCGCGTTGACGGGCGCGGACGGGTCGAAGAGTGCTGTTTGTCGCCAGAATAGTGTCACCGGCGCGTGCGGTGGCGGCCGGCATGGGTCGGCGCGGGGCAACTGCGATGCCGGGTCAGTTCAGGTCGGCTTGAGGCGGGTGAAGATGACGAGGTTGTAGGCCACGACCGAGGACCAGACGTAGGTCTTGAAGTGATCGAGGCCGCGCCAGGTGCAACGCGCCAAACCGTAAGCACGCTTGAGGCATGAGATGCCGGCCTCGACGCCGGCGCGGAAGTTGCGCAGCTTGCGATAGACCCACTTGCTTCTGACCATGTCCCTCGATCCTAAGGCCAGCTTTCTTGTGGAAGGCCATGTCGGAAACGCTCCACGCCTTCGCCGTGGCCAGGTTGGCGCGAGTGGCGAAACCACCATCGGCGGCCGCCTGCCGCGGTGCCTGACCATAGAAGGCGATGTGGCGCTCCAGCATCGGCAGCAAGCGGTCGCTGTCGGCCGGGTTTCCGGTTTCGACCACCAGATCGAGGATCATGCCGCTCCTGCCGGTGGTCAGGTTTAGTTCGTGGCCGTACTCGGTGTCGCGGCTGCCTGTGACGATGATGTCGGCATGCGGTTCGAACAGGCTGACCGACTGCTCGCTGGCCGGCACCGGCTCGCCGGCCAACACGCGTCTTTCGCTCTGTCTGATGATGCGTTCTATCAGCGGCCGATAGTGCCGGACTTAGCTTTGCCACAGGTCGACGAACGGATCGGGAGCACTGGCAAGGCATGCGCTCGCCTGCTCCAGACAGGCCAAGGTCGCGCGGGCAATCGCGGTCAGCTCGCGGTAGAGTTGGACCCGATTGGGTCGACCGCGCGTGAATTGAATCTTGCGGGCCCGCTTCTTGGCCGCGCGGCAATGATCGCGCCATTCCAGGCCCGCGCCACCAATCAAGGCGTCAGCGCGCTTCAGCAGACGCACCATGGCCCGCACGGCATCCCACAACAGGCTGCTGTCGCTCGGCTCATGCATGAGCGCCAAGGTCACGGTGTTATCCAGCCGCACGACCGCGCCGTATTCGAGCTTCACCTGCCGAGCGCCCAAAAGCAGGGTTCGGTTGATCTGTTCCCAGGTCTCGGGCCGGATTCGCGCTGATCGTCTTTTGAGCGCCGACTTCTGTGGGCTGCACGACCATGGCAGTCGAGCAAAGGCGCGAAACGAGGCGGAGTCCTCAAGATGGAACGCCAGCTCCTGATAGCTCAACTGCCGGTATTGCTTGAGAAGCGCGCAACGCAGCACCGCTTCAGCAGGCAGGCCTTGCCGTCCGGTAGCCTTGACGCCAACCCGCACCAAGTCACAAGCCACCAAGCCAAGCAGATCGCAATGCTCATCCAGCCATTGCGACATCGCCTTCAGCTCGTGGCCGATCTCGTGCGCGGCGAAAAGATCGAATATGCTGGCTTGGACGGTGCGTTCTTGGCGCATTGTCGGCTCCGGCGGTGGCAGGACTTTGGAATCAGTGGCATGATCCAAGATACCTGAAACCGCCGGGCCTTGCTCGCGCAAAGCTACGATTCACTAATAGAATCAATCGCTTACTGTTTATGGATGGAAACTAGCCTAGCAGTTCACCAGTCTCCCCGGCCTGATCAGCACCTCGCCAATTCGCGTGCAGGCGTTGCAACAGATTCTTCAAAGAAATTCATAGACTCTTAGCAACTCCAAACTGCGGGGAATGATACGCTTATCGTAATATCTGAGGTCAGTGGGTTAAACCTGGGATAGCAACAACATAATTTGTTCGATGCCTGTAGTATCTGCGGAGAATGCCAAATGACCAAGTCAGTAGGATGAGCGCTCAGTCTTCTGTGTGGCTTGATGCTGACCCAATGATGACACTGGTCAGTCGCCTACGAACGGCAGCCCATCTTGATCGCCTTCGAATCCTGGGCCATTGCCCGCATGCGGACTTAACTGTCTGCGAGCTAGCCCGTCGTCTATTTCACCGCACTTGAGACGGACTTTGGAACGCGCTGGAGTGTCAAGGTTTGGGTTCGGCGGCGCTTGCTGCCTCGGCGCTTATGGTCGCCGGCCGACGCGATCACCTCGATGGAGGCTCCGCGCGACAAATTGTTGGCCTGCCCGAGCGTGGCGAGCAGATCACGCTGGAATGCCGCATCGCGCCGCAAGAACTCCCAGGCCAACCGCGCAGCGTCAGCTGAGCGGTATAGTCGTATCGATCTTTCATCCCACCAGTCGGGCGAAACCGGTCTCTGCCCCCAAAATATGTCGGCATGAGGGCACTACCCTGCCCGCCCCGCTAGGGTGATGCGACGCGGCGAAGCATCCGCGCCCATAGCACCGGACGGCCAATGCCAGCGTTTCGCCGCACTACGTGCAGTCTCTTGCCACTTCGACATAGCTGGCCGGCGCACGCGTGAGACCGCGGCTCTGTGATCCGCTCCAGCGGCCAGCCAGCATCAAAGGATGCGCTCAATGCGCAAATCGGTAACTATGATGATGCGGCTGAGCCGGCGCGACGCCGAACTCGATCATGCCGGCAAATAGCTCATAGATACCAACGCAATTCCACCCCCGCCCTTCGGTGCGGATGAAGGAATGTCGAGCACGAAGCGGCTGCTTTCCCAGATGCTCGGGTCCGCAGGCCGAGTCTTGCCCTCCAACGGCACGAGAAATGTGTGGCGAAGCATTGTCGGGCCTGTCCAGGGCAGAAGGCGGACGCAACCATCGACAGAACCGTCGAGAGGGCGCAGCAAAAGGTGGTGCGGTCTGGGCGCGTAGAAAGGAATCGATCTCGTAACTGCCATGGGGTCGCGCGTCCCAGTCCAGACGTTCCTGCGGTGCATTGCATGCAGTTCGTTGACAAAGTCGTCGTAGCTGTCGGGCGGAACAAGTTGGATCATCAAAGGCTCCTCGCCGGGGAAATTCCTAGCCATAGGGGACGAATCTTCACGCCAGGGCACTCTGTGACGTTGCACAGGTGAGGCTAACTTGTCAGTGAACCGAGAAACCCGAAACGGCCACGCGCAATTGCCTGTTTGGTGGTCGCCACCCCAAGCTTCTGGCGAGCGTTGCCCAGATGAAAAGCGGCCGTGCGCCGCGTGATCCCCAGGATGCAGCCGATCGCCCAATCGGACTTGCCTTTTGCTGCCCACTGCAGGCACTCGTATTCGCGCGGCGTCAGCAAGACACCATCGATCTTTCGATCGGCGGACAGTTTGCGGCGAACGAACATATGAAAACAGGTCGCGATATACGGGAGACCTTCTTCATGGCGTTCTGCGGCGCGGAAAAATACGGGATCGGGCTTGTCAGCGGCAAAGGTCATCGCCGCAAAATTCCCTAGGCGATCGATAATCGGGATCGTCATGCCGCAGCAGATGCCAAACTGCGCCGCTTCTTCGAAAACCTGAGCCCCTGAAGCATCCTCGCAGCTCAGATCGGATCCCCATCGAAATGGACATCCGCCACAGCGTGCACGCACAATGACCGGATCAACACTCTGATACCGATTCTCAAGATAGCGTGCTGTCCAGGGCACTGGATAATTCGAGATCAGCGTGGGTTTATCGTCGGAGCGCGGTGGCAAGGAGAGGTAGGCAAAAGCGAGCAGATCGAGTCCAGAGGCGACATCGGCCATGGCGCCGCGGAGATCAGCCTCATCGACGCTTTCTGAAAGCCGTTCCAAAAATCTCTCGAACACAGCTTGCATGTTGTCCTTGTCAGCAGCTTTCCTTAACTCACCGGCAACGTATCAGTGAAGATCTGCGGCAGCGGTGGGACATTGACAATCGCGCAAGAGCACTGCCGCGTAACACCTGCTCCAGCCTGCGTCAGTCACACCATGGCGTGCGCGCTCCAAAGCCCCCAGACACTCGCCAAAGTGCTCGCAGGCTTCAGCGGCAAGTCCACGTTTGGTGGCTTCTGCTGGGGGAAAGCTGCAGGGGTGTCGCAGCTAATATATGTGATGGAGGTCATATGGTTTCGACTTAATCGGTGCTATTCACTCCCAAAAACTAGTCACCGTCCAGCGTCTCAGAAAAGGCGCCCAGCCGGTCGGGAGGTAAACCGGCAGGGCGCGCCGCTAACGTCGTGGTCGTTGGGGAGACCGGACGCAGCGGCAAGAAGTGACTGTTTTCGGGTTCTGATCAATTGCACATCGATTGGCACTCAGATGCCTATGGCTTCGTACGCCGCAGCAATCCTGCGAATAGCCGTAACGTAGGCTGCCGTCCTGTAGTCGCGAAGTTCCGGCTGCGCGTGCAGCAGATCGGCTATGTTCACCCAAGTGCTTCGCATGACGTCCTCGAGGCCGGACCGAACCAAATCGATCTCAGCGCCGCCTTCAAGGAATTCCTCGCGCATGTCCGCAGGAAACGTCTTGCCAGTCATGCGCTCGAGTGCTGTGGCGATCGTCTGGTTGCGTCGCTCCCGCCGCCGCCTTTCCATCAAGCCGAATGGAATGTGGGTCAGGTTCTTCACCCATTCGAAATAGCTCACCACCACACCGCCCGCGTTGACATAGAGATCGGGGAGGATTGTTACGCCTCGGGAGCGCAGTACCTGATCGGCCTCGAAGGTGACCGGGCCATTAGCGGCTTCGACAATGAGATGCGCCTTGATGCGTTCGGCATTGTCGATGTGGATGGCATTCTCCATCGCCGCGGGGATGAGAATGTCGCAGGGCTCTTCCAGGCCCGCCATATCACTGGCGAAAGAGTT
>NZ_JBVVQY010000076.1:0-5298 GCF_055811615.1 Mesorhizobium sp. WSM4807
GCCAACAAGGCGCTGCGCAGGCTCAAGACCTATCTCGGCCGGACCATTCGCGACATCTCCCGCCAGATCGCCGGCGAAGAGGAGCTCGAGACGATCTTCAAATGGCCGCTCTACCAGGGCCTCGACGGTTCTGGAGCAGAGACAGCGCCAGCGCGGCCGCAACATCTACAGCCTGCACGCTCACGAGGTCGAGTGCATCGGCAAGGGCAAGGCGCATGCCCGATACGAGTTCGGTGTCAAGGTGTCGGTCGCCACAACGCTTGAGCGCTCGAAAGGCGGCCAGTTTCGCGCTGCACGCGAAAGCGCTGCGGGGCAATCCTTATGACGGCCATACGCTGGCAGCGATTATCCCCGACATGGAGAAGACCATCGGCAACGAGATCGGCCGCATCCTCGCCGACGCCGGATATCGCGGCCACAACGCACCCGACAGCCATAAGTTCAGGATCTTCACCGCCGGCCAGAAGCGCCGCGTCACAGCGGCCATCAAGCGCCCGATGCGCCGCCGCTCGGCGATCGAGCCGGTGATCGGCCACATCAAGGCTGAGCACCGCATGGGCCGCAACTACCTCGCCGGCGAGCAAGGCGACGCCGTCAACGCCATCCTAGCCGCCGCCGGATACAACTTCTCGCTGCTGCTGCTCAACTGGTTCGGGCAGCTTTTGTGGCTGCTCATCGCGACGCTCAATTGCATGGCAAAACCTGTCGCAGCCCGATCCGCCTTCATTGTTCACGGACGACGGGTTCAGGTCGGGTGAGTCGCTGTGCGAGATGGCATGCCGTATGGCTTTGCCCCTGTGCGAGACGGGATTGTCGATGACGACGTCGTCCGGCTTAAACGAGGGCACGATCACCTTATCGAGATAGAGCCGGAAGCGCTCGCCATTGATCGGTCCGTTGTGTCTACTGCCCGCGTGCTTCTTTTGGCGTTGTTCCAAAATGTCGTTTGAAGGCAATGCAGAAGTTAGAGGTGTGAGCGTAGCCTACTTCGTAAGCCACCCGTTTAAGAGGGGTATCGGCACCTTCCAGCAGCAACATTGCCCGCTTCATTCTGCGGTCTGTGATGTATTGGGCGTAGCTGACACCTGTTTCCCCGCGCAACTCATCCGACAGCTCCTCAGTGGACAGGCCGAGTGTAGTGGCAAGCTCCGACAGGGAGGGCGGGTTCTTCAGGTTTGCGTCGACCATGGTCTTGACGTGCTCGATGCGAATCAAACGCAGATCGGGACGGGATAGGAATTCGCCGTCGGACAGCAGCGTGCTCAGGCTGAGGCAGAGTAGTTCTTGGGATTTGGTCGAAATATAGTTTTTCACGAGCAGTGGATGTACGCCAGGGTTGAGCAATTTCTCGGCCGCTGACATGAGCGCATAGGGGAGCGGGCGGGAATACCAGAAAGCCTCGGCCTCATCACCGCTAGGGCCTGAAAAGTTCGGAAAGCAGATCGGGTAAAAGCCGAACAGCGACGCCAGTCTTTCTGGCCAGACGCCGACGGTCACGGACAACTCGTTGGCGCCACGAGTCCAGACACTTCGCTTGTAAAGTCCCTGGGGCTGATAATACACAGCGAGGGTCGGCTTGGTCAATTCATTCTGATGTGCACTGCCAAGCTCGATTCGCCGAGACCCGGACAAGTGGAGCAGAAACACCAAGCGACCTAGGCCCGGTTCATCGTCGTAAAATTCGTGTTTGGCCTCCAGCTTGCGCATTGTAAGGCAGGGGTTCTGGTAATCGTAGTAGCCAATTCCCTGACCCGAGGCGTGCTCAGCCGGAGGCAAGCAGCGGTGGCCACCCACCGCTTCAGTGCCGTCGGCTCTTTGGATGAGGAAACCGCTACCCTGGCTCAGGCGGCGGACAAACTCGTCGGTGTCGATCACATCCTGCCCTCGGGGCGAAAACAAGCAGCGCGGATGACTGTCTCCGGTTGCTTCGGAGGCCGATAAACAACAGCACTTTGTCTTGTGTTCTCATTGCATCAATTTATACGGCTAAGTGTGGAAAGCGTCAACTAGACCTCCAAAACTAGACCTCCAAAACGACGCATCGACTGGGCCCCCACTGCCGCGTGCCGAAACTGATCAACGATGGGGTATGCGATTCCCCTGTTATCGGCACGATTTTCCACCCCACCGAGGCGGACGGCATGGTAATCGGACGCATACATCCGCCATGCTGGTCTCGATTGATCCACCTGCTGCGACCACGGGAGTATTGCAGCTCCAAGAGGGCTCTGATCATAACAACCGAGGGCCGGGCATAACAATCAGGCATGATCAACCTCATCTAGGGAAAGCTAAAGTTCCGAGAATTGGTCGCCGCAGCTCCGTGCGGGGTCGCGGGTACGGCAATAGTGGTCCGATTGAGGCGACGGGCGCTTCCCAAGCTTGCGCGATCCGTGATGGAAATGGAGGAGGAAATCATGAATGACACCAGCTCCAAGCGGCAGCCCGCTCCGATGAGCCCCGGCGCGCCGATCATTCCGCGGACGGAGTGGGATCTTCCGCCGTACAACTGCTGGACGTTTCAGCGTGTGCGCGAGTTTATGCCGACCGCATCAATCTGGCGCGGCCGGGGACCTGTCGTGCCGCTTCCGGAGGGGATCGCCGACATCAATGGTATCGCGTTCGAGGTGGCTGGACGGCGTTCCACCATCCGCGATTTTTGCACAGCAGCTTTACGGATGGATTCCTCGTCCTGTCCCGCAGCGAGGTCATAGCCGAAACGTACATGAACGGCCTGCAGCCCAACTGCCAGCACCTCGCGATGTCGGTATCGAAGTCGATTGCGGGAACAGTGTTCAGCATACTTGTTCACAAGGGGCTCGTCGAGACGGAGAGCCTGGTGACGCAGTATCTGCCGGAACTCGAAGCGACCGCCTATCGCGCCGCAAAGGTGCAGCATGTGCTGGACATGACGGCGGGCGTGAGGATCACTGGACCCGGCTCCAAGCCTGGTACCCACGAGCACATGCTCATGCAGGCTGCGGGATGGTGGCCGGTGGAATCTCCTGACTACCCCCAGACCACGTGGCAACTCATCCTGAGGCTGACGAGCAGCAACGTCCACATGGCGCGCTATTCGACTACCGGTCGCCCGAAAAAACAACGTGTTGGGCTTCATCATGCAGCGAGCAAGCGGGAAGCCACTCGCGGAGCTCGTTAGCACCGAACTGTGGGCGCCGATGGGCGCGGAAGAAGACGCCTATATCACCGTCGACCATGCCGGCCTTCCCTGCACGGATCGCGGTTTCAAATGCGACCCTTCGTGACTATGCCCGGTTCGCGCTGCTGCACCTGCGCGGCGGAGAGCTAAACGGAAGGCAGATTGTTCCATCGGAATGGATCGAAAAGACGCGAGGGGCTAGTCATGATCTATTCCGGATATTCGATGGTGCCAGACAATGCCTCCCGAGAGGCGCTTACCACAACACCTTCTGGATCGAGGATTCTGAGCGACGGGCTTACATGTGCCGTGGGTATGGCGGCCAGCTGATCTATATGGATCCGCAAAAAGATTTTGCGGCGGTGAAACTGTCGTATTATCCAGATGATGGCAACTCCTCGAGTCGTACGATCGAGGCACTGGCCGCGATCCACGCCATCAGAGATGCGTGCGCGGCCCGCTGAATGGCTGGCCGCGAACCCCTGCCGTTGGCGGTTGCCATTCCACTCGCCAATCCCGTAGCAACGCCGGACAGGCTGGACGGCGTTGCGGACGACCTCTCCTCTAGCGAGCACGGGCAGGGCGTGGCCAAAGGAAAAGCACTACTTGGCTGTGATCGAGCCCCGGGGTCGGACCGGCGTCCACCAAGGTTCACGCCGATCCTGATCCTGCCTTATGGTTATACCGGAGACGGGGAATCCAGCACAAACCCGTGCCGATTTTGATCTAACATTGCTACGACTGACTGAGGTGTTCAATTGCCGCTCCACTCCCGATCATAACAATCGAAGGCTGGGCATAACTAATCGGGCTTAACTAGCAGGCGCCGTTTGGTGGAAGCTCGACGCCCAGAAAGCCAAGGAAAAAGGCAGGCTCCCATGCCAAATAGACGTCATTTTATCAAGAGCGCCGCAGGCTTGGCGCTCATTTCATCAGCACCTGGCCTCTGGTTTTCGCGGGCCATCGCCGCCTCCGTCAATGAGTTAGTGGCGGCGGCCAAAGCGGCGGGACAGAAGAAAGTAGTCGTCAGTATCGGTTCTGGCACATTTTTTGATCACCTCAAGG
Source organism: Mesorhizobium sp. WSM4807 (assembly GCF_055811615.1). Taxonomy (NCBI): domain Bacteria; kingdom Pseudomonadati; phylum Pseudomonadota; class Alphaproteobacteria; order Hyphomicrobiales; family Phyllobacteriaceae; genus Mesorhizobium; species Mesorhizobium sp. WSM4807. Next base: position 4,226 of record NZ_JBVVQY010000076.1, read on the forward strand.
AGTTGTTCTTCGACCCCTTTACCAAGCAGACCGACATCGAAATAGCCGATGCCGGCGGCTGCTATGCGGAGAACGCAGCACGCGTGCGTGCCATGAGCGAAGCCAACAACATGGAATGGGACATCATCTCGGTCATTTTGGATGGCGTGCGGTCGCCGACAATTGCGCTTTACCTCGAAGATTTGGGCGACTGCTCCGAGTTATCTAATGTGGTATCAGAGGAGTTCGAGGGATCGTGCCTCGGAAACTCAGTACTCTGGGAAATGGAGGCCTCTGTCCTCTCCTACGACGAAAGTGCGTTTCCGTACGGCGGCATGAAGAGCTGGGCCTATTTCTGGGACGTCAAAGCATTCCCGGGGCCGCGTGCTCTTCCCAACTATGGCACGTCTTGGGAAGTATTGAGCGCCGCATTGCTTGCGGACGTTAAAGGAAGTCAATCCTCTGGATCTCGATCCCGCGGTCCAGAAGCGCGACCACTTAGACCGCAAATTACCTGGTGGACTAGCGGAAATCAGAGCCAACAACTGTCACCCACCAAGTAAGTAGTCGCCGCGATGGTCTGGAATGGACGTGCCGCAAAGCTGCGCAAGGAAGGCTTCCCGGTTTCTATTGTGTGGAACGGCGCCATTCTCAATGCAGATGCATGGGACATCACCAAGGGCGCGCCACATGCGATCGCTGCCAAGGCACTGCTGAACTACGTCTACAGCGCCCGGAAGCGCAAGCGGAATTCGCCAAGCGCATGAACTACGCGCTGCGCAACAAGCATGCGAGCGACTTTATGAACGCCTCTGTCAAATTGGCGCTGCCGACCGCGTATTCGTCCACAAATCATAAAGGGGATGTGACTTGGTTAGCAGAGAACAGGCAGAAGATCACCGAGTGCCGGACCGCATGTATTGGCGGATAAGTCAACAAATTTTGACGGCGGGAGCATTGGCTGCGGCCCAGCCCGCCTCATCGAAACGAGCGCTGCGGTCGCGAGTACGGGGACATCTGAACCGAATGTGCGGCACCGATGAGAGCGATGGCCGCCTAGGAGTTATGGCATGCACAAGAAAACCGTCGATACG
>NZ_JBVVQY010000077.1:0-5001 GCF_055811615.1 Mesorhizobium sp. WSM4807
CCCCCCCCCCCCCCCCCCCCCCCCCCCCCCCCCCCCCCCCCCCCCCCGCCCCGCCCCCCCCCCCCCCCCCCCCCCCCACCACTTTTTGTTTTCCCAAAACCGGTTCCCACTTTTGGGTCCGATGCTCTCGAGCAGCAGGAGACGATCATGTCGCGCATTGGAATCCACTCTTTCGTCTGGTCGGCGAGCTCGGCGCAAGGCGACCTCGAGCGGACGCTGGCCAACACCAAGGAGGCCGGCTTCGACTTGATCGAATTCTCCTATCTCGACCCCGCCAATGTCGATGTTGGCGGGCTGGCCAAGCGCATCGCCGACCTCGATCTCGGCGTGGCGATCAGCATCGGGCTGCCGCCCGACGGCGACATTTCAAGCGCCGACAAGGCGATTGCCGCGCATGGCGTCGAAATCCTGAAACGCACGATCGCGCTCACCCGCGATCTCGGCGGCCAGAAGGTCGCCGGCATCCTCAGCACCAGCCATGGATTGCAGACTGAGGCGCCGACGCGCGACCAATGGAACCGCAGTGCCACCACGCTTGCCAAGGTCGCGGAGACCGCCAAGGCCGCCGGCGTCACGCTCAATCTCGAGATCGTCAACCGCTTCGAGAGCAATCTGCTCAACACCGCGGCGCAAGGGTTGGCCTTCATCGAGGACACCGGTTCCGACAACATTTTTCTGCATCTCGACACGTTCCATATGAACATCGAGGAGGCCGATATCGGGTTGGCAATCCGCCACGCCGCCAAAAAGATCGGTTATGTCCATATCGGCGAGAGCCATCGCGGCTTCCTCGGCACCGGCAACATCGACTTCGCCTCGACCTTCGATGCGCTGACCGCAATCGGCTATGGCGACGACCTCAGCTTCGAATCCTTCTCGTCGGAGATCGTCGACGAGAACCTGTCGAAGAAAACCGCCATCTGGCGCAATCTGTGGACCGACAATATGGAACTGGCCCGGCACGCACGCCGCTTCATCGCCATCGGGTTGGAGACGGCACGGCGCAAGGCCGAGCTTGTTGCGTCAAGCCATCAGCTTTAGCACCTGTTTGCGATCCTCAGGCCAGCTCAAAACGTTCCACAGCGCGCATGATGCCACGCAGTTCGGCGAGGCCTTTCAGGCGGCCGATCAACGAGTAGCCGGGGTTGATCCTGGTCTTGCCGATGTCGTCGGCGAGCAGATGGCCATGATCGGGACGCATGGGAATCCGCCAGTCGGCACGGCCTTGCTTGCGGCGGCGCGTCTCTTCCCGCATCAAAGCGAGGATGACATGCGCCATGTCGGTGCCGCCCTCCAGATGTTCGGCTTCATAGAAGGAGCCGTCATCCTCGATGGATACATTACGCAGATGGACGAAATGGATCCGGTCGGCGAATTCCTTGACCATGCCGACAATGTCGTTGTCGGCGCGCGTACCATAGGAGCCGGTGCAGAATGTCAGGCCGTTCGCCGGGCTGTCGACGGCGTTGAGGATGAAACGCGCGTCCTCGGCGGTCGAAACGATCCGTGGCAAGCCATAGAGCGAGAATGGCGGGTCGTCGGGATGGATGCACATGCGCACTCCCTCCTGCTCGGCCACCGGAATGATCTCGCGCAAAAACCAGGCAAGATTGTCGCGCAACTCCTTCGGCCCGATCGAGTCATATTCCGCCAATGCCTCGCGAAAACTATCACGGTCGTAGCTGCGCTCGGTCGCCGGCAGGCCGGCAATCAGATTGCGCTCGATCCTGTCGATCTGCTCGTCGCTCAGTTCCTTCAGTCGCGATTCCGCTTCGGCGACACGTGCCACGCTGTAGCTGGCTTCGGCATTCCTGCGCTTCAGGACGAAAATGTCGTATGCGGCAAAATCGATCGCATCGAAACGCAGGGCGTAGCCCGTCGTTGGAAGCCGATAGGCAAGGTCGGTGCGGGTCCAGTCGACCACAGGCATGAAATTATAGCAGATCGTCGCAATGCCAGCCTTGGCGAGCGCACGGATCGTGTCTTTGTACCAGCCGACATAGCGAAGCCGTTCCGCCGAGCCGATCTTGATCGAATTGTGGACGGGAATGCTCTCCACGACCGACCAGGTCAGCCCTTCGGCCTCGATGATGTGCTTGCGCTCCAGGATGTCCGTCAAAGGCCAGGCGCGGCCGTCGTAGATATTATGCAGGGCGGACACGACGCCCGTGGCTCCGGCCTGCTTGACATGATCGAGCGTCACCGGGTCGTCAGGGCCATACCAGCGCCAGAATTGTTCCATCGAGGCTTTCCCTTTGCGATAAAACAGAACCGTATTGTTGGGCCACAATGGAAGTCAAATTAAAGGAGTTTGCGCAATGAAGGATTTCGACGGCAAGATCGCTCTGGTGACGGGGACGACCGGGATCGGCCTGGCGACCGCCAGACGTCTTGCGGCGGGCGGCGCGGCGATCATCGCCTGCGGCATCGATCGCGCGGCCAACGCGGCGATGACAGCGGAACTGGACAGCTCCGGCGCCGGGTCGCTGGTCATGGCCGTCGACGTCTCCGTGCCGGATCAGATTCGCGACGCGGTCGCGACCGGTGTCGAGCGGTTCGGCGGCCTCGATATCATTGTCAATTCCGCGGCGGTCCATCCATATGGAACCGCTGTTAGCACCGATTTCGACACCTGGAACCGGGCGATGTCCGTAAATGTCGGCTCGATCTACATGACCGCGCATTTCGGCATCCCGGAAATGATCAGGCGAGGCGGCGGCGCCATCGTCAACGTGGCTTCGGTGCAAGGTTTCGCCTGCCAGCAGAACGTCGCCTCCTATGCCACGACTAAGGGCGCCATCCACACATTGACGCGCGCTCTGGCGCTCGACCACGCGCGCTCTGGCATTCGCGTCAATTCCGTCAGCCCGGGCTCGATCCGCACCCCTATCTTGGAAAAGGCGGCGCGCGGCGAAAACGGCACCGACGCCGATGTCGAGGCCGCCTACAAGCGCTTCGGCGAAGCGCACCCCATCGGGCGCATCGGCGAGCCGGAGGAAGTGGCGGAACTCATCGCCTTTCTGTGTTCGTCGAAAGCCGGGTTCTGCACCGGCGCGGACTACAGGATCGACGGCGGCCTGACCGCCGGCATCGGCGTGAAGTAGAACGGGAAAATCGGTCTCGGCTTTACGGGAGACGTTGTCATCGGACGATATTCAGGCAGCCGCCACACGTAGCACCGACGGCGAACCAATAGCGCATAACATGCGCGAGCGCGAATAGTGCACTTGCAGCCGGTTCAACCGTCTGATTCCCTTGGTCACGCTCGGCTGTCCTGATTCGCGCACTGTCCAAAGTCTTTGCAGTGCGCCGGGAACAAGCCTTCCACCGACCGCTGCGCTTGCGCATTCAAGGGGAGAGACGGCAAATGAACACTGCAACGAGGCCGGCAATCTCGGAGATGAGGCCCAAAATATCCGTCATCGGGGTTGGCGGCGGTGGCGGCAACGCCATCAACAACATGATCGCCGAAGGCTTGCAGGGCACCGAATTTATCGTTGCCAACACCGATGCCCAGGCGCTCACCATGTCGAAGGCAACGCGGCTGATCCAATTGGGAGCGCACGTCACGGAGGGCCTTGGTGCAGGATCCCTGCCCGAGGTCGGCCATGCCGCGGCCGTGGAATCGATCGACGAAATCATGGACCATCTTGCGGGAACGCATATGTGCTTCGTGACCGCGGGCATGGGAGGCGGAACTGGAACCGGTGCAGCACCGGTCATAGCGCAGGCCGCGCGCAACGCGGGAATACTGACCGTGGCCGTCGTCACCAAGCCGTTCGTCTTCGAAGGAAACCGCCGAATGCATGCCGCCAATGAGGGCATCGAGCGGCTGCGCGAAAGCGCCGACACCGTCATCGTCATACCGAATCAGAACCTTTTCAGGATCGCCGATGCCAAGACGACCTTCGCGGACGCTTTCGCCATGGCGGACCGCGTTCTCTACGCCGGCGTCGGCTGCATCACCGATCTCATCGTCAAGGAAGGCCTGATCAATCTCGACTTCGCCGATGTGAAGTCGGTGATGCGCGATATGGGTCGCGCGATGATGGGGACCGGCGAAGCCACCGGGGAGGACCGCGCCAGGAAGGCAGCCGAAGCGGCGATCGCAAACCCGCTTCTCGACGAAGCGTCGATGATGGGCGCCAAGGGCGTCCTTGTCTCGATATCGGGCGGCACTGACATGACGCTGTTCGAGGTCGACGAAGCCGCCACCCGCATACGCGAGGAGGTTGACGCCGATGCCGACATCATCGTCGGCGCCATTTTCGACAAGGCGCTCGCAGGAAAATTCAGGGTGTCGGTCGTTGCGACGGGATTGCGGCGGGGGCTTGAGATTCCGCTGACCGTGGGGTTGGAAAACCGTATCAACTGAACCAGGCGCCATGACAGCGCCGGCGGTAGCAATTCGACTTGAAAGTCCGCCGCTCCGGACACCGCCGCCAGACGGTGGTCGGGCGGAACGCCCAACCGCAATTGTTGCGGGATGAGCCTGCGGAGCAAGTTGTCGGTTTTGCCTGCGCGACTCTTGCTGTCGAATTGGAACGCCAGCCAGCGCTCATGGCGCCGGCCGCGTGAACAGGGTGCGGAACAGTTCCTCAGCCCGTCGCAGGCCTTCATCTGTCAGAACCACCGACTTCGCCTTGTTTGCTGGATTGGCGATCAGTCCCTTCTGGTGCAAGCGATCCAGAGCATCCCAATCCAATCCCTTCCAGGCGCGCCTCTCTTCATGCAGCGTTAGCCAAAGCAGCCCCAGAACGGCATTGTCGATCTTGTCGGTGTCCATCTCCATGCCAAGCAGTTTAACACGGGAAAACGGCGCCTGCCGAGACCCACACCGTAGGGTAACGTGATGAGCATCAAAAACTGGCCGCGCCAGGGCGCAAACGCAAAACGGCCCGCGCGAGGCGGGCCGTTTTTTTGATTTGGTTGCGGGGACAGGATTTGAACCTGTGACCTTCAGGTTATGAGCCTGACGAGCTACCGGGCTGCTCCACCCCG
>NZ_JBVVQY010000078.1:0-4803 GCF_055811615.1 Mesorhizobium sp. WSM4807
GGCCCTTACGGGCTGGGCTACACACGTGCTACAATGGTGGTGACAGTGGGCAGCGAGACCGCGAGGTCGAGCTAATCTCCAAAAGCCATCTCAGTTCGGATTGCACTCTGCAACTCGAGTGCATGAAGTTGGAATCGCTAGTAATCGCGGATCAGCATGCCGCGGTGAATACGTTCCCGGGCCTTGTACACACCGCCCGTCACACCATGGGAGTTGGTTTTACCCGAAGGCGCTGTGCTAACCGCAAGGAGGCAGGCGACCACGGTAGGGTCAGCGACTGGGGTGAAGTCGTAACAAGGTAGCCGTAGGGGAACCTGCGGCTGGATCACCTCCTTTCTAAGGAAGAACCCTAATGGAAACGCTTCCTCCCTCATCTTCGGATGAAATGGGGAGCCTCTGCCTTTCGGTTCTCTTGGAACAAGACGGAAGAGAGTCACTCTTACCGTCGTGCATACCTTAAGCGGGTCTGCCGCCTTCGTTTCTCTTTCTTCGCGAATGACTAACCTCCCTTTGGCTCTGCCCACAAGGCGTGCCTTGCCGGTGCAACATGGTGCCAGCAGGGTTCGGTTTAGGGCTTGTAGCTCAGTTGGTTAGAGCGCGCGCTTGATAAGCGTGAGGTCGGAGGTTCAAGTCCTCCCAGGCCCACCATTCCTCGACAGGGGTGCCCTAAGCAGGGTAACTTCGAAGAGGTGTTATCAAGGGGCCGTAGCTCAGCTGGGAGAGCGCCTGCTTTGCAAGCAGGATGTCGTCGGTTCGATCCCGTCCGGCTCCACCATCTCCGCGCAATCCGCAGGATTGTCGCTACCTCGTTCTGAAAAGAAAGAGGGGTGTCGAGTGGATGTGAAACCGGTTGCAAAGTCATTCGTTTCAAGAGTTTGCGGCGAGCCTTCTGGCTCTCCGCCTGTTCTGTATGACATCGTAAAGAGAAGATTTGTTCGAACTTCATATCCCCCGAAAAAGGGATGTGATTTGTCGCGGGAGACGCTCAATCTCCCGCATATGATGGGTTTGCCTAACCGCACCCTCGAACCGATCTCGAGAAGCTGGTCTTTTTGTGCCAATGCCATCAAGCGCAACCCGTAGGGTTGTCACGCAGCCAAGTCCTGCACAGGATTTGGCTGAAGCGACGATCCTTCGGATCGCGCGGTGGGTATTGGCAATGAGAACGATCAAGTGTCTTAAGGGCAATTGGTGGATGCCTTGGCATGCACAGGCGATGAAGGACGTGATACGCTGCGATAAGCTACGGGGAGGTGCGAATACCCTTTGATCCGTAGATTTCCGAATGGGGAAACCCACCTAAGGTGCTTGGAAAATCAGAGCAGCCAGTGGTCGACAAGGCCAACTTGCTGCTGTGGTTTCCAAGGATCTGTAATAGGTAACTTATCCTGAATACATAGGGATAAAGTGGCGAACGCGGGGAACTGAAACATCTAAGTACCCGTAGGAAAGGACATCAACCGAGACTCCGGCAGTAGTGGCGAGCGAACCCGGACCAGGCCAGTGGCGATGATGAGACAAGCGGAACCTTCTGGAAAGTAGGGCCATAGTGGGTGACAGCCCCGTACGCGTAATGCAAATCATCGTCCTCGAGTAAGGCGGGACACGTGAAATCCTGTCTGAAATTGGGGGGACCACCCTCCAAGCCTAAGTACTCGTGCATGACCGATAGCGAACTAGTACCGTGAGGGAAAGGTGAAAAGCACCCCGACAAGGGGAGTGAAAGAGTACCTGAAACCGATTGCCTACAAACAGTGGGAGTCCAAGGTTCGTCCTGGGTGACCACGTACCTTTTGTATAATGGGTCAGCGACTTAGTGTGACGAGCAAGCTTAAACCGGTAGGTGTAGGCGCAGCGAAAGCGAGTCTGAACAGGGCGTTCAGTTCGTCGCATTAGACCCGAAACCGAGTGATCTAGCCATGAGCAGGTTGAAGGTAAGGTAACACTTACTGGAGGACCGAACCCATAACTGTTGCAATAGTTCGGGATGACTTGTGGCTAGGGGTGAAAGGCCAATCAAACTCGGAAATAGCTGGTTCTCCGCGAAATCTATTTAGGTAGAGCGTCGACCGAATACCCCAGGGGGTAGAGCACTGGATGGGCTAGGGGTCCTCACCGGATTACCAAACCTAACCAAACTCCGAATACCTGGGAGTACTAGTCGGCAGACACACGGCGGGTGCTAACGTCCGTCGTGAAAAGGGAAACAACCCTGACCTACAGCTAAGGTCCCCAAGTTATGGCTAAGTGGGAAAGGATGTGAGGATCCCAAAACAACCAGGATGTTGGCTTAGAAGCAGCCATCATTTAAAGAAAGCGTAACAGCTCACTGGTCTAAATAAGGGTCTTTGCGCCGAAAATGTAACGGGGCTCAAGCCATACACCGAAGCTTAGGGTTCGTGAGCAATCACGAGCGGTAGCGGAGCGTTCTGTAAGCTGATGAAGCCATACCCGTGAGGGGTGGTGGAGGTATCAGAAGTGCGAATGCTGACATGAGTAACGTAAGGGGAGTGAGAGACTCCCCCGCCGAAAGTCCAAGGGTTCCTGCTTAAAGCTAATCTGAGCAGGGTTAGCCGGCCCCTAAGTCGAGGCAGAAATGCGTAGACGATGGGAACCACGTTAATATTCGTGGGCCTGGAGGAAGTGACGGATCATTGAGGTAGTCCAATCTTATCGGATTGAACGGGCTGCTGCGTGGTTCCAGGAAATAGCTCCTCCTTATAGACCGTACCCGAAACCGACACTGGTGGACTGGTAGAGTATACCAAGGCGCTTGAGAGAACTATGCTGAAGGAACTCGGCAAATTGCACGCGTAACTTCGGAAGAAGCGTGACCCTTTTCCACGCAAGTGGAGGAGGGTGGCACAGACCAGGGGGTAGCGACTGTTTATCAAAAACACAGGGCTCTGCGAAGTCGCAAGACGACGTATAGGGTCTGACGCCTGCCCGGTGCTGGAAGGTTAAGAGGAGGGGTGCAAGCTCTGAATCGAAGCCCCAGTAAACGGCGGCCGTAACTATAACGGTCCTAAGGTAGCGAAATTCCTTGTCGGGTAAGTTCCGACCTGCACGAATGGCGTAACGACTTCCCCGCTGTCTCCAGCATAGACTCAGTGAAATTGAATTCCCCGTGAAGATGCGGGGTTCCTGCGGTTAGACGGAAAGACCCCGTGCACCTTTACTATAGCTTTACATTGGCATTCGTAGTGGCATGTGTAGGATAGGTGGTAGGCTTTGAAACCTGGGCGCCAGCTCAGGTGGAGCCACCCTTGAAATACCACCCTTATCACTATGGATGTCTAACCGCGGCCCGTTATCCGGGTCCGGGACAATGTATGGTGGGTAGTTTGACTGGGGCGGTCGCCTCCTAAAGAGTAACGGAGGCGCGCGATGGTGGGCTCAGAACGGTCGGAAATCGTTCGCTGAGTGCAATGGCATAAGCCTGCCTGACTGCGAGACTGACAAGTCGAGCAGAGACGAAAGTCGGTCATAGTGATCCGGTGGTCCCGCGTGGAAGGGCCATCGCTCAACGGATAAAAGGTACGCCGGGGATAACAGGCTGATGACCCCCAAGAGTCCATATCGACGGGGTTGTTTGGCACCTCGATGTCGACTCATCGCATCCTGGGGCTGGAGCAGGTCCCAAGGGTATGGCTGTTCGCCATTTAAAGCGGTACGTGAGTTGGGTTCAGAACGTCGTGAGACAGTTCGGTCCCTATCTGCCGTGGGTGTAGGAATATTGAAAGGATCTGTCCCTAGTACGAGAGGACCGGGATGGACGGATCTCTGGTGGACCTGTTGTGGCGCCAGCCGCATAGCAGGGTAGCTATATCCGGACGGGATAACCGCTGAAGGCATCTAAGCGGGAAACCCACCTTAAAACGAGTATTCCCTGAGAACCGTGGAAGACGACCACGTTGATAGGCCGGGTGTGGAAGAGCGGCAACGCTTGAAGCTTACCGGTACTAATAGTTCGATCGGCTTGATCGTTCTCATTCCTTATGCCCATCTGACAAAGTCAGATGGTCTGTTCTCACTCACGCTTGTTCCGCCCTGCGGGCGGCGCTACGTGGGTGCGGCGCATCGGCGCCGACGGTCGGTCGACCTTGCGAAGCTTCGCTTCGAAAGGCGCCAAGACCAAAAGAACGGTAAAGGCACAACAAAGACCAGCGAACAGCTCAGAGAGAGCAGAAAATAGGGTTCCCTATTCGCTACTCACTATTGGCTATTCGCTCAAAAAGCTTCTCGAGCAACGTGCGCTTTGCCGACCTGGTGGTTATGGCGGAGCGGCTGCACCCGATCCCATTCCGAACTCGGCCGTGAAACGCTCCAGCGCTGATGGTACTTCGTCTCAAGACGCGGGAGAGTAGGTCGCTGCCAGGTCTGCAAAACGCACGTCGAAAAATCCAAATCTTCTCCTTACCAACAGGCCCGCCAAACGGGAACTCGGGCCGCGCAAGCGGCCCTTTCATTTGGCGGAACTTGTACCTAAGTAAAGCGCTGACTTGCTTGAAAAGTTGACGCGGGGTGGAGCAGCGCCCCGTCCGCCCGCAAAGGCCGAAGGCCTCGAGGACGGACAAAACAAAAAGTCCGGGCTGCCCGGCCGGCATTCGCCGTCTGGTTGACGCGGGGTGGAGCAGCGCCCCGTCCGCCCGCAGAGGCCGAAGGCCTCGAGGACGGAAACAAAAAAGTCCGGGCTGCCCGGCCGGCATTCGCCGTCTAGTTGACGCGGGGTGGAGCAGCCCGGTAGCTCGTCAGGCTCATAACCTGAAGGTCACAGGTTCAAATCCTGTCCCCGCAACCAAA
>NZ_JBVVQY010000079.1:0-4465 GCF_055811615.1 Mesorhizobium sp. WSM4807
GCCATGGCCGCCCCTCGCCTCAGAGTAAGGGCTGTTCTCTCTCCAGAGCTTTTTGCAGAACCTTCAGGACACTATCGTGTTGATCTTGACACGACGGCGCGAACGACGGGAGCGCTGGTACGTCGTCGCAATGTTGCGGACGCAGCGACATTGCTGCGTCTGGCCTTGGCCTATGGCCCCGGCGGGATGAGCCTGCGCTCGGCGGCCGCCTGGGCCGGGATGAACGACGTTGCGAGCCTTTCCGATGTTGCTCTTTTGAAGCGCTTGCGTGGAGCGGCCGATTGGCTTGGCTGCATCGCAGGCGCCTTGCTGGAGAACGTTTCTGTCAAAAGTACCGCGGCGACGAGGCGTCGGCTGCGCGTCGTCGATGGCAGTTCGATCTCGCACCCCGGCAGTGCCGGCACGGACTGGCGGCTGCACGCCACCTACGAACCTGCGCTTGCGCGGTTCACGCATCTGGAGATCAGCGACGCTCGCGGCGGTGAAGGCTTCTTTCGTGTTCCGCTTCGCCAAGGCGACATCGTTGTTGGCGATCGCGCCTACGCTCGTACCCCGTCCCTTGAAAAGGTGGTGGCGGCGGGCGGCGACTTCATCGTGCGCACGGGCTGGAACAGTGTTCGGCTGACCACGCCCGAAGGGCAACGGGTCGACTGGAACGCCATCTTTGAGCCCTTGCTGCCCGGTGAAGTTTGCGAGATGAGCGTGCTCCTGGAGCATTCAGGCCGCACAAGCAAGGGCCGAGGCAAGCCGCTCTTGCCGGCGAGGCTCATCGTCAAGCGCAAGGATGAGGAGGCCACGCAAAAAGCACAGAAGGCGGCAAGGCGAGGGCATCAGCGACGTGGCAGCAAGAGGCTGCACCCGATGACCCTCACCGCAGCAGGCTTCGTCATGCTGCTGACGTCGATCCCAGCCGATGAATTGGCGGCCGACGAGGTTCTGCAAACCTATCGGCTGCGCTGGCAAGTCGAACTCGCCTTTAAGCGGCTCAAGAGTGGAATGGGTATCCATAAGCTTCCCGCACGCGATGAGCGGCTCGCTCGAAGCTGGCTGACAGCCCATCTGATCCTGGCGCTGATGATCGACGAGGCCGTCACCGACGTTCTCGACTCTCCCCCCTGTGAAGATGAAACCACCCACAGCGCAATCGCTGTCCATTTGGAGGCTGCATAGTCTCCTGCGTCCTGCAATCCTCAACGCCATACTGATGGTGATGCGGCCGGGAAAAATCGTGGCGCGCTTTGCCGAAATTATCCGCCACGTCTGCGATCCACCGAGGCGACGAAAAAGCCAATCCGCCGCAGCAAGGATAACGCTCGTCCCCTAAGTTAGCGCCTATGGGACAGCACCCCCTCTGGCCCGCCGGCCATCTCCCCCGCAAGGGGGGAGATCGGCAGCTTCACTGGCGGCTCCAAACTTCTAGGCTTTTTCTTCCTTTCCCATGGCGAGGCTCGGCTTCCGCGAGATAGTCGTGGACGACCTTCCCGAGCGCGAGCGTGAGATCTGCGACGACGTGTACGGCTGAGACTACTTCCAGCACCGGCAGTTCGGCGACGGGGGCAAGCGCATGCGACCAGAGGTTCAGGGCTGCCGGGCCGGTCCAGGCGCCCCTCAGATGGACGTCCTCTAGATGATATTCCACGAGCTCACAGATGCGCGGCGTGCCGTCGACATGCGGGATGATTTTGAGGAGGAAGTTCGGTTCAGCGAGCGAGGCCCTCACGCTCGCGAGGTCGGCGGCTCGGTGCTTGTAGCCCATGGTACCTGTCGCGACGCGGACCGGTCCGTAGTCCAGCGTGCCAACAAGGGGTATCCGTCTCCGTTCGGAGCGTTGGGCTAGCCAGCTTCTTGGGAAAGCCCCACAACTCGCGTCCGCCCGCTATCGGCGGATGGTCGTCGAGAAACATGCAGTGGGTGTAGCTCCCCCTGCGGCCACAGAAGGAAACAGGGATGACCTGTCCGCCTTCCGTGTAGTCGCCGAAGCCCGTCGAGTCCGGCATGCGAATGAACTCGAATTTGACCAGAGGCTCGCATACCTGAAGCGGCTCCGGCACAAGGTCGCGCAGTTTCTGCGGATCGGTGCGATATGTGATGATCAGATACTCCCGGTTGCGGAAGCGATATGGGCCGGCCGGGTAGGCCGGGCTGGTCAGGGGTATGGCGAAAGATCTCCCACGGACGGTATCTTGGTGCATGTTTGAAATTCCTTTGTGCTGGATCAACTGGGCTTAGATCGGTCTGCATGATGGCGGCGAGCTCTCCGAGGTGCTGTCGTAGCCTCGTAAGGGATGCATGGCGTAATCGCGCGTAGCCATTTTGCGCTGGGCAATTGCGTTGGGGCGCGATCATTGGCGATGGTCGCGGACGCGGTTCCATGGCTCCGGTTGTGGTCGAGAGGCAAGATTCGAGGTAAAGTGATTTTGTTCCTCATTTGAAGGCGCTGCTTCCCATCTGCCCTCGTGATAGGAGGAGGTGGAGTGGCGACCAGCTCCGATTTCTCCTCATGACAGGGTTTGCGGATCGACGCGCATGCGCCATGCCAAATGAGAAATCGTTCGAGGCCCCGCAGGACAGACGGCCTCGGCGAGCCAGTCGAGAGAGAAGGTCTTCGCCTCACGCGGATCAGATACGAATTCCCGAGCACTGCGGTGATGTAGCAGGAAGGCCTGCGACGCCACCAAGCCTCTGTCGCGAAAATATGGTGGTGACGCGGTATCCGCCGTCTAGCGAAACAGCATACGCAGCGGCAGCACGCACAGACGGCCTGGCCTCACGCCGGCTTCAGGAGAAAAGATCAGCTATGGCCGGCAGGCAATCGCTGCACGCGGCGGTCAGGTCGTGTAGATCTTCCGCGCACACAGCCGGCGCCGAAATGATGCTAGATGATGAGCCGACGCCAACATTACCGCATGGGAGACAGCCAAGTCTGTCCTCAAGCGTCTGACGATGAGTGATGCATGTCCAAAAGCTGACAGCGACAAAAAAACATGTCTGGTCCAAACAACCGGCCGCCTTGGGCGAGAGGTTTCTCCAAGCCTACTCATGCAGTTGCTGCGCTAAGCGCGCTGGCACGGCCTTTGCTGGAGATGCGGCAATATTGAGTGGGGGCTGACCGCATTAGAACGCGCGAGACGATTGAGGGTCTGCTACGCCATCTCGGCGGCGCGCCCGCTCAAGGGTCACGGCTACACCTTTGGCAATGGCTGACGCGCGACATTGCGGTTGCGCCGCCCTGCCGTGCCGATGTGCCCAAAGTCCGTTGATAGTTCGCTCGGCAGATTGAGGAAGCCGGCCGTTGACTGCTGCCCAGGCGGAGATGGCTGGGTTCATTCGGAACGTCTTGACCGTCGGTGTCATGAAGCCAAAGACACCATGCTGGACGTTATGCATGACCAGACGAGTGGGAGTCATAACAAATGATTTTACCGGTAACTGCGCTCTGCTATCCCAGCCGGCAGAGTTTTGGAGATAACGACGACTACAGGATGCATCGTGGGATGCTCATATTGTCCGCAGGACAAGTTCGCTGACCGGCAAAGAAAAGTATCTGATACGAAACATCTTAGTCTTGGAGATTTCAAGCGCTGTCTGGCGCGCGTACCAACCTCCGTCGACATTAGTTTTGCCGGGTATTCTGAGCCATGGCTCAATCCGGATTGCACCGAAATGGTCGAGCACGCTTCCGCCAAAGGCCACGGCATCAGGATTTTCACGACGCTTGTGGGAATGAAGGGGCGGGATCTACAACGCTTGCAGGCGCTGCGGTTGGGGGTATTCGTGGTTCATGTTTTTGATGATGGCGCCCACATGAATAGCCGCCTTGTCGGAGACAAGTATCGCGATTTGGTTGGTCAACTCGTCGACGCCGACATTCCATCAATTCAATTCGTGGTTTTGGGCGAGGCCCATCCCGATATCGCCGACGTTATCCCCGCCGAAGCCCTAGTTCGCGCGCGACCGGTGAGCAGCAGGGGTGGAAGCGTAAATCCTAAGATTGTAGAACCACGGCAGCCAGTCGTCGGAGCGCTGATATGCGTGGACGAACGACAGGATCGGAATGTTCTCCTTCCAAACGGCGAGGTTACTCTCTGCTCCATGGATTTTGAGCGGCATCACGTACTGGGTAGCCTTCTATGCGACGAATACGGCGATCTCTTTAAAAGCCCAGTTTTTTGCGAAATCGTCGATCGCATGAACGGAGCGGATGGTTTTCTGCTCTGTAGGATGTGTGAATTTGCCGATCCAAACGACCGAGTGCTGACTGGTGCCGGCCGACCGCCTGAGAGAGGCGGGCCGGCGAATGCTGCTTTGGACTGCAAATGCCCGGCAAAATCATTGCGTTTTCGCGTCACGCGAGCGTGATCCCGTACGCGCGGGAGTCGGCCTCGATCAGGTCGTGTCCCACCGCGTGGTGTAGGTCGGCGGTAGCGAAGCCGCTCGCGAGCGCGCCCTCAACAGCGCTGTAGCG
>NZ_JBVVQY010000080.1:0-4178 GCF_055811615.1 Mesorhizobium sp. WSM4807
AGTGTTCTGGTCGGCGTGCCCTGCAGGGTGCCGACAAGGGGTTCCGAGGCGGAGCTCGCCATCAGCAGGCGCGAGGGGCCGCGCAACAGACTTGTATAAGTGGCGCCGCACGGTGAGAGCCGCGAGACGGGCTTTGCCGAAGTTGTCGTGGTTCCCGATGAGCCTGTCGCCGCTTCGGTGCCGGCGGCGCAACCAGCGGTGATCGAGCTGGAGGTCGCCGGCAAGGTGCGGCTGCGGATTCCGCTGACCACGCCGCCGACACTGGCGGCGGCGATGGTGAAGGCGCTGGGCGTTTCATGATCCCGGTTCCGAGCCAGGTGCGGATCTGGTTGGCGGTCGGCCGGACCGATATGCGTCGCGGGATGCAAGGCCTCGCTCTGCAGGTTCAGGAGACGTTGGGCCGGGATCCGCGTGCCGGCGATCCTTATGTCTTCCGCGGCCGCAGCGGCAATTTGATCAAGATTATCTGGCATGATGGGCTCGGCATGTCGCTGTATGCAAAACGGCTCGAGAAGGGCCGGTTTCTATGGCCGTCGCCGGGGGACGATATGGTTTCCATATCCCCGTCGCAGCTCGCCTACATGCTCGACGGGATCGATTGGCGCAACCCGCGTCACACGTTCCGTCCCCAGCGCGCGGGCGAGTTTTTCTTTGAGTTTGCGCCATTTTCCGCGAGTCAGCGGACGCATTTTATGATTCACTCCAGGGCATGGATGCCACCGCCCTGGATGCTGTTCCGGACGATATCGGCGCGCTGAGAGCAGCGCTGACCGCGGCCCTGGCCAGAGCCGAAGACGAGGCCGCGCGCGCTGCGCTGGTCGAGGCCGAACTGGCGGTCGCCAGGGCCAAGGCATCCGATGATGCGGCGCTGATCGCACATCAGGATCTGACGATCCGGAAGCTGCAGCGGGCGCTGCATGGTCAGAGTTCTGAACGTTCAACCCGTCTGCACGACCAGATGGAGCTCACCTTCGAGGAACTCGAGAGCAGGCAACGGAAGACGAGATCGCCGCCGAACAGGCCGCGGCCCGCACCACCGAAGTGGCGCCTTATGTGCGCAAACGACCGGCGCGCCAGCCATTTCCCGAGCATCTGCCGCGCGAACGCATGGTCGAGCCGGCGCCGGCCGCTTGCCACTGCTGCGGCGGTCATCGGCTGCGCAAGCTGGGTGAGGATATCACCGAGACACTGGAGGTGGTGCCGCGGCAATGGAAGGTGATCCAGCACGTGCGGGAGAAGTTCACCTGTCGCGACTGCGAGGGGATCAGCCAGGCTCCGGCGCCATTCCACGCCACTCCGCGCGGCTGGGCCGGTCCCGGCCTGCTGGCGATGATCCTGTGGAGAAGTTCGGCCAGCATCAGCCGCTCAACCGCCAGGCTGAACGCTATGCCCGCGAAGGCGTGCCGCTCAGCCTGTCGACCCTAGCTGACCAGGTCGGCGCCGGCGCTGCAGTACTAATGCCGCTGTTCAAGCGGCTAGAAGCCCATGTACTGGCCGCTTCACGTCTCCACGGCGACGATACGACGGTTCCGGTCCTGGCCAAGGGCAAGACCGATACCGGCCGATTATGGACCTATCTATGGACGGCCTCCTTTCTGCAAGTGCGTTTTGGTGATCTGACAAACTATCGGTTGCAGCTATCTATTCGGTCTTTGGTGCAGCCATTGCTG
The DNA here is from genome assembly GCF_055811615.1 of Mesorhizobium sp. WSM4807. Lineage (NCBI taxonomy): Bacteria > Pseudomonadati > Pseudomonadota > Alphaproteobacteria > Hyphomicrobiales > Phyllobacteriaceae > Mesorhizobium > Mesorhizobium sp. WSM4807. The sequence goes on from NZ_JBVVQY010000080.1 coordinate 1,671, forward strand.
CTGACCTCGATGAGATCCGCGGATCGACACCCAATTACGTTGACGGGCATGATGGCCCGATAGGTCCAACGGGTTCGGTCGATCCCGGTCCGACCGGGTTGCCATCACACTTCAACGCCCTCGCATTGCCGAAACTGAGCAGCGACGTCCTTTAGATCGCTGCGCGGTAGCTCTGCCCCGTTATCATCACCGCCCAGGCGATCCGAGCGGTCTTGTTTGCCAGTGCAACTGTTGCGACGTTGAAATGCCGCCGTGCTAGCAGGCCTGAAATCCACGCTCCCTTAACCCGTCCGCTTCGAACGTTATGAATGGTGGCTCGGGCGCCGTGAATCAGTAACTTTCGGACATAGCTGTCGCCTCGTTTGCTGATGCCGCCGAGCTTCTCCTTCCCGGCGGTGGAGTGTTGTTTGGGCACGAGACCCAACCAGGCCGCGAAATGTCGGCCGGAGGAGAAATAACGCGGATCACCGACGGTCGCCAAAAGGGCGCTGTCGATGCGAAGGGACCGATGGTGAGAACACTCATCAGGCGGCGGCAGGTCTGGTTCTCCTTCGCCATAGCCAGAATCTGATCATTGAAAGCCGCAATCTTTTGCTCGCTATCGCGGATTCGACGGACGAGGCTCTGGAGCGCGTCGCGGGCAACCGCCGGGGTGCGATCATCGAGGGCGACCAGGTCCATCAGTTCCCTAGCCTTGGCAGTTCCCTTGGGCCGAACGATGCCGAACTCTGACAGATGGCCACGCAACGCATTCACCGCAGCGGTTCTTTGCCGGATCAGCAACTCGCGAACGCGATGCACCATCAGCATGCTCTGCTGTTCGACTGTCTTGAGCGGGACAAATCGCATCCCGGGCCGCTGGATAGCCTCACAACAGGCTTCCGCGTCAGCGGCGTCGTGCTTGTTTGTCTTCACGTAGGGGCCGGACATAGCGCGCCGGCATCAAGCGCGGCGCGTGCCCGAGCTTGGCCAATTCCCGCGCTTGGCCAATTCCCGCGCCCAGTAATGCGCGCCGCCACACGCTTCAAAGCCCACCGTGCAAGGCGGAAGATTAGCGAAAAAGGTGAGAACCTTGCTGCGAGTCAAATTGCGACGGAGGACGACCTGCCCATCCTCGTCGACCCCATGCACTTGGAACCGGCTCTTCGATGTGTCGAGCCCTATCGTAACGACTGTCATGATCATCTCCTCTTTCTCCCCCTCCATTCGGCATGATCGGCTAAGCGGTGGGAGGCCGTCCATCTCATCTCATTATGTGCGCGATGACCGACCGTTCGGCGGCGCCGATCCGCCGGCGGCAGTGTTCTACTATTCCCGCGATCGTCGAGGGGAACATCCCGCGGCGCATCTCGCCGGCTGGAGCGGCATTCTGCAGGCCGATGCCTTTGGTGGTTATGGAGATCTCTATGCGACGGGTCGTCAGCCGGCGCCTGTTCTGGAAGCCAGCTGCTGGGCCCACAGCCGGCGCAAAGTGTTCGAACTGGCCGATATCGAAACGGCGGCGCGCAAGAAGGCGCGCGGCGAGAAGCCCAAGCTGGTCGATCCGCTGGCGGTTGAAGCCGTGAAGCGCATCGTGCCCTGTTCGATATCGAGCGCGAGATCAACGGCCTGTCGCCGGCCCAACGCCACACCGTGCGCCAGGAGCGGAGCGTGCCGCTGGTCACCGAACTCGAGCGCTGGATGATCGAGACGCGCGCGACAAGCTCTCGAGCGGACACGATCTGACCAACGCCTTCAACTACATGCTGCGCCGCTGGTCATCCTTCACCCGTTTCCTCGACGATGGCCGGATTTGCCTATCGAACAATGCAGCCGAGCGAGCCCTGCGCGGCATCGCTCTCGGTAGAAAGTCCTGGCTGTTCTGCGGTTCCGATCGCGGCGGACAGCGCGCTGCCTTTCTCTACAGCCTGATCGTCAGCACCCCCCACAAAGTCAGCACGTTGGGCTGCCCGGCCTTGTAGCGCCCGGCGTTGATGGTCTTGGTGAAGCCGATTTTGCCCGGCTGCGCGCGGCTGTAGATAAGTTCGGTCGTGTCCTGCAGGATAAGGATCGGACCTTCGCTCGCCGCAATGCGCGCCGCGGTCGCGGCGAAATGGCCGGCCAGAACGCTATGTTCGGTCACACGCGGGTTGTCAAAGAAGCGGTAGGCCGCCTTCGCCGCCGCCCAGTCGCCGCAGGCCGCCGGGATTGGCTTGCCCGGCGCAGCTGACATCTGATCCAGCAACCGTCGCAGCCGACGGGCCACACGCTTGTCGGGAAGGGCCGCCGCAGAAAGCTCTTCCTCCTGCCAAGCGGCTTCGCTGCTGCCGTTCTTGTCTCGCATCCGTGACGCCTCCGTGATTCGGCGTCACGGACAGAAGCACGGCAGATTCATACGGGGCAATAGGCCCGCCGACGATGTGGGTAATCGGAAGCCTCACCGGATGCATACATTGCAAGCTCCTTTTCGGCGTATCCATGTTCCTGCCGGCTCTGTGGTTCTCTTCGCGGTTAACACTGGGTCGCCAT
>NZ_JBVVQY010000081.1:0-3812 GCF_055811615.1 Mesorhizobium sp. WSM4807
CGCAGTTGGCGGACGCACTGCGACGTTCGAGCGGCGCCGCGTCCCGTACCGTCCGAGAGACGGGCCCTCTTCGGCGGTCGGACGTGCCAGACGAACTCATACCACTGGCTTTAACACTTGCCATGGAGCAATGCGTCGCGGTGGTACATTGTATAGGATAAGCTAGCCATGACATCTTACACGCCCGCAGATGGCAATGCCGTCACGGTTCTGCTCTATAGGCTCGCCGAGCATGCGGAGCTGATCCACGAGCGCTTTCCCGATGTTCGAGTGTTGACTGCGAAAGACGCGGCATCTCTCGATGAGCAGATCGCGCAGGCAGACGTTCTGCTCGCGGACAGCTTTCCGGTCGAGATTTTCAATAAAGCCCGGCGATTGCGCTGGTTCCAGTGCGCGAGCGCGGGCATAGACACGATCATGCCAATCCGAGACTGCATCGGCGACCTCATCGTCACCAATGCTCGGGGTATGCATGGCGAAGTCATCGCCGATTACGTGATGACGGGCATCGCCATGATGTACTGGGACTTCCCGCAGTTCATGCGGGATCAGTCTCGCAACGAATGGCATCCGAGAGCGTTGGCGCCGCTGGCAGGGCGAACGCTCGGCGTGGTCGGGCTCGGATCGATTGGCGCGGCCATCGCCCGCCGTGGCAAGAGTTTCGGGATGAGCGTGATTGGCTCTAAACGCGATGTGACCGAGGCGATCGCCGGCGTTGACAGACTCCTCCCGCCGGAGAGTCTTGCCGAGCTGCTGCAGCTCTCCGACTTTGTTGTCCTTGCCGTTCCCCAGGTTCCGGAAACCACCAGGCTAATTGGTCGCGAGCAGCTTCGGCTCATGCGCCGTACCGCCATCCTGGTCAACATCGCCCGGGGTGCCGTCGTTGTGGAAAGCGAGCTCATCGAAGCGTTGAAGGCAGGCGGCATCGCCGGCGCCATCCTTGACGTGTTTGAGCGGGAACCGCTCCCAGCAGACAGCCCTCTCTGGACAATGCCGAACGTCATTGTCACTCCCCACGTCGCGGGTTGGATGAGCGACTACAATAATCGCGTGCACGAGATATTCATCGACAATCTGCAGCGGTTCCTCGAGAAGAGGCCGCTACATAACGTAGTCGACCTGACGCGGGGCTACTGATCGAAACAGATTGAGTCTCATGAGTTTAGCTTCCGAGGCAACTCGCGCCCGCAAAGGCAATCGACACCTGTTGAGCTAGCGCGATCGCATAGGGCGATTCGCCCCACAATGAAGTATTGATCAACTGTAGGCGAGCTACATGAATAAGGTCTATAGCGCCGCGGGTTCGGCGTTGGAAGGTCTGTTGTTTGACGGAATGTTGATCGCGGCGGGCGGATTTGGTCTTTGCGGCATACCAGAACTGTTGATCGGTGCGATCCAGGACGCAGGCACGAAGGAGCTGACAATCGCGTCGAACAATTGTGGCGTCGACGACTTTGGCCTCGGCCTGCTGCTGAGGACGAAGCAGATCAAGAAGATGATCTCGTCCTATGTCGGCGAGAACGCCGAGTCCATGCGCCAGTACTTAAGCGGCGAGCTGGAGCTCGATTTCAGCCCTCGGGGGACGTTGGCCGAGCGCATGCGCGCTGGCGGCGCCGGCATTGCCGGCTTCTACACGAAGACCGGCGTGGGCACTGTGGTCGCCGAGGGCAAGGAGCACAAGTCCTTCAATGGCGAGGATTATGTGCTTGAGACCGGCATCGTTGCCGACCTGTCCATTGTGAAGGCGTGGAAGGGGGATACCTCCGGGAATCTCGTCCTTCGCAAGACGTCGCGCAACTTCAACCCGCCTGCCGCAACCTGCGGCAGGATCTGCGTCGCCGAGGTTGAGGAGATCGTACCAGTTGGCAGCCTTGATCCCGACAAGGTCCACCTGCCGGGCATCTACGTGCACCGCCTGATCCAAGGCAAGTACGAAAAGCGCATCGAACAGCGCACAACGCGCGCGGCGGCTTGAGCAAGGGGATAGCAATGGCTTGGGATCGGAACCAGATGGCGGCGCGGGCCGCCCGCGAACTTCAGGACGGCATATATGTCAATCGTGGCATCGGCATTCCCACCCTTGTCGCCAATCACATTCCCGAAGGGGTCCGGGTGGCGTTGCAATCGGAGAACGGCCTGTTGGGTATCGACCCATTCCCAACTGAGGACGAGATCGACGCCGACCTTATTAATGCCGGCAAGCAGACGATGACGGCCCTGCCGCATTCTTGCTGTCGCGCGCCGGCGTGGAAGTGGACGAGGTCGACGAGGTCATTCTCGGTCAGGTGCTGACCGCCGCTCAGCGCCAGAACCCCGCCCGCCAGCCCTCGATCTATGCCGGCCTGCCGAAGGAAACCACGGCCTGGGGCCTCAATCAGGTTTGCGGCTCGGGTCTGCGCGCCATCGCGCTCGGAATGCAGCAGATCGCCACTGGCGACGCCAAAATCATCGTAGCCGGTGGCCAAGAATCGATGTCGCTGTCGCCGCACGCGCAGCACCTGCGTCCCGGGATCAAGATGGGCGACTACAAGATGATCGACACCATGCTCAAGGACGGCCTGTGGGATACCTTTAACGGCTATCATATGGGCAACACGGCCGAGAACGTCGCCCGTCAGTTCCAGATCACGCGCGACGATCAGGACGAGTTTGCGCTGGCCTCGCAGAACAAGGCCGAGGCGGCGCAGAAGGCCGGCAAGTTCAAGGACGAGATCGTCGCCTTTACCATCAAGGGCAAGAAGGGCGACACCATCGTCGACCAGGACGAATATATCCGCCACGGCGCGACGTTCGATGCCATGACCAAGCTGAAGGCGGCCTTCGACAAGGACGGCACAGTGACCGCCGCCAATGCCTCCGGCATCAACGACGGCGCCGCCGGCGCGGTGCTGATGACCGAAACCGAGGCCGTCAGGCGCGGCATGACGCCGCTCGTCCGCATCGCCTCCTGGGCGACCGCCGGCGTCGACCCCCAGATCATGGGCACAGGCCCAATTCCCGCTTCGCGCAAGGCGCTGGCCAAGGCCGGCTGGTCAATCGGAGACCTCGACCTCGTCGAGGCCAACGAGGCCTTCGCCGCGCAGGCCTGCGCCGTCAACAAGGACATGGGCTGGGACCCGGCAATCGTCAACGTCAATGGCGGCGCAATTGCCATCGGCCATCCGATCGGCGCTTCCGGTGCCCGTATCTTCAACACGCTTGTGTACGAGATGCGCCGGCGCGGCACCAAGAAGGGCCTCGCGACCGTTTGCATCGGCGGCGGAATGGGCGTTGCAACGTGCGTGGAGGCGCTGAACTGAGATGGATCGTTGAGGGTCACCCCGGTTGTCGAGACCTGACCTGCAACTCCCTAGCGCTTCCAAAAGGAGATAGGGACTGTGTGCAAAGATAGCTTGCGAGCTTCGTATGGGCCTGGCGATGATCATCGAGCGGCGATCCTGAAGACCCCGTCACCCCACGGCTTTGGCGCCGCCGGCTGGCGGCACGGCCTCGGAAGGTGAGCGATGCTGGCCTCCACCAACAGTTTTCTGCAGAGCGTCGACAAGAACTTCTGTCACGCGATGTCCTTCCTCGAGCTTCCGGAGGGGCTTGCCGAGCGGATCGTTCAATGCAACTCGACCTATACAGTGCGTTTCGGGGTGAGATTGCGCGGACGCATGTACAGCTTTGTCGGCTGGCGCTCGGTGCACAGCGAACATTGTGAGCCGGTCAAAGGGGGGTATCCGCTTTGCGCCTGACGCCGATGCCGAGGAGGTGGAGGCGCTCGCGGCCCTGATGACGCTCAAATGTTCGCTGGTCGATATGCCTTTCGG
>NZ_JBVVQY010000082.1:0-3288 GCF_055811615.1 Mesorhizobium sp. WSM4807
ATGCAGAGCGCCTCTTCCGATCATGGCGGTATGAAGCGCTTTGCCCGCCATTTCGACCGAAACCGCTTGACAACTCGGCATAGTTTTCTCGTTCAAAGGGCGTTCAGGAATTCCAGAAGCCAGTCGTTTGGTCGAAATCGTTCGGCCTTTCGGCGTTCATATGGCTTCAGCTTGGCAAGCGCGGATTCCTTCAGCTCAAGATGTGCGTGAAGATAGGTCAGCGTCGTTTCCATCGCCTCATGGCCCAGCCATAGGGCGATGACCGAACAATCGACGCCCGCCCGCAGCAGCTCCATGGCAGTGCTGTGCCTCAAAACATGGGGCGACACCCGCTTCGAGCGGAGGGTGACGCAGTGTTCGCGAGCCTTGGCGACATATTTGTTCAGCAGCGCCTGCACGCCGTCGGCGCTCAGCTTGCCGCCGTGCATGTTCGGAAAGAGAGCCGTTGCACCCCGCTTCCTGGGCTCGTTGAGCCAGCCCCGAAGGGCTTGCTGTGCAACCTTGGTGAGCGGCGTACTTCGCTCCTTGCGGCCCTTGCCAACGCATCGCACGTGGGCACCGTGCCCCAGCATCACCGAGTCCCGGTCGAGATCGATGATCTCCGAGACCCGCAACCCCGTTTGCGCGGCCAGCAACAGCAGAGTGTGATCACGCCGTCCCAGCCATGTGCTGCGATCCGGACAGGCCAGGATCGCTTCAATCTCGGGCCTGGTGAGAAACTGAAGCTGTCGCTTGTCGCATCGCTTGCTCGGGATCGCGAGCACGCGTTGAATCTGAGCGCTATGGGCCGGCTCCTCGAACGACGCATATCTGAAGAAAGACCGAATGGCCGTGAGGCGGAGGTTCCGGGTCCTCACTGAGGCGGATCGCAGTGTCTCGAGGTCCTCCAGGAATGCGCCGATGAAAGGCGCGTCCAAATCCCGCAGTGTCAACTGCGACGGAGACCTGCCAAGGCGTGTCTGCGCGAATGCAAACAGGAGCCGGAAGGTGTCGCGATAGGAGGCGATGGTGTTGGAGCTTACGCCTCGATGTCGCATGAGCCGATCGGTGAACCACCGCTCGATCAGCACGGCCAGATCGTTCGAGGCGCTCATGAGCGAACCTCCCACCGCTTATCCAGCAGTCGCGCCGCATGGGTCATCAGTTCCGGCGCGGCGGATAGATACCAGTAGGTGTCGCGAACATTGGCGTGGCCGAGAAAGGTCGAGAGGACCGGCAGTTCCCGCTCGACATCTTCGCCCGCACGATACCAGTTGGTCAGGGCCTGGACGGCGAAACGGTGACGAAGATCGTGAATCCGCGGACCATTGCGCTGCCCCCGCTGCCGCAGACCGATCTGTCGCGACAGCTGCCAGAACACCCGGTGCACGTATTGGTGCAGCAATCTGCCGCCCTGCCCGGCGACAAAGAAATGGGGGCTACGAGGCGCGACGAGATGCGCGTCGCGTCGCGCGGCATAGTCCGACAGCACGGCGACCGTCGTGGCATGGAGCGGGACCAGCCGCGACTTGCCGAACTTCGTCTCCCGGATGGTGAGGATACCTTGGTCGAGATCGACGTCGTCTCGGCGCAGGTCGAGCGCTTCGGAATGGCGTAGCCCGGCGACCGCTATCAATCCGAACAGACAATGATATGTCCAGCGACGCAGGGCGTTGGCCGGCGGCAGCGACAGTGCCGCCGCCAGAAGCGCCGTGATCTCGGCATCGCTATAGATGTAGGGCTTTGCCCGCCGCGGCGCCGGCACGGCGTCTTGAGGTGGCACTTCCGTCATGGGGTCGAAATGAGCGAGGTGCTGAGCGAAGCAGCGCACATCGGTCAGGCGGATGGACCAGCTCGGTTGCCGGCCGATCGACGTCACCCACTCCATCGCCAGCGCTGCGGTGATGGTCTCGGCGCCGCGACCTTCCATGAAGGTGACGAAATCCGACAACCGTCCGGCGGGTCCGTGATACTTGTATCCCAACCCCTGGCGCATGCCCACATAGCGCTCGAACGCTGTTCGAAGCCGGCTCATTCGACGCCTCCCGGCTAGGGCAGGCTCAGTTCGCGCAGCTTCTCGATGTCGAGCTTGGCATAGATTCTTGTGCTGTCGATGCTCCGGTGGCGAAGCAATTGGCCGATCTCGGCAAAGCTGGCCCCCGACCGCAGCAGGTCGGTCGCGAGGCTGTGGCGAAAAAGGTGGGCGCCGTGGTGTGCATAGCCGTCAATCCCTGCCCGCTCGAGCGCCTCCTTTGCAATCATCGTGATGGCGCAGCCGGAGGCAAAACCGACGTGCGGGGCAAGCATCCGCAAAAACAGCCGACGACACGCTGAAGCCGGTCGCCCGTGCCGGATATACGCGACGATAGCTGCGCCGACATCGTGGCGAAGCGGCATCGCCGCTTGCCGTCGTCCCTTGCCATGGACAAGGATACTGCCCGACTGCCAATCGATATCGTCAAGTCTGAGCGCCGCAACCTCGCTGGCGCGCAAGCCAAGCTTGGCCAGGACCATCAGAACCGCATAGTCCCGGAGCCCCATTGCCGTGGTCCGATCGCAGGCATCGAGAACCTGTTGGACCTTCTCTGGCGGCAGGAAGGTTGGCAGGCCAGCAAGCCGCCAGCGACGTATTGATGGCACGCAATCGGCCAAGGCCACCGAAATGAAGCCCTTCACATGCAAATAGCGCAGGAAGGCGCGCACCACCCCGCACATTGCCTTGCCGCTGTCGGCGGAGCCATCGAGAGCATGTCGCTCGACATAGCCGATGACGATCTCTGGAGTGAGCGCCGCGAACTCGTCTGCGCCCGCCGGCCTCCTGCAGAAACCGATGCGCGAGGAGCTTGTGACGTTCCACCGTGGTGAGGGCCAGTCCTCTCTCGCCCGTGAGATAGGCCGCGAATGCCTCAACAATCTGCTCGTGCTCCGTGGGCGCGATTGGAGGCGCGGCCGGAACTAAGCCTTCATCTCGCAATGCGGAAAGCAAGCGCCTCCGCGTTGATGCTCCAGTGCTTCGAGCGGTGCTCAAGGTACTGCTCAACGTGGGCTTCGCCTAATCCCGGGGATCGTGCCCGTTGCCAACGTGCCAATTCATCAGGTCTCGAAACAGGCTGAGCGATCGCCAGGTGCACCGACGACCGAAGCCTTCGTCCGACAATCTGCCCGCATAAACGCGTGCAAAATCGCCATATGGCCCGTGGATCAGCTTCCGATACAGTGTACTGCGTTGCAGATAGTCACTTGCGTTCATGTGTCCTCTCCTTCGCGCCAATCGCGACGGAGAGACCCTAATCTATGCCGATCCTGCAG
>NZ_JBVVQY010000083.1:0-2904 GCF_055811615.1 Mesorhizobium sp. WSM4807
GGGCGGGGGTAGCTTCGGTGGGGGTAGCGCCGGTAGCTTTCGCCTTACCTCCCGACGACTTCGCACCAGCACCCACATTGCCCTCGCCGGCCACTTTCAAGCGTACAATGGGCGAACCGATCGCCACCGTGTCGCCGATCTCCGCACCCAGCCAGACGATTTCGCCATCGACCGGCGACGGAATCTCGACCGTCGCCTTGTCGGTCATGACTGCGGCCAGCACCGCGTCCTCGCGCACGAAATCGCCGACCTTGACCTGCCATTCGACGAGCTCGGCCTCGGCGACGCCTTCGCCGACATCGGGCAGCTTGATCACATATTCGCCCATCATCGTCAGGCCTCCATCGTTTCAACGAGCGCTCGGCCGAGCCTGGCCGGACCGGGAAAATAGTCCCACTCCTGCGCATGCGGATAGGGCGTGTCCCAGCCGGCGACCCGCGCCACCGGCGCTTCCAGATGATAGAAGCAGTTCTCCTGTACCAGCGCCGAAAGTTCGGCACCGAACCCGGATGTCAGCGTCGCCTCGTGCACGATCACGCAGCGGCCCGTCTTTTTCACCGAGCCGACGATCGTCTCGAGATCGAGCGGCAGCAGCGTCCGGAGATCGATGATCTCGGCGTCGATGCCGGTCTCCTCGGCCGACGCCTCGGCGACATAGACCATCGTGCCATAGGCAAGCACGGTGACATCGGCACCCGGCCGGCGGATCACCGCCTTGCCGAGCGGGACCGTGTAATGCCCGTCCGCGACCTCGCCGAGCTCATGCTTCGACCACGGCGTCACCGGGCGCTCGTGATGGCCGTCGAACGGACCGTTGTAGAGCCGCTTCGGCTCCAGGAAGATCACCGGGTCGGGATCCTCTATCGCCGCGATCAAAAGGCCCTTGGCGTCGTTCGGGTTGGACGGCACGACGACCTTCAGGCCGGAGACATGCGTGAATAGAGCCTCCGGGCTCTGGCTGTGGGTCTGGCCGCCAAAAATGCCGCCGCCGGTCGGCATCCTGACCACGATCGGGCAGGTGAAATCGCCGTTCGAGCGGTAGCGCAGCCGCGCCGCCTCCGAGACGATCTGGTCATAGGCCGGATAGACATAGTCGGCAAACTGCACCTCGACGCAAGGTTTCAGGCCGTAGGCGGCCATGCCGATAGCCGAGCCGACGATACCGGATTCGCTGATCGGCGTATCGAAGCAGCGGCTTTTGCCGTATTTCGCCTGCAATCCTTGCGTGCAGCGAAAGACGCCGCCGAAAAAGCCGACATCCTCGCCGAACACGATGACGCGTTCGTCGCGCGCCATCGACACGTCCATGGCGTCGCGGATCGCTTCGATCATGGTCCGCCTTGGCATGGTCAGACCCCTGCCTGCTGGCGTTGGCGCCTGAGATGCGGCGGCATCTCGGCATAGACTCCCTCGAACATGTCGCGCGCCGAGGGCTTGCCGCCCGCATGCAGCGTGCCGTGGCGCTCGGCCTCCCTTTGCGCCGCGATCACCGTTTCGAGGATTTCCGCCTCGGCCTGGGTGTGGCGTTCGTCCGACCAGACGCCGCGCTGGATGAGGTGGTTTTTCAGCCTGACGATCGGGTCGCCGAGCGGCCATGCGTCGGACTCGGCCTTCGGCCGGTAGGCCGACGGATCGTCCGAGCTCGAATGCGCGCCGACGCGGTAGGTGACATATTCGACCAGCGTCGGCCCGAGATTTTTCCGCGCGCGCTCGGCCGCCCATTTAGCCACCGCATGGACGGCCAGATAATCGTTGCCGTCGACCCGCAGCGAGGGAATGCCGAAACCGAGACCGCGGGCGGCGAAAGTGCCGGAGCCGCCCCGGGCGATGCCCTGAAAAGTCGAGATCGCCCACTGGTTGTTGACGACATTGAGCACGACCGGCGCCTTGTAGGTCGAGGCGAACACCAGCGCCGAATGGAAATCGGACTCGGCCGTCGAACCATCGCCGATCCAGGCGGCGGCGATCTTCGAATCATTGCTGATCGCCGAAGCCATCGCCCAGCCGACCGCCTGGATATATTGCGTTGCCAGATTTCCGGAGATCGAGAAGAAGCCGTGCTCCTTCGACGAATACATGATCGGCAGCTGCCGCCCCTTCAGCGGATCGGCCTCGTTCGAATAGATCTGGTTCATCATTGTGACCATCGGATAGCCGTCGGCGATGAGCAGCCCGGCCTGCCGATAGGTCGGAAAGTTCATGTCGCCCGACGCCAGCGCCTTGCGGAAGGCGCAACTCACCGCCTCTTCGCCGAGATGCTGCATGTAGAAAGAGGTCTTGCCCTGGCGCTGCGCCATCTGCATGCGCGCGTCGAAGCTGCGCAGCGTCATCATGTGGCGCAGCCCTTCCAGCAACTCGTCGTCGGAAAGCAGCCCGGCCCATGGTCCGACCGCCTCGCCGGCGCGGTTGAGCACGCGGATGATCGAGAAAGCCATGTCGCGGATGTCGCGCGGATCGACCTCGATCTCCGGGCGCGGCACCGAGCCGGCCTTGGCGATGGTCACATCAGAGAAATCCGGCGTCCCGCCCGGCCGCACCTCGGGTTCCGGCACGTGGAAGCGCAACATTCCTGTTTCGGCCATGACCTTCGTCCTCCCATGTTGCCCGGCGCGATATTTGCACACCGCCAGACCAGTGCCAATTCGTCGGGCAGGGCTTCAGGCCAGCGACGCGCCAGCCTGCACTTGCCAAGATGAAGATATGTCGGCGAAATTTCTTGTCGATCTTCCGCCGCCACGCGCAATTTGGCGAATGATTGCGCCGGGTTTCCCGCCAGATAAGACAATGCGTCGGATTGAGGCCTCGCGCGGCGCCCCTTTCCTTCTCCCCTTTGTTTGGACTGGGGACATCGCGAACAGGTGTGCGAGGACATCGCGAACAGTTTGCCATCCTATCGAGCCAGGG
>NZ_JBVVQY010000084.1:0-2772 GCF_055811615.1 Mesorhizobium sp. WSM4807
TGGGCGAGGCGTATCGTACCCATCAATAGGAACGTCATGGCGACGATGATCGTGGAGACAACGGCGATAACCGGCGTAAGGTTGAAGTCGATATCCTCGAACAGCTTCCTGGTTATTGTCTTGCCCTCAATGCCCGAAATGAAGAAGGCCACAGTCGCCTCATCGAACGAGGAGACGAAAGCAAAAACCGCGCCGGCGATCACGCCGGGGGTGATTTGTGGCAGGACAATCTCGAAGAAGGCGCGGCCGCGTCCGGCCCCGCAATTAAGGGCAGCCATTTCGAGTGTGGGGTCGAAGCGTTGAAGCGATGCGGAGACGGACACGACCACATAGGGCACCGTCAGCATAGTGTGCGCCAGCAGAAAACCGAAGAAATTCCCCGTCAGGCGAAGCGGCGCGAAGAACAGATAGAGCGCGATCGCGATAATGATGTGGGGAACAATCAGGGGGCTGAGTGCCAAACCGAAAATAAGCGATTTCCCCGGCAGGTCGCCCCGGACCAGGGCGACAGCAGCGAGAGTTCCGATGATCGTCGCTGAAATGGTGGTGAAGAAGGCAATGCGCAGGCTGAAAAGCGTCGCAGCGATCCAGTCAGGGTCACTGAAATACTCGGCGTACCAGTGCAGAGTCAGCCCAGAGGGCGGAAACTCGATATAGGGAGCACTACCGAACGAGATCGGTATGACGATCAGCGTGGGCAGAATCAGGAAGAACAGGACGAGCGCAACAAGGAGGCCCGCGGCGATCTTGCCGAGCGCAAGAGGACGAAACGGGCGCTCCTGGCTGATGGCGATGATCTCAGACATTGCCGAATCCTCCAGAGGTGGCCAGGACCCTGCGGAACATGAAAGTGAGGACTAAGGTTACCAAAAGAAGAACCGTCGCCAGCGCGCCCGCGAACGGCCAGTCGAGCAGAACCGTCGTCTGCTGTCCGATCAACGTCGCCATCATTAGCGTTTGGGGCCCGCCCACGAGGGCTGGCGTGACGTAGAAACCGAGCGCCAGGATGAAAGTCATCAGCGTGCCCGCGAACACGCCAGGCAGGCTGAGCGGCAAGGTGATTTGGAAAAACGTGGTGAATACCCCAGCGCCCAAGTTTGCGGCGGCCTGAGGCAGTTCCTTTGGAATGGTCCTTAGCGCGCTGTAGATGGGCAGGATCATGAACGGCAGCATCACATGTGTCATGGCGACGATAACTGCGCCTTCCGTATAGATCAGCTTGAGCGGCTGTTCGAGAATGCCGGTTCCGATGAGGATGTCATTGATGACGCCTTTCCGCTGCAACAGTATGATCCAGGCATAGGACCGCACAAGGACGGAGGTCCATAACGGGATCAGCACGCAGGCCGCGATCCAGAGCGTGAGCTTGCTGCCAGCGCGCACCATCCCGTAGGCAACGGGATATCCAAGGATGAAGGCGCCGAGCGTTGTGGCGAATGCGATCCAGAGCGTGCGCAGCAGAACCTTCAGATAAAGCGGTTCGGTGAAGATGCGGACATAGTTGCCGAGGGTGAGACCGGGGTCGAAGAGGCTGCCGACGAGCATTCTACCAACTGGGTAAAGGAAGCTGAAGATGAGGAGCAGAACGAGGGGCAGCAGCAGCAATGCCGTCAGGAGCGGAGGGTACCTGCCACTGGTTCCGGTGACCAGGAACAGGCGCGAACGCGTCGCCATGGTCGAAGTTGCAGGTCCTGCCTCGAGGCTAGTCATTGGCAGTCGCCCTGCCTGAAAAAAGGTGAATGGCATTGGTTTGGAACACAATGTCGACCGCATCGCCGCGTGCGAAGGCCGACAGATCACCGCTTGCCGGCGCCTGGATATGCAGCGGCGGACCGCTTCGTCCGTCAATGTTGACCAGAAGAATCTGGTGTGTGCCGAGATAAATTGAGGTGTCCACCGTACCGGCGATGGCGTCCTGGCCGCCGGAGCCGCGTGCGGCAAGGGAGATGTTCTCCGGCCGGATCGCGGCCTGCAGCGGCAGTCCGGGAGAAAGCTCAAAGGCGTGTCCGTTGAGCGAGCGCGTCACGCTGAGCATCGAGGCGTCGGTGACCCTGATCTGGTGGCCGGCCTTCTCGGATCCCAGATATTCGACCGGCAGGAAGTTCATCTTGCCGATGAATTCCGCGACAAACGGAGAGGCGGGCTCGCTATAAAGGCTGGCGGGGCTGCCGATCTGGGCGACCCGGCCCTTGTCCATGACCGCGATGCGGTCGGACATAGTCAGCGCTTCCTCCTGATCGTGGGTTACATAGATCACAGTGACACCAAGCCGCTGCTGAAGCATCTTGATCTCGATCTGCAACTGTTCGCGGAGTTTCTTGTCGAGCGCGCCGAGGGGCTCATCCATCAGGAGAACCGGGGGCTCGAAGACCAGCGCCCTCGCGAGGGCAACTCGCTGCTGCTGGCCGCCGGACAATTGGGTCGGCATCCGGCTGCCGTAGGCGTCGAGCTGGACCATGACGAGCGCCTCGCCGACCCGCCGCTCGATCTGCGCGCGATCGATTTTGCGCATACGCAGGGGGAAGGCGACGTTGTCTTTCACCGACATGTGCGGGAAAAGGGCATATTTCTGGAACACCATCCCGACATTGCGCTTGTTGGGAGCAACATGCGTTACATCGGTCGCACCGATCTCGATGAGACCCGCAGATGGAAGCTCAAAACCCGCGATCATCATCAAGAGGGTCGTCTTGCCGGAACCCGAGGGCCCGAGGAGCGAGAGGAACTCTCCCGGCTTCACATCGACGGATACATCCTCGACTGCCGTGACCG
>NZ_JBVVQY010000085.1:0-2770 GCF_055811615.1 Mesorhizobium sp. WSM4807
AAACGCTCCTCCAGCACAGGCCAGTCGATCGCCTGCGCCAGCCGTACCAGCTCGTGCTTCATATTGATGATCTGATCTCGCCAGACCAGGCACTGATGTCAATCACTGTGATGAGTTCGTGGATCGGATGTGGCTTCTGGATGATTTTCCTCATCGGTGGCCTAAAGGACATTCCTCATCTCTATGAGGCAGCATCGATCGATGGGGCTGGGAAGCGGCATGGGGTGCTATCTTGAGGAGATAAAAATCATCGTTGATAACAAATCCATCGAGACCTGTGGCCCGCGCATAGGTTAGCAAATCGCTTGCACGATTGATGAAGCCGGTGCCATTGAAGTTCAGCGATGTGTTGCAAAGGACGCCGACCCCGCTTTTCGCCTTGAACGAGGTAAGCAGCTGGAAGAGGCGCGGATTCTGCTCCCGAGAAACTGTCTGGGCCCGTGCTGTTCCATCGGCATGCGTGACGGCTTTCAACCTGCTATCGAGAACTTTCTGGAAAAAAAGCATATACGGCGACGGGCGTGCCAAGTCGAAGTGGAGCGCGACGTCCTGCTCCAGGCAAACTGGCGCGATCGGGCGGAAACTCCTCCCGGTTCTTGATGCGGTTTAGCCGCTCATGGGTTTCCTTTGAGAAAGGCGCGGCGAGAATTGACCGGTTGCCGAGCGCGCGTGGCCCGATTTCGCAATTCCCCTGCACCCAGCCAATCACCTTATCGTCGAGCAGCGCGCCGAGGCAACTTGGCCGTAGTCCAGTGGATGGACCTCCAGTGATCGTGTCCCAGGGAGTGGTGTAGCTGACGGCTTGGTCGCCGCGCTCTCCGGCATGGAGCCGGGCTGATCAGCGTGCCACGGCTGGCAGGCTGATGAGCGGATCATCGCTCATTTGGCTGATGGTTTCCAGATGGGGTGGATGCCAGCCTTCTCCGACGGCATCGCAATGTGCCAAGTTTGTGGTGTTAGAGCCACGCAAAGGAGAGGCAGGCATCCATGGAAAAAGTTACCATCATTGGGGTCGATCTGGCAAAAAACGTCTTTCAGCTGCATGGAGCCGCGGCTGACGGATCAGTCGTGTTCCGCAAGAAGCTGACGCGCCTGCAGTTTTGCAAGTTCATGGCGGATCAGCCAGCATGTGTAGTGGCGATGGAGGCGTGCGCCGGTTCCCATTATTGGGCTCGCGAGATGGTCCGGCTTGGCCATCAGCCGAAGCTGATTGCACCTCGGTATGTCAAGGCGTTCATCAAGCGGCAGAAGAACGATGCAGCGGATGCGGAGGCGATCGTCGAGGCGGCGCAACGGCCAACGATGCGCTTCGTCGAACCGAAAACCGAGGAGCAGCAGTCTCGGTCCATAATGTTTCGCACCCGAGAACAGCTGGTCAATCAGCGCACTGAGTTGGTCAACGCGTTGCGTGCGCACCTTTATGAGTTCGGCTACATCGCGCCGCAGGGAATTCGTTATCTGAGCCGACTTGAATGTTTCGTTGAGGACGAGAACGCCAAGTTGCCTGATCTGGCCCGCGAGATCTGCCGCGATCTGCTGGACCAGATCTACCAGCTGACCGGCCGGATCGACGCACTGAGGAAGAAGATCGATGCTCTATCGAGGGAAGCTGAGGCATCTCGGCGCTTGCAAACCATGCCCGGCGTTGGCCCCATCGCCGCCCTTGCCATCGAAACCTTTGCGCCACCGATGGAGACCTTCAAGTGCGGTCGTGACTTCGCCGCCTGGCTTGGGCTCGTCCCGTTGCAGAAGTCGACCGGCGGCAAACAACGACTAGGCAGAACCTCGAAGATGGGCCAATGCGATATTCGACGATTGCTCATCATTGGAGCCATGGCTGTGGTCCGATGGGCATCTCGGAAGGGCGCGCCGGAAGGCTCCTGGCTCGCCCGCATGATGCCGAAGAAGCCGCGTATGCTCGTGGCCATTGCGCTCGCCAACAAGATGGCGCGTGGCATCTGGGCCATGCTGACAAAGGAAGAGGATTACCGGAATCCGGCGACGGTGTCTGTATGACCAGCGCATCTGAAGCCGGTCTGTCGGGGATGTGAGGAAGGCCTGAACCGCATGGGCAAATGATCGATCAGATCGGGGTCAGGAAAACCAGAATGACGCACCGAGCCCTCACGCTCGCTTTCAAGATTTGGACCTGATCCGTGTATCACCATACCGGCCCGCGGCACGTCATGGCCGCAAATCAAGGCCTGACACAAGACCGCACTCGATCACGCGTTCAAAGGTTCAAAATCTTCCTTGCAAAACGTGCTGGCATCCACACAAGCGTCATGTATCTGGCGCGCTGCACGGCCCATTCGTCGTTCTGTTCGAGCAAGATCGCGCCGACCAGGCGGACGATGGCGTCATCATTTGGGAAGATGCCGATGACCTCGGTGCGCCGCTTGATCTCGCCGTTGAGGCGTTCGATCGGGTTGGTCGAGTGCCAGCTTGGCGCGGTGCTCCTTGGGGAAAGTCATGTAGGCAAGCACGTCGGGCTCGGCGTCGTCCATGATTGTCGCCAGCTTCGGTACCATCGGCCGGATCTGGTCGGCGACGGCGCGCCATTGCGTGCTTGCGGCCTCGGCGTTTCCTGGGCGAAGGCGGTGGCGATGAAAGCGGAGACGACGCGGCGCCCGCTCTTGCCGGCATGGGCCAGCACGTTCCTCATGAAGTGGACGCGGCACCTCTGCCATGTCGCGCACAGCACCTTGGTGACGGCCGCCTTGATGCCTTCATGGGCATCGGAGACGACGAGCTTGACGCCGCGCAGGCC
>NZ_JBVVQY010000086.1:0-2750 GCF_055811615.1 Mesorhizobium sp. WSM4807
CGAGTTGTCAAGCGGTTTCGGTCGAAATGGCGGGCAAAGCGCTTCATACCGCCATGATCGGAAGAGGCGCTCTGCATAGTTCGGCGTGCGGCATAAACCTGCAAGCTCAACAGCGTCGAGCCGCTCGGCTATCTCGCCGATGTCCTCACCAGGATCGTCAACGGCCACCCCAACAGCCAGATCGATGATCTCCTGCCCTGGGCCTACATCTGTGCGCCCGAAATCAGGGCCGTCGCCTGAGAGCAGCGCTTACGACCGACATTTCCGTTGCCTCAGCATAATGTTCCCCATGACTGGGTCCGGATCAGTTCGCCATTGGCCCGATTAACGACCCGAACTGCATGGCGCCGAACACCATCGCGTGAGCCTTTTCCTTCCGCCAGATCTTCAAGCGGCGCTGCAGCGTGCGCAGAAGGTGATCGGGATACAGCAGGTCAGGTCGAGAACCAGGTCGGGCTGGTGTGTTAGGGCTTCTTTCACACCTCGGCTGCGGGTGAAGTCTGTGCCGACCTGAGAGCTTGGCCGCTCGATACATGCGTCGCCAGGGCCAAGGCGCACCGCCATGTGAACAGCCGGCACACACGAGGAGGAGCGCGCCAGGCTTGTCGAAGATGGCCACCCGTTCGACGGCTTCAATGCCGAGCCCGCTGGGGTGTGGAAACCGTGCGGTTCGGCAAAAACAAATACTTGGGGCTGTGACCGCCATCGGCCGTCCGGCGGATATTGTTGTTTCAGACCACCCTCGGCGCCGCGATTAACTTTCGCGGTTCAGTCAGGTGCCATACCGGTGCCATGGTGCCCGGTGATCACCACGCATTCCCTAAGCCGATGGGCCTCGCTGTGGGAGGCCTCGGACCGTATCTGCGGGAAGCGGCTGAAAGCGCTGGCGCCGATCCTCGTCGAAGCGATGGAGCGTCACGGGCATCTTCAGCTTGCGCCGGAAATCCGGACGCGGCTTTTGGGGATGAGTGCGGTAACGATCGACCGCGCCCTTCGCGAGGTTCGAGACACCGCATGTGGGCCGAGACGCCGTCGCAGTACAGCGTCCACCGCGCTCCGGCGCAGCGTTCCGATCCGCACCTTCTCCGACTGGCAGAATCCTCCGCCTGGATTCGTCGAGGCCGACCTGGTGGCGCATAGCGGGCGGACGGCGCGTGGAAGCTTCATACAAACGCTTTGTCTTACCGACGTTGCGAGCGGATGGACGGAATGCGCGCCTTTGCTGGTGCGTGAGCAGAAGCTGCTGAGCGAGGTGCTGACGGAATTGCGGCGGCTCCTGCCGTTTGACCTTCTCGGCTTCGACACCGACAATGACAGCGTGTTCCTGAACGAGAGGTGCGCGATTACTGCCAGGAGGCCGGGATCGCGTTCACGCGCTGCCGGCCCTACCGCAAGAATGACCAGGCTTTTGTCGAGCAGAAGAACGGCGCCGTAGTGCGCCGCATCGTCGGCTATCGCCGGCTGGAAGGGCTAGAAGCCGCTGCGGCTCTGGCACAACTCTACGCGATGGTGCGGCTGTTCGTGAACTTCTTCCAGCCGCTCCTTCAAGCTGGCCGGAAAGGAGCGGGACGGAGCCCGCGTGCGCAAGCGTTATCATCCCCCCGGCGACACCCTGCCAACGACTGCTGGCAGACCCGCGGACGCCGGAACCGGTTCGCGCCGCACTCGCGCAAACGTATGCGCGGCTGACCCCGTCAGGTTGCTGAGCGAGATGCGGATGGCGCAGCAGCGCCTCGTCGACATCGCGGACAAAGCCTGCCTGCCAT
This sequence comes from Mesorhizobium sp. WSM4807, assembly GCF_055811615.1. NCBI lineage: Bacteria > Pseudomonadati > Pseudomonadota > Alphaproteobacteria > Hyphomicrobiales > Phyllobacteriaceae > Mesorhizobium > Mesorhizobium sp. WSM4807. The sequence goes on from NZ_JBVVQY010000086.1 coordinate 1,767, forward strand.
CGCTTGCGGCGGCCGATCTGACGCTCGAGCGGTTCCTGTCGGGACTGCGGACGGCCTGGAAGGAGGGCGAAATCCGCCCGACCGCGAAAGCCAAGCCGAAGCAACAACGAGGCCGTCGGCGTCCCGACCCCTTCGCCCGCGTCACCAACGAACTGCAAGCGTGCTTCGACGAAGAGCCGTGGCGGACGAGCCGCGAATTGCTCACCTCCTTCTCAAATCCTCGATCGCTGATGCGCTGCAAGTACTCCCATAGAGTTTGAAATATCACCCTGCCGGTGGGGAGGAACACCGGCAGGGCGCGCCGCGCAAAAGTCGCGGCCGTGTGGCGATCGGACAGCGGCGGCAGACTTTGCATTTGCGCTCGATAGCCCGCTTCTTCATTTCTGAACGCTTCATAGGGAAAGCCACGATCGACGCCGTTGCAGTGATCGATCATATCCCTATGGCCTCATATGCGCCGGCGATCTGTCGAATGGAGGCGACATAGGCGGCCGTTCTGTAGTCGCCGAGTTCCGGCTGCTCCTCAAGGAGGTCGGCGGTACGTGCCCAAGTGCTGCGCATGACGTCCTCGAGGCCGGACCGAACCAGATCAATCTCGGCGCCTCCCTCCAGGAATTCGTCGCGCATGTCGGCGGGAATGGCTTGCCTGTCATCCGCTCAAGCGCGGTGGCGATCGTCTGGTTGCGCAGCTCCCGCCGCCGTCTTTCCATCAGCCCGAACGGGATATGGGTCAGGTTCTTCACCCATTCGAAAATAGCTCACGACCACAACACCCGCGTTGACATAAAGATCAGGGAGGATCGTCACGCCACGGGAACGCAGCATCTGATCGGCCTCGAAGGTGACCGGGCCATTAGCGGCTTCGACGATGAGATGCGCTTTGATGCGGTCGGCGTTGTCGATGTGAATGGCATTCTCCATCGCCGCGGGGATGAGAATGTCGCAGGGCTCTTCCAGGCCCGCCATATCACTGGCGAAAGAGTT
>NZ_JBVVQY010000087.1:0-2459 GCF_055811615.1 Mesorhizobium sp. WSM4807
ATTTCAGACGATCATGAGCAACGATTTCAGATGATCGTGAGCACCTTTTCGGAGGTGCGGGACGCTTCGGCCGCAACTCAGCCAGTCTACAGGATGCCTCGTTCAAAAACGAGGAAGCCTGATGCCAACCCAGAGATTGTCGATGCGCCGGATCAGAGAAGTTTTACGTCTAAGGCATGTCCAGGCCCTGACCGAGCGCGCCATCGCGCACACGCTTGGGGTGAGCAATGGCGTCGTGCATGGTTATCTGCGGCGCGCCCGTCTTGCTGGGCTGAGCTGGCCTCTGCCTGAAGGGATGGATGAGGAAGGCCTCGAGCTGCTGCTCTTCCCGGCGCCGAAGGCGGCGTCGCAAAGCCCCAGCCGGCCGGTGCCCGATTGGGCCTATGTGGAGAAGGAGTTATGCCGCCGCGGCGTAACGCGGGTGCTCTTGTGGTAGGAGTATCGCGCCGCCAATCCCGACGGCTTTGGCTATGCACGACCTTCGAGGCCTGGAAAGAGCGCGCGCGCCCGACGATGCGCCAGACACACCTGGGCGGCGAGAAGGTGTTGGTTGATTTCGCCGGCGACACCATCGACATCTTCGATCCCGTCACCGGCGAAGCGCACCCCATGAAGCTGTTCGTCGCAACGATGGGCGCCTCGAACTACACTTACGCCGAGGCATGCCCGAGCGAGAACCTGTCCGACTGGATCGGCGGTGCACACGAACCTCTTCACCTTTCTGGGCGGCGTGCCGAAGTTCGTGGTCTGCGACAATCTCAAGGCCGCCGTCACCAACTCCGATCGCTACGACCCCGGTCTCAACCGTACCTATGCCGAGATGGTGAGCCATTACGGCACCGCAGTTCTCGCAGCCAGGCCGAGACGCCCAAAGGATAAGGCAAAGGTCGAGGTCGCCGTGCAAATTGCCCAGCGCTGGGTCCTGGCGCGGCTGCGCAACCAGCGCTTCTTTTCCCTGGCGGAGCTGAACGTCGCCATCCACCTGCTCGTCGCCGAACTCAACGCCCGCCAGATGCGCGGCTTCGGCTCCAGCCGCGCTGAACTCTTCGCCGAGATCGACAGGCCGAAGCTGGGAGAACTGCCGGACCAGCCATACCTCTTTGCGCGCTGGAAGCGTTGCCGCGTCGCGCCCGACTATCACGTGGAGGTCGACGGGCACTGGTACTCCACGCCCTACCGCCTCATTCGCGAGCTCGTCGATGTGCGCATCGCCGACAGTCGAGGTCTTCCACAAGGGGCAGCGGATCGCCAGCCACGCCCGTGCGCCCAACCGGCGCGGCCATACGACCGTTGCCGATCACATGCCGAGCACGCATCGCCGCTACGGCAAGTGGACGCCAGGAGGATTGATCGCGGCCGGCGAGAAGATTGGTCCTTCCACCGCAGCCTTTCTTCCAGGCCGTCATCGATGACCGGCCGCATCCCGAGCAGGGCTTTCGCACCTTGGCGCTGACCAAGAGCTACGGCAACGCGCGCGTCGATGCAGCCTGCCAACGCGGCATCCTCATCAAGGCTCGCTCTGTCGCGTCGATCCGTTCAATCCTCAAGAACGGCCTTGATCGCGCTTTCTTCGACGAGACGCCCGACCACCAACCCCTGCGCCACGGCAATATCCGCGGTCAGGGCTATTTCCACTGAACCATGGAGTTCCCAATGCTCACCCATCCTACCTATGAACAGCTCATCACACTCGGCTTGACCGGAATGGCCAAGGCCTTCGCGGAGCAGCGACGAACACCGGATCTCGATGCCCTGTCGTTCGAGGAGCGCATCGGGCTTCTTGTCGATCGCGAAGCCGCCGAGCGCGACACCAACGGCTCACGACGCGCCTCAAATTCGCTGCGCTGCGCCAGAGCGCATGCGTGGAAGATGTCGATTTGCGCACCCCGCGCGGCATCGACCGCGCCGTCTTCGCCAGGCTCGTCGGCGGCGACTGGATCGACCGCCACGAGAATCTCCTGGTGACAGGCGCAACCGGCCTGGGCAAGAGTTGGCTCGCCTGCGCCCTTGGCCACAAAGCCTGCCGCGATAATCGATCGGTGACGGGCGCTATGGCCGCCTGCTCAAGACGCTCGGGCGCGTTCAACTCCTCATCCTCGACGACTGGGGCCTGTCCGTTCTCAACGCTGCCGAGCGCCGCGACCTCCTGGAAATCCTCGATGATCGCCATGGCTGCGAGCTTCGACCATCGTAACCAGCCAAATGCCCGTGCAGCACTGGCACGACGTCATCGGCGATCCCACCCTCGGTGATGCGATTCTGGATCGCCTCGTTCACAACGCTCACCGCCTTCAACTCACCGGAGAAAGCATGCGAAAACACAACGCTCGCGCCCATGCTCTTGACGCAGCCGCAAACACCTGAATCAATGAACAGGTCGAGCGAAGCGGCCGCTCATGATCGCGTGAAACACCTGCTCACGATCAAATGAAATGAGCGCTCACCATCGCGTGAAATGG
>NZ_JBVVQY010000088.1:0-2425 GCF_055811615.1 Mesorhizobium sp. WSM4807
CCGACATGGTCTAGGACGAGAAGTTTCACCTTGTCGCGCACGCGTGCCGACAGCTCGTCATATGTGAGGCTGGCGACCGTATTGGCGACGTCTTGTGTCAGCGACATGTTTTCGAGCCTCTGTAAGAACGCAACGTCAAATGCAGGGTTGTCTGGGGTGTCGGCGCCGCCGGCTGGTTCGACGGGCGCCGTACTCTCGAGGTACTCATTTTTGGATCCAGTCGTTCCAGCGATCGAGTAGCTTCTCGCGGTTTTGTTCGTACCAAGCCGTATCGATCGAAATCGTGCGCCGCCAGTTTTCCGGCGCGGTCGGCATGTTGCGCCGTTCGGCTTCCGGTATCAACGAGGTCGCATCCTTGTTCGACGTTTCGTAGTTGATCGTATTCACGAAGGCGAGGTGCGCCTCGGGTCGCAACATGAAGAAATCGAGAAACTTCAACGCTGCGTCCTTGTGCGGAGCTTCCTTCAGCATCGCCCAAGGTGAGACATCGCGAACGGCACGATTGAGCACGAGTTCGAGCTTGAGTCCCTCCTTGCGCAGTGCCAAGGCGCGGCCGGAATATAGCAAGCCCATCACGGTCTCACTGGAGCGGAAAATCTGCTGGCTCTGATCACCCGACTTCCACCAGACTGTGATATGCGGCTTGATCTGATCGAGCTTTTTGAAGGCACGATCCATGTCCATGGGGAAGAGGTTATCCGGCGGCACGCCATCCGCCATCAAAGCGATGGCTAGCACCCATTCCGGTTTACCCCCCGGCAGGGTGCGCGGACCCGGGAAGCGTTGCACGTCCCAGAAGTCCGCCCAGGACTTTGGGCCGCCGTTCGGATAAGCTTGGGTGTCATATACGAGCGTTCCGGCGCCAATCGTGCGCAGAATGCCCAGGCCGCCCGCCATGCAGGAGCCATCGACGCCTTCCTTGGCGACATTCGGCACCTGTTCGCAGTTCCCCCCGAAATTGTGGAGATAGCCGGCATTGGCTTCGTTGAGCTCCTCAGCGGCGGGGGAAATGATGTCCCATTCCACCGAGTTTGCACTGGTCATCGCTTTGACCTTCGCCCAAGTTTCCGTCGTCGTGGCGCCGACCAGGTGGACTTTGACGCCGCTATCTTTTTCGAACGGGTCGAAGAAATTGTCCTTCAGTGCCTTCTCAAAAGCACCACCGGTGGTGACGATAACGAGCTCTTGCTGCCCCTGTGCCGATCCCGTAGAAGTGAAATTTAGGGCAAGTGCGACGCACCAAAGAGCTCTTTTGATCATACTTGTAATAACTTTAGGCATCTTCGTCTCCCATTCTCCGACCCCGCTGTGGTTCTCGGCGTGACTACCCGTGCTCCACTCCACGACTGATCTATTGCTGCTGAACAAGAAGCGACGCAACAGACATGAGACGTCCGCCATCCGCGTAGGATCTTCACTCTAAGCCAATACGGGTTTGTTGGACCTTTCGGATCGTTATGAGAGCGCCGATTTTCTTATTCGAGCGTGCGTATAGCGAGCTAGACGCTCCCGGCAGGTCGCCTCGCGCGGTCGTCGATGGTGGCGGCCTGACATGTAATGCGAGCAGATCACCCGAACTTGTCGATGGCAATGTGCAGCTCTTAGATCGCTTGTTGCGCTTAGCGCCGTCATAGCCGGCGCCGCTCCCGAGCGTGGAGCGCAGGGGGGCGGCTGTCGAAACGGCAGCCCTCGGCTGAACATTCTTCCCGGCAGAAAGGCGGAATAACATACTCAGGTCGTCGACGAGCGCCTGGAAGGAAGCGGCCCGGAGCCTGCGCTGCGCCTTTTGGTAGACGATTTCGCGATTTCCAGGGTGGCAAATCGTTGGGCATCCAGCTTCTCGGCGTGTCCGCTTTTGCGAATTAGCCTGTTGAGGACCTCATGCAACGAATACGTCCGCTTCGCGCTCTTCTCGGGCACTCAAGTATAGCGTCAAACAGGGCGCAACAAGCGTCCATTTCTCGTCGGAAATGTCAGAAAGATAAGGTTTGCGTGAGTTGTTCGTCCCGCAAACCTTGGCGACTACAGTTAATCCGGTTCCAAACAGTCCTAACCAGACAGGCTGTCTGCCAAAAGGTCGCGCTGGCGCGTGGCCTCGGCGAGAAACTCGTCCTGATCCATTGTGGTGAGGCGGCCTTTTTCCATTACCATCCTGCCGTCGATGAGGACAATATCAACGGGGATCATCGACTAGGAGAGTGACAAGAGGGCTCCGCTATCGTCACGCCAGGATAGGTTGGTTATGTCGCGGACTTCCCTTATCACCACGTCCGCGCGCTTACCAACGCTTAGACTGCCAAGCCAAAAAGGGCGGATCCGGCGGAGCCGGTCAGGTATTCGTTCTTTTCTGGGCGAGGCGTATCGTACCCATCAATAGGAACGTCATGGCGACGATGATCGTGGAGACAACGGCGATAACCGGCGT
>NZ_JBVVQY010000089.1:0-2314 GCF_055811615.1 Mesorhizobium sp. WSM4807
GCCATGAACGGACGTTCTTGGTTCACAGGTTCATTTCGCGGATGCCACAATGAAACGTGCCGCTCCGTGTGACTAGATCGCCGCTGCATCGGTCCGGCATTCGGTAGCAAACGCCACCAGACTTGAGCCACGCCTTCCAGCGTCTGGACGCCCTTACTCGCGATGAGCCAATCACGGGGAGCGTTTCGGCGATAGCTGGAGCGACCTTCGTGTTGGCAGCTTTGTTGCGGCGGCCGCGAGATGGGCTTCCACGCAGCACAATTCCGAAAGTCGTCGCGACATGCTGCCAAGAACGCTCCTCACCGGTAGGCGATCGGTTCTCGAGGTCAATCCAACCCGTCAATTCAGGCCGGCACGGGCAAGTCCCTCGATCAGGCGCGCCCGATCCTCGGCGCGGACGAAAGAAGATGTTGCTCCGACCGCTTCCCGTGAGATGTCAGGGACTAGCGACTTGAGCCGTCCGAGCAAGTCCGTGGCAGCCTCCTGGTTGTCCAGAAGTCCGGCACAGGCCGTGCCGATGACCAGCGGAACCGCGTGGCCGGACCGCAAGCGATGCGCCTCCCGTGCATAACTCAATCCAAGCTCGTAATTCGCGCCCTGGAAGTAAGCCATGGCGTAATAGAACTGAAAGTCGCCGAGAAAAGCCTCGCGCGGGCTCAGTCTGAGGGCGTAGTCGATGCAAGGAATGGCGTCCGCCGCGCGGCCCCCGTTGGCATGCGCAAGTCCCAACTGGCCGTGTGCAAACGCGGAGTTGGGGTTGATCGCGACAGCCTGGCTGATCGCTGCCATCGCCAGGACATTGTCACGCGTCGCAAAGGCTATCATCGCCTGCGCAAGGTAAGCCCACGGTTCCTTATCGTCCGCGGCAATGGCTTGTTGGACGATATCCCTGGCAAGGGCCAGGGCGTATCCCATGTCCTCCCACCCCTGGAACGCGCGCCACATCGTAATCCAACCTTTCATGGCGAGCGCCTGGGCATAATCGGGAGCCAGTCCGATTGCCCGATCGAGCAGGGGGAGCATCTTCCGGCTGCTCTCCTCAGACAACTGGGAACACAGGAACACCGCCCGCACGACACATTCCCAGGCATCAAGGCCATGATGCGGCTTGGGGCTTTCGCGGGCATGCTCTGCCGCCAGGAGTTCCGGCCCGATGCGGCCGACGACGCTTGCAGTGATTTCGTCCTGAATGACGAAGATGTCGCCGAGGTCGCCGTCGTACCTCTCGGCCCAGAGATGGGCTTCGGAGGCCGCATCGATGAGCTGCGCGGTCACCCTCACGCGGTTGCCGGACTTGCGGACACTCCCCTCGAGAACATAGCGGATCCCGAGTTCGCGCCCGATGGCGCGCACATCCACGGGCTTTCCCTTGTAGGTGAACATCGTGTTGCGGGCGATCACGAAGAAGCCCTTGAGCTTGGATAGCGCGGAGGTGATGTCCTCGGTGGGCCCATCGCTGAAGAAGTCCTGCTCCGGGTCGGCGCTCATGGCGTTGAACGGCAGCACCGCAATGGATGGTCGGTCCGGAAGTGCGGGCCTGGGCGATGCCGTTCGTGCGGTCGTCCCTTCCAGAAGGGGGCGGTACAGTCGCACCGGCCGCTCCATGTTCTTGAGCGCGCGTTCGCCGAGGTACTCGTAGTCGCAGTCAAGCTTGCCCTGGAGGTGATCGTACGCCGTGCCGGAAATGCAAATGCCGCCTGGATCCGCCAAGGTCTGGAGGCGGGCCGCGATGTTGACGCCATCGCCGTAGAGATCCCCATCAACCTCGTGGATCACATCACCGAGATTGACGCCGATCCGGAAGATGATGCGTCGCTCCGTTGGGATATCGGCCTGGTTCTCGGCAACGCCCTTCTGGATGGCGACCGCGCACGCGACGGCATCGACGACCGAGCCGAACTCCACGAGCGCACCGTCGCCCATCAGCTTGACAATACGGCCCTGATGCTCGGCCAGCAGCGGATCGATCACCTCCCGGCGCAGAACCTTCAGGGCCGACAACGTCCCAGCCTCGTCATGTTCGACGAGGTGGGAATAGCCGACGACGTCAGCGGCCAGGATCGCGGCCAGCCGCCGCTCCGCTCTTGCAGTTGCCATGGCTGTCTCTCCCTCAGGAGATCCGCCGGATGAAGCCCAGGCGATTGACGCGACATGCACCATCCGGCTGCCCGACACCGCGACCGTGCTGGTTCATGATACCACTGATACGGTCATGTGGCGACGCTTCACGAGAGTGCCGCCTTCAACAGGAACAGGATCCGCGAAGCGGTCACTGCAAAGGTCTGTTGCGGTCCAATGGAAGGACGGCGTCATT
>NZ_JBVVQY010000090.1:0-2147 GCF_055811615.1 Mesorhizobium sp. WSM4807
CGAGTTGTCAAGCGGTTTCGGTCGAAATGGCGGGCAAAGCGCTTCATACCGCCATGATCGGAAGAGGCGCTCTGCATTCAAGCTAAAAACGCTCTGCATTGGACTAACCCGCTCCGCGATTGCGGAGCGGGTTAGTCCAAACCTGCTTATGCCGCGCGCGGCATAAGGCGGTGCCGATGAGAGTGTACATGACGGCAGCACGCTGGCCGCCGCGATCCGACCCGCAGAACAGCCAGGCCTTGCGACCGAGCGGAACGCAGCGCAGGGTCCGTTCCGCCGCTTTGTTCGTGATGCAAACCCTGCCGTCGCCGAGGAAGCGGGTGAACGCCGGCCAGCGGTGCAGCATGTAGTAGATGGCCTTGGCGAGATCATGGTTGCGCGAGAGCTTGGCAAGCTGCGCGATCAGCCAGGTGTGAAGGTCCTCCATCAGTGCAGCGCTACCCATCTGGCGCGCGCTTCGGCGCTCAGTCCGTTGATCTCGCGCTCGATATCGAACAGGACGTCGAGGCGCTGCACCGCCTCTAATTGCAATCGGATCGATCGCCCCTATCCACTCGCCGCGGCTCTTTTTGCGCGCTGCTCCCTGATATCGGCGAGCTCGAAGAATTTGCGTCGCGCATGGGGAAAGCAACCGGCTTCGAGTACCGGCCCCGGACGACGATCAGCAGCGTAGAGTTCGCCATAGCCGCCATAGGCGTCGGCCTGCAAGATCCCGGACCAGGTGCCGAGATGCGCCCGTGGGTGTTCGCCACGCCGGTCGCGCAAATAGTGAAACAGCGCGGCGGGCGGAAAGACACCGCCGAATGGGCGGTCGTCGCGGATATAGACCCACAGCCTGCCGGTATCGGTCATGCCCTTGGCGAGGACCGGCACGGTTGTATCGTCGCCGTGCAATCGGTCGGCGAGGAGAACATGAGCCTCGATCCGACGATAGATGGGCATGAGCGCGAATGTGGCCGCGCCAACCTGGTCGGCGAGCGTCGACAGGCTCAGCGGCACTCCTTCACGCGCGAAACGCTCGGCCTGGCGGTTTAATGGCTGATGTTGGTCGTACTTGTCGGACAGCAGCATGGCGAGGGGGCCGGGACCCGCCCAGCCGCGCGGCACGACATAGAGCGGCGCCGGCGGCTGCGTGATCGTCTCACAGTTCCGGCACGGGAACTTCTCGCGCACCGTCTGGATGACCCTTCCACTGGCGCGGGATCACCTCCAGCGTCTCGGTGACATCCTCGCCGAATTTCGCCGAACTTCGAAAGCCGCGTCACGCCGCAGCCGGGCAAGAACACGGCGCTGGGATGACAATGCGCTCACGCGGTAGATGCTCGGGAAACGGCTTCTTCGCCGGCCGTTTGCGCTCGAAGGCCGTGACACTGGTCGTCCTGGTCGCCGCCACCTCGGCGGCGAGATCATCTTCGCCGGCGGTGGCCTCGAGTTCCTCGAGCTGCAACTCCAATTCACTCTAACTAGGCGTTTTTCTTTATTGATCGAGCAGCCGCCGGCTGCGCTCGGCTGTGGGGCCATACTGCTCGCGCCTGAGCTTGGAGATCTGCAGCTTGAGGTGCGCGATCAGAGCTTCCGTGGCCGATGCCTTGGCTTTTGCAGAGGCAAGTTCGGCGCCCATCGAAACCACAAGCGCTTAAGCGCTTCGATATCGTCCGGCAAGGGCGAAACAGGGGCCTCCATGGCGTAAATGAATCAGCCCTCGGCTTTGGTGCAACCTATGCCCTGCGGCAGGGAATCCGCGTCCTATCCCGCGCTCGCCGGACGCCAGCTGTACTGCGGGTTGCGCTAGTCGATCCCGTCGAGCAAACACGCCAACTGAGCGCTCGTCAGCGACACGGGCCGTCCTTCGCCTGGGGCCAAATGAACCGGCCCTTGGCGTAAAGCGACATGCCGATCCCGTCATGCCAGATGATGTTCACAGCGATCCCGCGCCTCGGCGTCCTTCCATAGGGCTCCTAGTCGCGCGGCAGAAACGCCGAATATCGGTCGAGAAATCCTGCGAAAGCCTGGACGAATGCCTCGCAGTCTTCATCCCTTGTGGCCAGCGAGAGATTGATTGTGCCGCGGCGCGGGGTGTAGAAGCCGCGCAGCAGCATATCGAGATGAAAGAGCTTCCGTTGCGTCGGGGTGGTCGTGATCTCGGT
>NZ_JBVVQY010000091.1:0-1985 GCF_055811615.1 Mesorhizobium sp. WSM4807
GCGTAGAGTCGAGATGTGGCGCGGTGGCGGTAGGTTGAACATATCTGTTTGCCGCCTCTTTCGTCTGGCGGTGCCTCACTGGTTCGACCATGGCTCCGTTTCCACACCCCGCTCATCGAACCGGACATGCAGATCTCCCGCATCCGGCTCTCGGACAAGATCTCACGCCTTCGCCCACGGCACATCGCGCCCAAGCCGTGTCAGACGTACGAGCCCAATATGCTCGTAAAGGTGCGAGTCTGGATAAGCCCCGCCCTTGCGTCGTCTGGTCTTGTGCTTGAGGCGCAACCACCGACGCAACCGCACCGCTGTGTAGCTGTCGAGCGCTCGGTATGCTCTGCTGGTGGTCCCTACAGAGAAGTAGTTGGCCCACCCACGCAATGCCCGGTTCACCTTAGCCACCAGCTTTGTGGTCTCTTGCCATGTCGTTCGGCGTTCGGTGAGCGCGTGGATATTCTCCACAGCCCGCCTGATGCTTTTCTTCGACGGCCGGTAGCCCAGACGGGCTTTGCCAGTTGTCGGAGAGTACATCCGTCCAAACGAGTAGCCCAGAAAGTCGAACTCGCCTTCCGGAACCTTGCAGATTCGTGTTTTGTCCTCGTTCACCGTCAGCTTCAGCTTGCCCATGATCGCGCGCAGTTGATGCAGCGCCGCTTCGGCGTTACCCCTCCTGCACAGGATCACAAGGTCGTCGGCATAGGTGACGAGGCGAGTGCCGAGGCTTTGCTCAAGGCCGAGCTTCTTCCATCCCAACACGAACCGGCGCATGTACAGATTTGCCAGCAATGGTGAGATGGGTGAGCCCTGCGGGATGCCGCGCCGGTTGTCCCGCGCCTCGGTCGTGCGTGTCTTCCGTCCTCGATCATCGGTTTCTTCGACAGGGCATTCCAGCCACATCTTGATGAGATGCAGCACGCGCCGATCAACGATCCGGCGCGCTACTGACTTCATCAGTTCGGCATGGGGAATGCTCCCGAAGTAGTCCGCGAGGTCGGCGTCCACCACTTCCGGATGACCACGGAACAGCAGCTCCTCCACCTCGATCACCGCCTGCTGGGCATTGCGCCCGGCACGATAAGCATAGATTTCCGGTGGAAGGTCGGCATCAAAGATCGGCTCCAGCACCAGCATCGCTGCTGTCATGCAGACCCGATCCCGCACGGTCGAGATGCCCAGCGGCCTGAGTTTGCCGTTGGCCTTCGGTATGAACACGCGTCTGATCGGTTCCGGTCGGTAAGTCTCCTGCCTGAGCGCAAGCGCCGAGCCATCGCTCAAGCCCGTACGCGTCGATATCCGCGAAGTCCTGACCATCCACACCCGGCGCGCCCTTGTTGGAGCGGCACTGGGCATAGGCATGCGCAAGAATATCGTCGCGGCTGATCTTGTCGTACAGGGCGTAGAAGCGATAACCGGCTTCTGCCTTCGCTTTCGCGTGTAACGCCATCTGCAGTTTCTGGACACTTTTCGGGGTTGATAGGTTTCCCAATCTCCGGTCCCTCTCCACTTGTTGCGTTCGTCTTGAACTGAGGCCCCTTCCCTCCACCGGCATTACCCGGCTTCCCCGGTACTACGCGCCTCTCCGCCACCCCAGCGCGCCCGGCCTGTCCCTCGCGGGCGTCCGGTTGATCATCCCTGACCACGTCCTGGGGCTTCCCGTGTTGCGTGCGCTTTCCTTGTGTACATGCTGCCGCCAGTACCCCGGTGCAGCGAAAGTGGGTTCAATCGTCGCTCACACTCACCCATTTCGTGTCAGCCTTCCCCACAATGGCTGGTGGGTCGGCCTGCACATCGTCCTTTTCGAGGCTTGCTCAGCGTTCACTCACGTTGCGGCCTGCACACTCGCGCGGTCACCTACGTGACCACTATCCGAAGGCTTCAGACATTTTGTCTCCTCCATGCCTGCTCCGGTTGCTTCCGGCTGGAGCATCTTGCCGGGTGGGACTTGCACCCACTGGAAAGCGCCGCCTTGTCACGGCGCACGCCAT
>NZ_JBVVQY010000092.1:0-1766 GCF_055811615.1 Mesorhizobium sp. WSM4807
TTTCAAGGCGGCCATCCCTTTGTTCGACGGTTTGGCGGCCATCCCTCCGTCCCGACCTGCTTTTGGAGGGAGCGTCGCGCGCAGAGCCTGTCCAGGATGCCGCTTGCGGCACCGGCGGAGCCGGCGCGGGCACGCGTCCTGGACAGGGTCGAGCCCGGCGCTATCGTTACCGGTCAGGGGCGTCATGACAGCCTCGCAATTGCAGCATCGGCTGGTTTCGGTCAGGCCGGCCGGCGGCTGGCGGCGCAAGGGCGACCTGAGGGGGAACCTGCCTGGCGTGGCGCCAGCGCGCCCACAACCTTGTATTCGGCGGATCGCGGCGATCCGAACCCATGATGCAGTCATGCGCATCGGCGGCAAGGCTCCTCGGAGGCGGTTCCCATTCTCTCCCGCGCGCATGGGATATCATGCCATAGGTGGCTTGCGGGTCACCGCCGCCTCGGATCGTCCTGGCATTGCTCCGCCGCGGGCGGATGGATGCCGGACCTGTTGTGGCGTGGGCTCCTTTAGCCGGTTTCGTTTCGATCGTTCATGCCGCCGGGCGCAGGATGGCGCCAGCCGGCACCTCGCCGGCGCTCATATAGCGCCACAGCGCGATCAGCAGCTTGCGCGCCAGGGCCACGATCATGGTCTTGCGCAGGTTGCGCTGGAGCCCGGCGGTGCGCTGCGCGAACCACTGCGCCAGGGCGCTGCCCTTCTGGAACATCAGCCAGCGCCAGGCGAGCTGGATCATGCCGCGCCTGACCCGCGCATTGCCGGCCCGCGCCAGCCCTTTCTCGCGCCGTTTGGAGCCGCTCTCGTCCGGCGCCCCGGTCAGCCCGGCATAACGGGCCACCGCGCGGCGGTCGCGCAGATTGCGCGACAGGATCTCATGCACCAGCATGTCGGCCGTTTCGATGCCGATGCCCATCACCCTGGCCAGCATCAGCACCATGGGATGGCTGCCTTCCCGCGGCGCCCGCGCCAGGCGCTCCAGGCGCGTCTTCTCGATCTCCTCGAGCTGCGCCCGGATCAGCCGCAGCCGCGCCATGTCGCGGCGCAGTTCGGCCAGCGTGTTGGGTGGCAGCGGCACCCCTTCGGCGCCACGCAGCTGTTCCAGCCGCTCCGCCGCCTTCTTCAGCTTCACATTGAAGCCGCGGACGCCAAAGCGCGCCAGCGTCGCCTGCATCCGGCTGACAAGGCTGGTGCGCTCGCCAACCAGCGTCTCGTGCTCGCGATTGGCGCGCCGCGCGTCCTCCTCCTCGATCGTCGGGATCGCCACCATGCCGCAGTGCCTGGCCTCGCCGCGCAGCCAGCCACAAACGCACGCATCAGCAACTGCGTGTCCAGCCGGTCCGACTTCGCCCGCCGGTGCTCGCGCGACACCGGGATGCTGGCCGCGTGGATCACATGGGTCTCGATCCCTTGCGCCAACAGCAGCCGAGCCAGCCAGAAGCCGTCGCGGCCAGCCTCGAACGCCACCGCAATGCGCGCGATCGTCTTGCCGGCCTTCACCGCCTCGTCGCGCCAGCGACACAGCAGCCTCAGCAGCGCCACAGGATCGGCACCCTGCTTCTTCAGCGGCTCGCGGCCAAGCCCGGGAACCAGCCCGGCCACCAGCCAGCTCCTGGCGCTCAGTTCAACGACCGCGACCAGCGTGCTATCCTGATCGAAGGCGACGAGGGACTTGCTCAGATCATTCTGGTGCATCGGGGCGCTCCATTCGTTGAGTTCACAGCAACGATGGTGCCACAACCCTCGCCGCCGCCCCATAGCTTCTCTCCCCC
>NZ_JBVVQY010000093.1:0-1664 GCF_055811615.1 Mesorhizobium sp. WSM4807
CCGACATGGTCTAGGACGAGAAGTTTCACCTTGTCGCGCACGCGTGCCGACAGCTCGTCATATGTGAGGCTGGCGACGGTGTTGGCGACGTCTTGGGTCAGCGACATGTTTTTCGAACCTCAGGGAAGGACGCAAAGGGAAATGCAGGTCCAGACGCCCTGAAAGGCGGACTGATCCGGCGGGATTGTTTGGGTAATCGCCTACTTCTGGATCCAGGCGTTCCAGCGGTCGATCAACATTGCCTTATTGGCGTTGATCCACTCGGCGCCAGGCACCACCATTTCGGAGTTGATCTGCTCGGCGGACGGTAAATTGACACGCACCTCCGCACTCATGTACTTGAGCGCATCCGTGCTCGGAGGCACGCAGTACAACGCCTCGCAGATCTTTCCCTGGATCTTCGGCGAATCCAGAAAGAACTTGAGCAATGCAAGCGCCTCCGCCTCATGAGGCGCACCCTTCACCACCGCGTAGCGATCGCCTACCAAAATCGCACCGCGGTAAGACCAAGCAATCGGTTGTCCTTCATTCTTGAGTGCTGTGGCGCGGGTTAACCAGACGAAGCCCACATCATATTCACCATTGCGAAAACCCTGCTCCGACTGGTCACCCGACGTCCACCACAGGCCGACATTGGGACGCAACTCGTCGAGCTTCTCAAAAGCGCGGTCTACATCCATGGGATAGAGCTTGTCCCTTGACACGCCATCGGCCAGAAGGGCGGCGGTCAACTGCCGCCACGCGTCCGTTTGCGCGGGCATCGCACGGACTCCTGGGAAGGTCTTAGTGTCCCAGAATCCCTTCCAGTCGGCCGGGCCACCATTGGGGAATTGCATTTTATTGTAGGCAATCAGTGTCGCGCCGCGGCCAAAAAGGATTCCCGACGCCTTGCAGGTGCCGGGCGTCAGGTCCGCGCGGTCTTCGAACTGCCGACAATAATCATCGAGGTCCGCGGTACGATCGGCATGGGATGGCGCCTCAGCGTCCATTTCCCCTTCAATGAAGAGGTCCCACGTGACGCTACCGGAGGCAATCATGGCCTGCACCTGGGCACGCCGCACCGACGTCTCTGCGGTCGGAACGAGAACGACCTTGATGCCAGTGGCTTTCTCAAAGGGGGTCAGCCAATACTCGCGGATGATCTTATCATAGCTCCCGCCGGCGGATCCCAAAACGACCTGACGGTGCGCCATCGCCGAAGCCGCAGACGCGACCAGCGAGAGAGCCGTGAATCCATACAGACCGATCAGTTTGGTCTTCATTTCGTTTCTCCAGGGAACTTCATATCGTTGATACAACGTGGGATTGTCGATCACGCCATGCTCCTGCCACAGGATAATTCGATCCTGTCCAAAGTAGTCCGGGCGCTTCGCTGTTCGCGTCGTGATACCCGTGCGCCGGTCGAAGACCTACCTTTTGTTCTTGAGGAAAAATGCCGCGCTACAGGCATGTAACGTCCGACTCACGTATTAATAGCTTCAGTCGGATCCATATGGACCTGTGGATTTTCAGATCATTAAGCGCGGCGTCTGTTGTTATTCGGATCGCGCTAAGAGCATCCCTAGTGATCACGCATATGGCATTGATTGGGCGAGGCGTATCGTACCCATCAATAGGAACGTCATGGCGACGATGATCGTGGAGACAACGGCGATAACCGGCGT
>NZ_JBVVQY010000095.1:0-1459 GCF_055811615.1 Mesorhizobium sp. WSM4807
CTGAACCGAATGTGCGGCACCGATGAGAGCGATGGCCGCCTAGGAGTTATGGCATGCACAAGAAAACCGTCGATACGCTGATCGTCAACGGGGACATCTTCACGGGCGACAGAAGTCAGCCACACTATCGCCCGGGGGCGATTGCCATCAAGGATGGCGTCCTTGTTGGCGTGGGGCGTGAGTCCGAGATACTGTTCGCCTGCGATGCCTCCCGCAAGATCGACGCGGGGGGAGCCCTGGTGCATCCCGGTTTCATTGAAACGCATTTGCATATGACGGGTATGGCCTATCACGGCACTACATTCTCACCACAGCACAGCGAAGCGAAACTACTTCCTCCACAGCACAGCGCAGCGACGAAGCTGACCTACTCCACGCTCAAGGCTGCGACCAACCCGACAGTGACGGCGGCGTATTCTGCAGCGGCGGCCTGTTCGATGTTGCAGCGGGGGTTCACGCTTTTCTTCGAAGCTGGAACGGTGTTCGAGACGGATACCTTTGCCGAAACGATGACCAAATGTGGAATGCGCGCATTGGTTTCGGCGCCTTTCGCCTGGGACGATTTGTCAACATACCAGGAAATCTGGCCACACATGACGCCTGACGCGCTGATCAAGCGCGCTCCGGCCGATGCCAAACGCGTGATTGATCAGTGCAAGCACGAGATTGCCCGAAACAAGGATGAGAACGCACTGGTGCGCGGATATGTCGGTCTCTACGGCGAGGGCACAGCGACAGATGATCTCACGCGGGAAGCAGTGGAGCTGGCCCGAGAGTCAAATGTCACATTTTGGCAGCATCAATCTTTCCTCCCCGAATTCATTCGGGAAGAGAAGAGAAAGCGGGGTGATTCTGGTGCCGTGCGCCTGCACAGGCTAGGTGCGTTGGGACCGAATTCGACGCTCTCGCACATGAACGTTCTTGATGAAGAGGACATCGAACTCATTCTATCGATGAAGCCAGGCCTCTCCTGGTGCCCCAACAATGCACTGGGGTATCGAGCAACGCCGCCGAACAAATGCTGGTTTCCTTATCTTTACAAAAACGGGGTAAGTGTCTCGCTAGGCGTCGACACGATTATGATCCATCCGATCGGAATCGCTGGGCTTCTCAGCCTTTACCTTTCCGCGTCGTTCGGGGAACGACTGAATGACGCAGATCCATTCTATATGCAAACGATCGATGCGGCCAACAATCTGGGCCTCGGCGACAGGCTCGGCAGTCTAACGGTCGGCAAGCGCGCGGACGTGGTGATAAGGGAGGTGCGCGACATCACCCACCTGTCCTGGCGTGATGATACGGGAGTCCTGTTGTCGCTCTCCTCGTCCATGATCCCAGTGGATACCGTCATCATCGACGGTCGGATTGTGATGGAAAAAGGCCGCCTCACCACAATGGATCAGGATGCGATCCTTGCCGAGGCGATGCGCCAGCGCGACCTTTTGGCCGACAGCCTGTC
>NZ_JBVVQY010000096.1:0-1433 GCF_055811615.1 Mesorhizobium sp. WSM4807
GTCGCCAGCCTCACATATGACGAGCTGTCGGCACGCGTGCGCGACAAGGTGAAACTTCTCGTCCTAGACCATGTCGGCTGCATGATCGCGGGAAGCACGACACGTGGGGCCGGGCAGATGACGCCCTACCTCAGGCGCATCGACTCCGGCGGTGCCAGCACCGTGTTCGGCACGTCACTGCGTTTCCATCCCGCCAATGCCGCCCATGCCAACGCCCATAGCGCCAGCATGCTCAGCCTCGACGATTCCTACATCCTCTTCGGCCATCCTGGCGCATCGATCATCCCGGCCGCCATCGCTGTCGCCGAAGACGTCGGCAACTCCGGCAAGGAGCTGATTACAGCGATTGTCGGTGGATACGAAATGTCGTTGCGCCTTGGCACTGCCGTGCGTCCCAGCGAGGACCGCGACCGCCAGGTCAAGGGCTACGCCACTTGGCAGATCTTCGGCGCCTGCACCGCGGCATGCCTGTTGCACCAATTCACTCCCACGCAGATCGCGGATGCCTACGGGCTGATTCCGATGCACGCCCCGCTGCCCTTCTTACGCAAGTTCCACTCGCGGCCAATGAGCCTTTTGAAGAACAACTACGGATGGGCGAACAAGGGCGCCATTACGGCGGTGGATCTTGTGCGCGCCGGTTTCCATGGCAATCGCTCGATCTTTGACGGCGACGACGGGTTCTGGGCCATGGCCGGGTCCAACTGCTTCGAATCCAGGGACATGCTCGACCGGTGGGGCAAGCGCTACTTCATCCTAGAGACCGGCTTCAAACCGTTTGGCGTCTGCCGCTGGATCCACACGGCGGTTGACTGCCTGCGCGCGTTGTTGACCCGTCATCGTTTCGACCGCGCCGACATAAGGAGCATTCATGTCGAAACGGTGAGCGAGTTCGCTCGCGATTTCAACGGCCCTTGGCCAACATCGACCGTCGAGGCCGCGTTCCACATTCCATATGCGCTCGCTCTCGAACTGCACGACAAGTCCTCGGCAACAGGACTCCGCGAAGACGACCTGACCGACGAAAGCCTCCAAGAAACAGCGTCACGGATCAGTATTTCAACTCTCGCCGGCGCAGACGAGAAATTCTATGCGCAAAAGCTCTTGCCAGCCCGCGTCAGTGTTACCCTGGAGAATGGCGAGACCGTTTCCGCCGAGGCGGAGACTCCAACTGGTGCCCTCGGGGGACCCGCTTTTGGGCCGGCGGAGGTGGAAGCCAAGTTTCTTACTCTCGCTAGCCCGGTTATCGGCGAATCGAATGCCGTCCGTCTGAAGGAGGCCCTCCTTGAATTGGAGGCGCTCTCCGTCCGCGACGCACTGAAATCCTGCGCCCTGACGTGAGCTTCGTGCACAGGGGCTGCCTCGCTAACGAGGCAGCCCTCCTCAATCAGATCGGGATCAGGCCGTAAGATGTCCACTCAGAGCACACAGCC
>NZ_JBVVQY010000097.1:0-1387 GCF_055811615.1 Mesorhizobium sp. WSM4807
TGCTGGAGTACCGGGCCTCCAATTCTTCTATTGCGCCTTCGATCATAGCGGGTTGCTCGGCGGGCGACGGTTTCATTGTATTCCTCCTAATCTCTCATATTCGAGGGAGTGCAAGCGGGGTCGCGCGTGAACCGGACAGCCGTCGAAATCCGGCCGTCCAGGCTGCTGGCCGGTTGGCAATTTCAGGTGGCTAGAATACCCCAAAAGGGCAGCGGTGCTCGGGGAGGGGCAATGGAGACGCGGCTCAGCTGCTGGACCAAGCCCGCTGGGCCGGCGACACGGCCGGTGTAGTTGAAGCGGTGCGCAACGTCCCACGTCACCTATCACCTGGTCCAGATTGCCGTCGGCGAAGTGGACGCCCCCTTTTTGCGCACGACCTACCTGACGCGGCCTGACATGTTGCTGTCTCATCTTCGTTCCATCGATCACGATGTCACCAAACGACATGCATATGGGTCGGCAGCCCTGCCGACCCTCCCGAAAAGGGAGATTCAAAAGTCGTGCCAATTGTGCAGAAAGAGAGCTCAGAACAAATTTATTCATCTCGTTCAGTGGCTTAAACGAGGGTACAGCAGGCACCCAGGCCGAACACCACCGTGTCCCGGACTCGACAAATCCGACGGTAGGTGTCGGTTGACCGGCGTTTTCCCAGAACGGCGCTCGAGTCGCTTGGCGCGGGCTTCGGCGCGCATGGTTTGCGGGCAGGGGTCAAAGACCAGCCAAAACGGACGGATGGCGAGCGTCTTGACTGTCGAGGTCGCGCTCGACCACTTGGGCCGCCGGTCGATCTGGTCGAGACGACGGGTCAGTGTCGCCTCTTGCCGTTCGGCTGCATCGGGCGACAGGAAAGATGCGATCCAGTCTTCCGCGATGAAGCCTTCGCCACCGAA
Organism: Mesorhizobium sp. WSM4807; assembly: GCF_055811615.1. NCBI lineage: Bacteria > Pseudomonadati > Pseudomonadota > Alphaproteobacteria > Hyphomicrobiales > Phyllobacteriaceae > Mesorhizobium > Mesorhizobium sp. WSM4807. Next base: position 891 of record NZ_JBVVQY010000097.1, read on the forward strand.
GATGGCGGAGGGCATGCTCAATGCCCAACCAGGCGGGCCGGAAAGGAAGAATGAATGCTGACAAATCCAATGCTCGATCAGATGCCGACCCTCGGCCTGGGCGGTATGGGCGCCGCCTGGCGAGAGCTGGCCAAATAGATGCCTGATGCTCGACCGCAAGATCGTCATGCGCGCAGACGCGCGCGTCAGGAATCGGCTCGCCTCCGCCAAGCTGCGTTTATCCGAACTCTGCATCGAAGACATCGACCTTGCCTTGGCTTCCCTCGCCGCCTCGACTGACGCAACGGCGCTCGCGCAGCGCGTGCCATCGACCAAGCGGGCGCGAGTGCTCAGTTACTCGTCCAAGCGGCAAGCTCGGCGCCCATCGAAACCGCCAGCGCCTGAAGCACCTCGCTTCAACTCACGTTGATAGCTCAGGTAGACAGGCTGTCGGCCAAAAGGTCGCGCTGGCGCATCGCCTCGGCAAGGATCGCATCCTGATCCATTGTGGTGAGGCG
>NZ_JBVVQY010000098.1:0-1220 GCF_055811615.1 Mesorhizobium sp. WSM4807
TTTGCCATCCTATCGAGCCAGGGCATTGAGGTCGATGGTTTCTATTTTCTGGTGTCTGAACCAGGCGTCGAAGACGCCGTCGGCAGCGGTTGGGCGAAAGGCGACGGATTTGCCGGCGAAGGCCCTGCACAGGCGCATGGTGTGGCCGAGGATGGACACGAAGCCATGCTGCTGAACGCGGCGGACGAGATCGTCCTTGGCATAGTCGAACGGCTCGACGATTTCGCGATACTGGCGCTGCGAGACGCGGTAGCGGTCGAGCGGCACAGCGCCGCCAAGCGCGTCGTGCGGACGCACGGTGTTGTAGACGTGACGCCAGCGATCGAAGGCGTCCTGGGCCTTGGGGAGATCGGCAAAGGGCGGTCCCTGCAGCGCTTCGGCTTTGAGCGAGCGATGGAAGCGCTCGTCCTTGCCGAGCGTCTGCGGGTGGCAAGGCCTGGAGTGGCTGACGGCGACGCCAGCCTCGATCAGCCAGACGGTGAGCAGCGTGAAGTTGTTGCGGCCGCCGTCGCCCCAGGGCGGGCCGTTGTCGGTGGCGATACGCCACGGCAGGCCGTAGCGGCGGAAGGCGGCGATCAGCCGGGCCTTCACGGTTGCGGTGGTCTGATCGGCGCAGGCCGACAGCGCGATCGAGAAGCGCGAATGGTCGTCGAGCACGGTGAGCGGATGCAGCCGACCGCCATGCAAGGCGACGTGGCCCTTGAAATCCATCTGCCACAGATCGTTGGGAGCTTCGTGCTCGAAGCGGATGAAGGGCTGGGCCCCGCCGCCCAGTGCGCCCAGCGCGATGCCGTTGCGGCGCAGGATGCCGGTCACCGTCGAGGCCGCGGGCGTGCCGATGCCATCGCGGGCGATGACGCGGGCGATCTTGCGTCCACCCCAAGCCGGATGCGCTGCACGCACCGAAAGCGCAGCCGTTTCCACCTCCGGCGCGCACTGCGCCGGGCTCGATCTCGGCCGCCGCGACTGCTCGGCCAGTCCTGCCTCGCCCTCGCTCCGGTAGCGCGAAAGCAGCTTGTGGCCGCACGTCCGTCCGATGCCGAAGCGCCGACACAACGCGCTCACATTCGACCCCTCCACCAACGCCAGCCTCACGAACTCCAACTTCTGCTTCATCGCGCTTCTGTCCTTGAACGGCATCCCGAACCCCCTCGCGCACAATGCGCAAAACTGTTCGCGATGTCCTCGCACACCTGTTCGCGATGTCCCCAGTCCAAACA
>NZ_JBVVQY010000099.1:0-1212 GCF_055811615.1 Mesorhizobium sp. WSM4807
CGCGGGGTGTAGAAGCCGCGCAGCAGCATATCGAGATGAAAGAGCTTCCGTTGCGTCGGGGTGGTCGTGATCTCGGTGGGATTGCGGGGTGCTAGAGGCTGGAAATGCAGTGATAGAATCGACCCATAGCCACCGATCGTAAGCGCCGTTCTGCGCTCTTTTGCAACTTCCGAGAGGCTGTGGCGCAGCTTGTCGCCGCGAGCGTTGACCGCCTTAAGCGCTTCGACAGTTGCCACTTCGGTGAGACCGATATGGCCAGCCGTCATGGTCAGCACGTTATTATTGAACGTGCCGCTGTGGAGGATCGCGCCCGGACGGGATGGGTCCAGCCGATCGATCAGCTCCGCCCGTCCGCCGAAAGCACCGAAAGTGAGGCCGCCGCCCAACGACTTGCCGAGCGTTGTGAGATCAGGATGGACTTGGAACAAGTCCTGGAGACCGCCCGGGGAGAAGCGAGCTGTTACAACCTCATCGAAGATCAGAAGCGCCCCACACTTATCCGCCATAGCCCGAAGTGCGGCGAGAAAGGCACGGTTGCCTAAAATGCCACCGCCGCTCGCCATCATGGGTTCGACGATGATAGCTGCCGTCTCTTCACCGCACTTGTCCAACACTCGCCGGACATCTTCCTCGTCATTGTAGCGAGCAAAGCGCATCTGCGGTTTGTCAACATTCAGCGGCGCTTCAACATTTACATAGGTCGCAAGGCTTCCGTGATATCCACCGTGAAAGGCAAGGACCAGCGGCCGGCCAGTTACTGCACGCGCCAAGCCCATAGCCACCAAATTGGCTTCCGTCCCAGAATTACAGAAGCGGACGCGTTCGATCGACGTGAACCGCCGGCATATGGCTTCGGCAAGCGCTACTTCGTGGGCATGAGGGCCGCCAAAGCTGATGCCGTCGTCGAGCGCACTCCGGATGGCAGCCAGTATCACCGGATTGGAATGACCGTAGAACCCGGCCGTCATGTCGTTGGTGAAGTCGATATAGTTGTGCCCGTCGACGTCGGTGAGGCGACCGCCTGCCGCGCTTTCGATGAACAGGGGGAATGGATCGTAGTAGAGTACGGCTCTAGAATTGCCGCCAGGGAGGAATAGGCTCGCGGACGAAGGTTGCACACGGCTCGTGGGATTGATGCTGGAGTACCGGGCCTCCAATTCTTCTATTGCGCCTTCGATCATAGCGGGTTGCTCGGCGGGCGACGGTTTCATT
>NZ_JBVVQY010000100.1:0-1164 GCF_055811615.1 Mesorhizobium sp. WSM4807
CGAAGTGGGACCGCAGCACATGTCCGCCTGCTGGCTGGCGAAGTGAACGCCGACCCTGCGCTTCTCAGACGTGCTCAGCCCAGTCTGATCAATCCGCCTCGATAGCGGCCAGGTTACGATTAAGTGACAGATCGGTTGGGCTTCGTGCAGGGCCGGCGCAGCTAAGGGGCGCAGACTTCTCGGCCGCCATGCGGTGTCGCCGCAACGTGCTGCACGGCCGAGCTCCCACTGAAATCAGCGATGGAAAAACGGAGCGCTTGGGACCACGAATGAGAACCCATGACTCTCCCTCGAAACGGAGGAGAATGGGTCTCAGGTTACTTTTCGATCGCCTTGTCGACTGCCATCGGCACCCCGCCCTCCTCGCCGACCCGCGAAGGAGAGGGGCGTGGGGATAGTCAAGAACATGTTGGTCTGGTGCTTCATCGTGGCGGCGACGAAGTGCATACGGAATCTCCTTTCAGGCGGACCGAAGCGCCCTCAGCCTTCGGCTACTCCCGGCGGCGCACACTCAACTGCAGCCACCGCATAAGGAAACGCCGACACGAATAACGCGGGCGACCTATTCAAATCGCACGGCATTCGGTTGACTGCGTTGGCGATTTGCCGGTTGTCTCACCGCTCCTGCAGCGGTGCGATCTCAGCCGAAGATGTTGGACGGCGTGGTGTTCAAGATCAATGGACTAGGCTCGCGGGAAACGAATCGGGTAAGGACATGACGGAGCGTACTATGTGGCATCTGCCGATCGCGCGCACCCACCACTTGTCCGCCAGTGCAGGCGTTTTGAGCTTCGTCGGCGGCGCGGGTGATTTCGACACGGCGGGACGGATTCGCAACCCGGGCGACCTCGACAGACAGATGGAAGGCGCGATGGCGAACCTGGCGGATGCGCTCGCCACCGAATCCTGCACCCTCGACGACCTGGTGCGGATCAAGGCGCATTACACCGCCGAACGCGACGACTGGGAGGTAATCGCGGCAGTGGCCCGCTTCTTCAAGGCGGACCCCATGCCCGTGATCAGCACGGTGCCAGAGCCCTTGCAGCCTTTCTCCGGCCAGACGATTCAGATCCAGGCCATCGCCCAGCGCAGTTGGCGGACGCACTGCGACGTTCGAGCGGCGCCGCGTCCCGTACCGTCCGAGAGACGGGCCCTCTTCGGCGG
>NZ_JBVVQY010000101.1:0-1142 GCF_055811615.1 Mesorhizobium sp. WSM4807
ACGGTGCGGCCGCCTTCACGGATGGCGAAGCGCAGCTTCTCTTCCATGGCGATCGGCACGATCAGCTCGACATCGACGGTGATGTTGTCGCCCGGCATCACCATCTCGGTGCCTTCCGGCAGCGACACGATGCCGGTCACATCGGTCGTGCGGAAATAGAACTGCGGCCGGTAGTTGGTGAAGAACGGCGTGTGACGGCCACCCTCGTCCTTGGTCAGGATGTAGGCTTCGGCGACGAATTTCTTGTGCGGCTTGACCGTACCGGGCTTGGCCAGAACCTGGCCACGCTCGACACCTTCGCGGTCGACACCGCGCAGCAGCGCGCCGATGTTGTCGCCGGCCTGGCCCTGGTCGAGCAGCTTGCGGAACATCTCGACACCCGTGCAGGTCGTCTTGGTGGTCGGACGGATGCCGACGATCTCAAGCTCCTCGCCGACCTTGACCACGCCGCGCTCGACGCGGCCGGTCACCACCGTGCCGCGGCCCGAGATCGAGAACACGTCCTCGATCGGCATCAGGAACGGCTTGTCCAGCGGACGAACCGGCGTCGGGATGTAGTCGTCGACCGCCGCCATCAATTCGCGGATCGAATCCTCGCCGATCTTCTTGTCGGAATCTTCCAAAGCCGCAAGTGCCGAACCCTTGACGATCGGAATGTCGTCGCCGGGGAACTCGTTCTTGGTCAAGAGCTCACGCACCTCGAGCTCGACCAGTTCGAGCAGCTCGGCGTCGTCGACCTGGTCGACCTTGTTCAAAAACACCACGATCGACGGCACGCCGACCTGACGGGCCAGCAGGATGTGCTCGCGGGTCTGCGGCATCGGGCCGTCGGCGGCCGACACAACCAGGATCGCGCCGTCCATCTGCGCGGCACCGGTGATCATGTTCTTCACATAGTCGGCGTGGCCGGGGCAGTCGACATGGGCGTAGTGGCGGGCGGCCGTCTCGTATTCGACATGCGCCGTCGAGATGGTGATGCCGCGCGCCTTCTCTTCGGGCGCCGCATCGATCTGGTCGTAGCGCTTGTATTCGCCAAAATACTTGGTGATCGCCGCCGTCAGCGACGTCTTGCCATGATCGACGTGGCCAATCGTGCCAATGTTCACATGAGGCTTTGTACGCTCGAATTTACCTTTTGCCAT
>NZ_JBVVQY010000102.1:0-1091 GCF_055811615.1 Mesorhizobium sp. WSM4807
TGAGGAAGTTCACCTCAAATTGCTCTTCGGAAACAGCACGCGATCGGGTTTTGCATTCATTCGCGCCAGCATTTCCTTGATCAAGCGTGTTTTGGTGCGCCCCGCTTCCTTCGGCGGCACGAGGTAACGAACGATGGCCTCGAGCCAGGTGTTTTCACTGACGCGAAAATGAACCACTGGATGCTCCTTCACTTCGAGTTCGTCCACCGGCGTTTGCGACAGGATGTGCTTATAGACCTTCACCTTCTGGCTCATGATGTCGCCGATCTGCTCGTCAACGACCTCTCTCATGGTTTTCGCTACGAATTCCAGATCGCTTTCATAAGCGAGCTGGAACTTGATTTCGTTCCAGACATAGGGAAACAGCGGCCAGGAATAGTTAAAGACCGGCGTGTCAAACACGGTGGAGTTCGGAAACTTGATGACGCGTCCGCTCGGATGATCGGTCCAAAGATGTTCGCCGCCGAATTCCCATAACGTCGTGTCGAGATAGCTGACATCAATGACATCGCCATGGGCATCGCCGATGCGAATGCGGTCGCCAACGCGATAAGGCGCCCTGGCCAGAATATAAATCCACGCGATGAAACTGGAGATCGGCATTTGCAGCGCAAAGCCGAGAATCAGTGAAATCAGGCCGAGTGAAACAACCGCAGCGTACCAGTTCACAAATAAGACTGAAATGGCCACGAAGACGATGGCGACGACGACGACCAATCGAAAAATACGTTGCAGATTGAAACGCGAAACACGATTGGGAATTCGGCCAATGAGAAAGACTTCGATAGCATTCGCAACGGTCAGCATAACGAAAATGAGAAGGCCGCCCCTGACGTAGTTCAGCACGCGAACGCGCAAAGGCGCGTCAAGCCATTCTAAGCGCCAATTGATCAGGACTTGGATGCCAAAAAACAGCAAGGCAGCGGCAGCGAAACCAATCGTCCACCAGACGTCTTCCTTGCGAAGGCTGAAGCGAAATTTTTCCTCTGGCTTTTTCGCCTTCTGTTCCATAGTTTTTGGATCAGCAGTCTGTTGCGCGGCCCGTTCGAGTCGGGAAAGGTTCTCCTGTTCCTTGGCGCGCGGTTCCATGG
>NZ_JBVVQY010000103.1:0-945 GCF_055811615.1 Mesorhizobium sp. WSM4807
GTCGCGCCGGTCATAGAACCATCTGAGCTCCATCAGGCAGTCGTCATCGACCTTGCGCGGCACATAGTCGAGCGCGTTTCTGAGGAAGTGCACGTAACAGCGCTGCCAGACTGCCTCGGGCAGGACTTCCCGGATCGCTGCCCTGAGCCCCGGATGGTCGTCGGAGACGACGAACTCCACGCCGGCGAGCCCGCGCTGCTTGAGCCCTGCCACGAACGCGCGCCAGCTCGAATGGCTTTCCCGGTTGGCCAGTTCGACACCGAGCACCTGGCGCCGGCCCTCCCAGTCGACCCCGATCGCCACCAAGACCGCCTGGCTGGCGATCACGCCGGCCTCGCGCGCCCGCTCATAGCGCGCATCCAGAATGAGGTACGGGTAAGGTTCGGCAAGCCGCTGCTCAAAGAACGCCTTCAGCGCTTCATCCAGCCGCGCCGTCGCCTGGCTTACCGTCGAGGCCGAGAAGGAATGGCCGCACAGCTCCTCGGTGATCGCCTTCACCTTGCGCGTCGACACGCCTTGCACGTACATCTCGACCAGCGCCGACACCAATGCCTTCTCCGAGCGCTGATAACGCTCAAACAACTCCGTCGAGAACCGGCCGGCCCGATCCTGCGGAACGCGAAGCTCCAGCACGCCAACCCGCGTCACAAGCTTGCGTTCGTAATAGCCGGACCGGTAACCAACCCGCTCCGTCGTCCGCTCGCCTTTCTCGGCCCCGATCGCCTCCGTCATCTCGGCTTCCAAAGCCTCCTGCACGACAGTCTGCAAAACTCTGCGGAAGCCGTCCTCATCCGACAACAGCAACGCTTTCAACTCGCCTCTGCTCAGTCTAACGTCTCGCTTGGTCATGGCACTTACCCTTCCACGGGAATCGGTGATCGCAACGTCACCAGCGTGCCATGGCCGCCCCTCGCCTCAGAGTAAGGGCTGTTCTCTCTCCAGAGC
>NZ_JBVVQY010000104.1:0-885 GCF_055811615.1 Mesorhizobium sp. WSM4807
GGCGGCGCCGGCATCGCCGGCACCTACGGCACGCTGACGCTGAACGCCAACGGCAGCTACAGCTATGACGGCTTTGCCAACGTCGTGCCGGCCGGCGGCGCCACCGACACCTTCGTCTACACCATCATGGACGGCGACGGCGACCTGTCGACGACGACGCTGACCATCACCCTGTCGGACAGCGGCCTGGCGGCCGCCAATGACGACGCCACGGTCAACGAAGCGGCGCTGGCGATCGGCAGCAATCCGCCGAGCCCGGCCGAGACGGTGACCGGCACGGTCGCCGACAACGTCTCCGGCGGCAGCGGCCCCTACACCTATGCGCTGCTGAGCAGCACAACCGGCTCGCACGGCACGCTGACCTTCAATGCCGACGGCACCTACAGCTACACGCTGACCGCACCGGTCGACGGCGCCGATGCCAACAACGGCACCAACACGGTCGACAACGTCGAGAGCTTCACCTACCAGGCGACCGACGCCAACGGCAACACGGTCACCAGCACCATCACCATCGACGTCGTCGACGACGTGCCGACGGCGAACGCCAACACCAACAGCGTGGCCGAAGGCGCCATCGCCACCGGCAACGTGCTGAGCGACGCCACCGACGACGTGTTCGGCGCCGACGGTGCGGCCGCCGGTGGCGGCGTTGTCGGCGTGGCCGCCGGCAGCAACACCGCCAGCCCGGTGAGCGGCGGCCTGGGCGGCGCCGGCATCGCCGGCACCTACGGCACGCTGACGCTGAACGCCAACGGCAGCTACAGCTATGACGGCTTTGCCAACGTCGTGCCGGCCGGCGGCGCCACCGACACCTTCGTCTACACCATCATGGACGGCGACGGCGACCTGTCGACGACGACGCTGACCATCACCCTGTCGGAC
>NZ_JBVVQY010000105.1:0-867 GCF_055811615.1 Mesorhizobium sp. WSM4807
CCTGCGGCTTCGTGGTCTGATGGCGACCCCGCCCGCCACCAGCCCGCGGTCCGCACCATCGCGATGCCGCCGCGGAATACTGAACTGATCCCACACCGGCCTTGGCTTTGACTTTACGAATGACCGGAACCCACACACTTAGCGGTCATTGGCTTCGCCCGAATGGATGTCCGACTTGGCCCGAAACGGTCATTCCGGATGCCAATTTGCGTTAGTCCTTGGGCAAAACCCAATCACTCTAAACGACCGGGTTCGATCCCTTGCGGATGTTTAGTTGGGGCGTCGCATGACGCGATCTGACCCGAAGACGACTCACACACTCCACTCACGGAACGGCTGTTGTGCGCCGATCTCAGCCGTTCGTCGACGCTCAGCTCGATCCCGAATGCCGCCGTTCGCTCAGTCGTTGTGATGGGCTCGAGTCAACCGTGCAATCCAATGGATTGGCGGCTATCCGCCGGCATGATCCCGCCGGAAGAGCGAATTCGAACCAACGGCCGCTCGATGAACAGTCGAGATCTCTACCGGTGAGCTATCGGGAGCTGCTGAACCAAACTCTCAACTTAATTTCGGATCGGGCTAAAAGGCATTTGCCGAATATGGTGGCGACGTCGCATCTTTCTGCTTGCCACCCTATTTCACCAAGGACGGGGCCGCCGGAATGAAGGCCAGCTTTCGGGGACCGGCAAGGAGCCAGTCAGCGACTGACATTGGGTCGCTTGCCGGAATGCCGCCGTTGAGGAACGAGAAGGCACTGGCTGGGTGTTGATGGCCACCTCGGGAGGTGAACCCATGGAACCGCGCGCCAAGGAACAGGAGAACCTTTCCCGACTCGAACGGGCCGCGCAACAGACTGCTGATCCAAAA
>NZ_JBVVQY010000106.1:0-848 GCF_055811615.1 Mesorhizobium sp. WSM4807
GCCGAGCCGGGCATCTGGATGGAAGAAGTGCCGGTGCCGGAAATCGGCCCCAACGACGTTCTGATCAAGATCAAGAAGACCGCGATCTGCGGTACCGACGTCCACATCTACAATTGGGACCAGTGGGCGCAAAAGACCGTGCCGGTGCCGATGGTGACCGGCCACGAATTCGTCGGCACGGTCGCCGACTTCGGCGCGGCGGTCACCGAATACAAGATCGGCCAGCGTGTTTCGGGCGAAGGCCACATCGTCTGCGGCCATTGCCGCAATTGCCGTGCGGGCAGGGGGCATCTGTGCCGCAACACGCTCGGCGTCGGCGTCAACCGGCCGGGCGCCTTCGGTGAATATCTGGCGATCCCGCAGCACAACGTCGTGCCGATCCCTGATGACGTGCCCGACGAGATCGCCGCAATCTTCGATCCCCTCGGCAATGCGGTTCACACCGCGCTGTCCTTTGATCTCGTCGGCGAGGACGTGCTGGTCACCGGCGCCGGGCCGATCGGCATCATGGGGGCTCTGGTGGCGCAGTGCGTCGGCGCGCGAAAAGTGGTCATCACCGACATCAACCCGGTGCGGCTGGCGCTGGCGAAAAAGCTCCGCGTTCAGCATGTGGTCGACGCGTCGAAGGAAAAGCTGCGCGATATCATGCCGGCGCTCGGCATGACCGAAGGTTTTGACGTCGGCCTCGAAATGTCGGGTGCGGCACCCGCCTTCCGCGACATGATCGACGCCATGAACAATGGCGGCAAGATCGCCATTTTGGGCATTGCGCCGACCGGCTTCGAGATCGACTGGAACAAGGTCATCTTCAAGATGCTGCATCTCAAGGGCATCTATGGCCGCGAGAT
>NZ_JBVVQY010000107.1:0-837 GCF_055811615.1 Mesorhizobium sp. WSM4807
AGACGAGATGACGGCGCGTCTCGATGCGGCCATGGCCCTTCTCGACCTCGGTGAGCGCATCGATCTCATCGACGGGAGCGGCGTCGAAATAGAGCTGGATCTCGGCATGGGCGGTCTTCTGATTGTCCTTGGTGGCCAAGAGATAGTCACCGCCGAGATCGACGATCGTCTCCGCGATGTCGGACTGGCAGCCCATGGCGTCGATGGAAACGAGACTACCCGCCAGCGCTCCGGACGCGGCCAGTTCCTGCAGCAGCAAGGGAATGGCGGTGATCTCGTTGGACTTGTCGGCCACCGCCCGTTGCCCCAGCACGAGGCTGTGGGTTGTCGCATAGGCCGAGACCAGGTGCAGCGCCGCCTGTCCACGCCCGCGATCGTGGCTGCGGCGTGAGGTCTTGCCATCGATGGCGATCTGGCCGACTGCTTCGGGCAGACGCTCGGCAACGAAGGCAAGAAAGCAAGAAGCGAACAGGTCCGGTCCGATCCGGTTCATCACCACCCGCAGCCAATCCGCGCAGGGAATGCTGAAATGGTAGGGCTGCAGACGCCGCAGGAAGTCGAGATGCCTGTTCCCCCACAGAACGATGTCGTCATAGTCGTCGCAGGCCGCCATCGTGCCGCAGACAACCAAAAGCAGCACCTCGCTCAGCGGATACATCACCTTGCAGGACTGGCGATTGTCCTTGATCGCCGAAAAATGCTCCAAAAGGCTCTTGCGGCGCGGCGTAGCAACTTCGCTCATGGCTTCCTCCGAATCTGCGGAAGCCTCTTTGAATCACGCTAACCTGCGACAGACCACAAATTACACGCCGTCGTTAACCTGAACTCGTTGCCCTG
>NZ_JBVVQY010000108.1:0-807 GCF_055811615.1 Mesorhizobium sp. WSM4807
CCTTCGACCAGCGGAATTGGCTTCCGTCGATCCAGATCCGATGCATGATCACAGCCAGTTTGCAGGCGACGGCCACTCGGGCTTTCTTGCTGCCTATCCGGCGCGCCAGGCGCGCGCCCCACGCTTTCAGCGCAGACCATCTGGCGACCCGTGCCAACAGAGTGCCCGCGGCCTCGAAGAGATAGGTGCGTGTGAGCGTGTCACCGCATTTTGAGACCGACCCGTCACGATCGACTTCTCCCGATTGATACCGTCTCGGCGTCAGGTCGAAATAGGCACCAACACCCGATGAGCGGACAAAGCGCGCTGGATCATCCACCGCCGTGACGACGCTGACGGCCGTCAAGACGCCAATGCCGGGCACGGTCATCCACCGGCGGCACGGATCGCTGTGTTTGGCGAACCCGAGAATGTGCTCTTCCAACGTTCTGATTTCTTGCTCAATGCGTGCGCGGACAGCCAGCAACGCTGAAACAGCACCTTCCAGCCCAAGCTCTCCCGCGCAGAGCTCGCGAACGGATTCCTCATATTTCCTTCCGCTGACTTTCCCGACAATCCTGCCGAATGTCTTCAAAAGCCCACGTATCTTTGTTCCGAGATCGCGGCGAATGTTGACCAGCTGGGCATAGGAGGAAAGCAAGGTCCGCACGGCTGTCGAGGCTCTTGACCGCAACTTCCTTATACCAGCCGCACCGAATAATCTGCGCTAAGCCGTAGGCAGCATCATTATCATCAGTCTTGTTTAGCTGAACCGACAATGCCGCCTTCGCATGCCTGGCATCAAGGCAGACGACAGGAAGGCCGTTT
>NZ_JBVVQY010000109.1:0-790 GCF_055811615.1 Mesorhizobium sp. WSM4807
AAGGCGACCGCTCTCAAGATGAGGCTCCGCCACGTCCTCCGGCACATAGGCGAGGCCGAAACCATCCAGCGCGGCTTCGAGAATCCCGACGGTGCCATTCAGGACGATCTCCACCCGCACCTTCGGTTCGCGACCGTCTCGCTCGAAATCCCAGGCCCACAGCCCGCCATTGGTGGAAAAGCGCTGGTTGATACAAATATGACCGGTCAGTTCCTGCGGCGTCGTTGGCGGCGGCCGCCCGGCGAAATAGGGCTTCGCACCGACGACAGCGAAGCGGAGATCCGGTCCGACGCGTACGGCGATCATGTCCTTTGCAACCTGCTCTCCGAGCCGCACGCCGGCGTCGAACCGTTCTGCGGCGATGTCCGTCAGTGCGTTGTCAATGAAGACCTCGACCATGATGTCGGGATAGTCCGGCAGCAGCTTCGCCAGCTTCGGCCAGAGCACGGATTTGAATGCGTGATCGCTGGCAGTAAGCCGAATGGTGCCGGCGGGCCTCTCCCGCAACTCGCTCAATGCGTCGAGTTCGGCCTCGATCTCCTCGAAATGCAGGCCGATGTTGCGAAGCAAGCGCTCGCCGGCCGCTGTCGGTGAAACGCTGCGGGTCGTGCGGGTCAGCAGTCGAAGGCCCAGGCGCTCTTCGAGATCGCGGATCGTGTGGCTCAGTGTGGACTGCGAAATTCCGAGCTGCGCGGCGGCCCGCGTAAAGCTGCCTTCCCGTGCGACGGCCAGAAAGGCCAGACGCATATCAAGTCTTCCGCGCTGCATTTATGGCTCATGCCGATAAGTC
>NZ_JBVVQY010000110.1:0-789 GCF_055811615.1 Mesorhizobium sp. WSM4807
ACCAGCCGCCCAAGATACAAGACCGCAATTCGGTCGGCGATCAACCAGGCAAGCGGCAGGTCATGGGTGATGAACAGAAGCGCCATGTTGTGCCTGTCGCGCAGGTCGACCAAGACCTGAAGAATCTGTGCGCGTATCGAAACATCGAGCATCGACACAGGTTCATCGGCAACGATGAGCTCTGGCCTAACGGCAAGCGCTCCAGCAATCACGACCCGCTGGAGCTGCCCGCCAGATAGTTCGTGTGGGAAGCGGGCGAAGAAATCACCGGGAGGATTGAGCCCGGCGGACGCAAGAGCCTCGCTGACCCGCTCGGCGAGTTGGGTGCCGTTCTCGACCAGCCGCAGTGACCGCAAGGGCTCCGCCACGATATCGAACACCGTGTGTCGCGGATTGAGCGCTTGGTAGGCGTCCTGGAAGATCATCTGCACGCGATGCCGGTAAGGACGCAAAGCTGAGAAGCCTCGCACCGAAGTCATGTCGCGGTCTTCGAACAGCAGCCTGCCGCCTGTTGGCTGAGCAAGCTTTGTAATGACGCGGCCCACCGTCGTCTTGCCGCTTCCCGATTCCCCGACCAGGGCGACGATCTCGCCGCGCCCGACGGTGAGGTCGATCCCGTCTACCGCGCGCACTGCGCGGGCAGGTCGACCCAGCACACGGTCAAACAGTCCGCCATGGATCGGAAAATGAACCTTCAACTGCTCTAAGCGCAGGATGTCGGAGGTGTCAGGCATGAGCTGCAACCCTGTCTTCTTGCGTCAAGGGCCGGTAAAGGTGACAGGCCACGCC
>NZ_JBVVQY010000111.1:0-763 GCF_055811615.1 Mesorhizobium sp. WSM4807
ATGTGGGCTAACGCTCTTAAGTCTGACAATGGCAAGCGGGTGTCGAGTGCACCCCGTGCATACGCGTATTCGGGAAGATAGCCGTTAACGATGAGGCGCCAGTCAAGGGGGACCACGTCACCGACGGCTCGCATCATCTTGACGATCGTGGTCGTGCAGTTCGTCGTGATGGAATTATAGAATTCTGGAGTCGTGGAAAGTGCATTTGCGTCCAAGACGTATTCCAGCAAGAGCGCCCGGGCCGCTTCCGGTGACACTTTTAGCCGATAGATTTGGACATCCTCTCCGCGAACGTTTGACCTGACGCCGACGACGTCTCGCTCGTCAGCCGCAATAATTACCAGGGGATTGCTCTTGAACAGGTCTGCCATGGGAGAAAACTTGCCGGCTCCATGGCGTCGCACCTCAATCGACCAGGCAAGATAGTCACCTCCTGCAAAGCCGAAGCTTATGATGACATGGGCGATTTTGGTCCCGGACCAATAAGACATGAAGAGGTCGACCGTCTGAACGGTGGAGAGGTCGTAGGTCCGCGTTGTCCAGCGTTCGGTGAAATCAGTAGCGCTACGCCATTCGAAGGCGCGCACATCAGTCAGCGTCAACAGGTTCCCGTCGCGGGTGCCGGTCACCTGACGGGCGACGTCGGGCGCCCAGTCTGCGTGATCGAAAGGCCTGATGGTGCTCCACCAAACCAGAATCACGGCAAACGCAGCTGCAAACAGGACAAGCGCCCTGATGCGAAACCGGCTGAAGAGCGCGATGA
>NZ_JBVVQY010000112.1:0-749 GCF_055811615.1 Mesorhizobium sp. WSM4807
ACGGGGGCTGCGCGGCGGACACGCCAACGTCACCGCTGAATGCCACGCCATTTTTGCAGAACTTGACGCACACAACTATCAACACATTGCGACAGTCTCGAGATCAGAGCCTGCCAGTCGCTTTCAATGGAATCATTCCTTTGCATCTGGCCTAGGAATCACATCTCGATTCCACCAGTCTACCCCTAAGTTCGCGCCTATGGGGTGCTGTCCCGCCATCGTTAGATCACGTTCAATTCCCTGAAAGCCCGCCCCTCGGCAACGCGCTCATACCCAAACGCCGAGCAGTCCACCGTGCGGTAGCCGCTATGCACGATCAGCTCGGCCAGCGCCTTGCCGACCGCCGGCGCCTGCTGCAGGCCGTGGCCGGAAAAACCGTTGGCGAAGAGAAAATTTTCCACTTGCGGATGCGGGCCGATCACCGCGTTCTGGTCGAGCGTGTTGTAGTCGTAATGACCGGCCCAGGCGCGCGTCGGCTTGATCGCCTCGAAGGCCGGAATGCGGGTCGCCAGCACCGGCCAGATTACCTCTTCGAACAGCGGCCAGTCGGGTTCGAAATCGCTGGGATCGGCGGGGCCGTCGCCCTCTTCCGGCTCGCCGCCGCCGGTGATGTAGACCGAGCCTTCCGGCCTGACATAGATGCCTGAGGGATCGACCAGCAGCGGCATGTCGTCATATTTCTCGCGCGCCTCGAAGATGAAGACATTGCGCTTGCGCGGCTCCACCGGCAGCGCCAGTCCGGCCATTGC
>NZ_JBVVQY010000113.1:0-707 GCF_055811615.1 Mesorhizobium sp. WSM4807
GACGCCGATGCCGAGGAGGTGGAGGCGCTCGCGGCCCTGATGACGCTCAAATGTTCGCTGGTCGATATGCCTTTCGGAGGGTCGAAAGGCGCGCTCAAGATTGATCCACGCGAATGGACAGCCCAAGAACTCGAGCGGATCACCCGCCGGTTCACTCAGGAACTGAACAAGCGTGGTCTGATCGGGCCCGGCCTCAACGTTCCGGCCCCGGACGTGGGCACGGGCGAGCGGGAAATGGCCTGGATGGTCGATGAGTTCCGTCGAGCCAATCCCACCGACGTGATCAACTCGCGCGCTTGCGTGACGGGAAAACCGCTCTCCAAGGGCGGAATCGCCGGGCGCACGGAGGCGACAGGCCGCGGCGTGCAGTTTGCTGTTCAAAGTTATCTTCGCGATCCGCGTACGCCTGGCATTGTGGGACTGAGGGACCTCAAAGGAGCGTCCATTGTCGTTCAGGGATTCGGCAATGTGGGTTACCACGCTGCCAAATTCCTCTCCGAGGAAGATGGCGCGCAAGTCACGGTTGTTACCGAACGCGATGGATATGTGTCAAACCCTCAAGGCCTTCCCGTCGAGGCGCTGAAGCAGCATCAGCTGTGCACCGGAAGCATTTTGGGCTTTGCCGGCGCCAACTCTTTCGCCAGTGATATGGCGGGCCTGGAAGAGCCCTGCGACATTCTCATCCCCGCGGCGATGGAGAATGCCAT
>NZ_JBVVQY010000114.1:0-689 GCF_055811615.1 Mesorhizobium sp. WSM4807
CCCCCGCCCACCCTGTGCCTGGTGAACGACTGATCGCCCGCCGTGCCGAAAGGTGCGGCGGGCTTTTTGACTTCCGTATGGAACACCGGCTCGGGGAGGGCGTTCGGCTTCTGCAGCATCTTCTCCTGTAAACCAAGCTGCGAGATCGGTGTCCTCTCCCGATCAGCCCGCGTCCTTCCCCTCTGTAGGGTGCGCGGGCTTTCAGCCATTTGGCCGATGCGTGGTCGTGAAAGTTACCCACACTAAAGCTGGGTCAGTTCCTATGATGCCAACAGACCTTTGCCCGCGATCTCTCCCGGAGGCGCGGGCTTTTCAATCGGTGGTTATCTGGTTGACAAACCCAGTTAGAAGATAACCAACAAAACGTGCTACATGGGCGATGAAATTGCCCCGCCCGGCGTACGACCTTGCCAGCACATTGAGCGAGATCGGGCTGGCGCGGGCACTACGTGCCAGCCTTGCGCATCAGAGGGCGCGAATGATCGCCTTACTTAGCGATCTGCCCAAACCCGAATGGAAGCAGAGATGCCGCCGTCGTCCGCGCTCATGTGCGAGCTGCCGGCGCTGCCCAGCCGTAGGCGTTGACTGATTTTTTCCGTTCCGGAAATGCTGATGCATGTCGCGCAAAAGTGTGCAGCGGTTTTGCGATAACGACATGCATAAAACAGCAACCTAAAGCGCGTCGCATG
>NZ_JBVVQY010000115.1:0-673 GCF_055811615.1 Mesorhizobium sp. WSM4807
GCGCACAGCACCTTGGTGACGGCCGCCTTGATGCCTTCATGGGCATCGGAGACGACGAGCTTGACGCCGCGCAGGCCGCGGCGGGTCAGCTTGCGCAAAAACTCCGTCCAGATCGGCTCGGCCTCAGACGTGCCGACCTCCATGCCCAGCACCTCGCGCCGGCCGGCCGCGTTGGCGCCGACAGCGATGATGACGGCGACCGAGACGATGCGGCCGCCGCGGCGCACCTTCAGGTAGGTGGCGTCGATCCACAGATATGGCCAGTCGCCCTCGATGGGTCTTTCAAGGAACGCTTTGACCTTGCCGTCGATCTCTTCGCACAGCCGGCTGACCTGGCTTTTGGAGATGCCGCTCATGCCCATCGCCTTGACCAGGTCGTCGACCGAGCGGGTCGAGATCCCCTGGACGTAGGCCTCCTGGATGACGGCGGTCAGCGCCTTCTCGGCCATGCGGCGCGGTTCTAGGAAACCGGGGAAATAGGAGCCCTTCCTGAGCTTGGGGATGCGCAGCTCGACGGTGCCGGCGCGCGTCTCCCAGTCGCGCTCGCGATAGCCGTTGCGCTGGGCCGTGCGCAACGGGGTCTTCTCGCCATGGGGCGCGCCGGTGGCGGCCCCAACCTCCAGCTCCATCAGCCGCTCGGCGGCAAAGCCGATCATCTCGCGCAGGATATCGG
>NZ_JBVVQY010000116.1:0-649 GCF_055811615.1 Mesorhizobium sp. WSM4807
TGCTGGAGTACCGGGCCTCCAATTCTTCTATTGCGCCTTCGATCATAGCGGGTTGCTCGGCGGGCGACGGTTTCATTCCGGTTGCTCCTTATCTCTCATTCGGGGAAGTGCGAGCGGGTTGCCCCCAAACTGGGCAACGCCGAAATCCTGCCATTCTGCACTGGCGCCGGTCCCCGTTGATTATCAAGTAAATGGTCACCCCGCCTCCGCTGCGATCCCGCCCGGAATGATCGGCGGACGTATTGGCGGCATGTGAGATGGGCCGCTCACCGCGCTCTCGATGACGACTTTGCGTCCAGCGGACATAAGAATGCTCCAATAGCTTACTTGACAAGCTAGGCGCGATCGCCGTCGGCGCGCGAGCAACAAGAGTTATTCCAGGGGTTGAAGATTTATGATCAAGACCGCTCTCCTCAGATTCAGATATTGCGCGCCGCCAGAGACCGAGTTGGCATAGCTAACCCCGAAGCCCAACCCAGTCGGGGATGGCATCCCGCTTGATGACGGTTGAGCTAGCTTGTGCTGGCTACGCTACAAGCCGCCTCTTCAGCCCGCCGTTGTGGGCTTAACCGGACAGGCTGTCGGCCAAAAGGTCGCGCTGGCGCATCGCCTCGGCAAGGATCGCATCCTGATCCATTGTGGTGAGGCG
>NZ_JBVVQY010000117.1:0-644 GCF_055811615.1 Mesorhizobium sp. WSM4807
TCGCCGGCGATCTGGCGGGAGATGTCGCGAATGGTCCGGCCGAGATAGGTCTTGAGCCTGCGCAGCGCCTTGTTGGCCCGCTTGAATTGCTTGGCGTGCGCATAGCGCTGGTGCTTGATCAGCGCCAGCTTGCCGACCCGCACATAGGTCTGGCGCAGTCCAGCCCCGCCCGTTTGGCCAGCCGCACCAGCCGTTCGCGGGCGCGGTGGATGAGCTTGGCGTCGGTCGGGAACATCACGTTCTTCGGCTGCACGGTCGTGTCCACGATCACTTGGCGCGTGTCGGCCGGCTTCATCGCTCCGGTCTTGACCGCAATGCTGAGGCTTTCCTGCAAAAGCGCGACGATCCGCTCCTCGCCCATGCGGCTGCGCCAGCGTGTCATCGACGAGCGGTCGAAGGGCAAGTCGTGACGGAAGAACTCCTCGCCGCACAGATACTGGAAATACGGGTTCTCCACCCAGCGGCGCACAGCTCCTCGTCCGACAGGTGTGCTTGAGGATCGCCAAGCCCGCCATCAACCGCGTCGGCAGCGGCGGCATGCCCGGTCCGTCCGAGTAGACCGCGCCGAAACGCTCCTCCAGCACAGGCCAGTCGATCGCCTGCGCCAGCCGTACCAGCTCGTGCTTCATATTGATGATCTGATC
>NZ_JBVVQY010000118.1:0-635 GCF_055811615.1 Mesorhizobium sp. WSM4807
TCATATTTCTCGCGCGCCTCGAAGATGAAGACATTGCGCTTGCGCGGCTCCACCGGCAGCGCCAGTCCGGCCATTGCGGAAACCTTGCCGGCATTTGGCCCGGCGGCGTTGGCGACGATGCCGGCGTCGAGCCGCTCGCCGTTGTCGAGGTTTACCCCGGTGACGCGGTCGCCCTGCCGTTCGATACCGGTCACATCGGCGGTGATGAATTCGATGTTTTTGTCGCGCAGCGCCTTGCGGAACAGCATCAGCATGGCATGCGCGTCGAACCAGCCCTCGCCCGTGCGGCCGTAGGCGCCGGCGGTGATGCCCTCCGTCGACAGCCACGGAAACCGGCGGACGAGCGCCTCCGCATCCTCAAGCACGATGTCGGCGCCCTCGGCCAACTGCGTCTCGTGGTTGGCCTTGAGGATCGGCAGCCCGTTCTCGCCGGCAAGGATGAGATAGCCGCCTTCGCGAAAGCCGATATCGGCGTCGGCCCCGAATTCTTCCGTCAGTCGCCGGAACAGCTTCAGCGTGAACTGCGACAGCCGGATGTTTTCCGGAATCGAAAACTGCTGGCGGATCGAAGCGCAGGACAGCGTCGTTGCCGCATGGGCGAATTGCGGGTCGCGCTCGACCAGCGCGATCGAGCC
>NZ_JBVVQY010000119.1:0-599 GCF_055811615.1 Mesorhizobium sp. WSM4807
GCGGCGCATGCTGGATGGCAGCCTAAAAACCCGTCTCGCCGTCAGCGTGCCGTTCTCGCTGGCCGAATTGTGGCTGGCGCCGAGGCTGGCCGTGCTTCTCGACGCTTTCCCGCAAATGGCGATCGACGTTAGGGTCGAAGACGATCCCGTCGACCTGGTGCGCCAGAACATCGATCTTCGCATCAGCTATGGCGACTATCACTATCCCGGCCTGCGGCTCGTCCGTCTCGTCCATGACGATGTCCTGCCGGTCTGCGCGTCGGACTTTTGGCAGAGATACGGCGACGGTGCTTCCAGCCTGGCGGATGTGCACGAGAGCGTGTTCATCCATACCAACTGGGGTCCGAACTATGCCTCGCATCCGACATGGGCGGACTGGTTTTCGGCGTCAGGCGGCAGCCGCTCGCCTGACCCGTCGCATGGGCGGCGCGTCGGACTGTCCAGCCTGGCGATCACCTCGGCCCGGCTGGGTCTCGGAATAGCCCTTGGCCAGAGGATCATGGCCCGCGCCGATCTGGAAGCGGGCCGGCTGATCGCGCTGTCGTCGGTCTCGGTCCGGCTCGGCCATCCCTATTGCGCCTTCATACCGCCGGCAAAGG
>NZ_JBVVQY010000120.1:0-598 GCF_055811615.1 Mesorhizobium sp. WSM4807
CTGATGAGCGAGGACATGGAGGTGCGCAACTTCGCGCTCAATACCCGGCGCTCGCAGCAGGTTTCGCTGTTTGCACGTCACTTCGGCAGGTCTTCGGACGGTTGGTGGCGCCGATGTCGCGAACCCGACAAAGGATCGCGGCCATTCCGCCATTCCAGCGGGCGCGCGCGTGTCACTCTTGCTAAGTAAGGAGCACCGCACGTGGCACGCCAATTGCTGGGATGATGAGCAAGAGCCGCCGCGACAAACCGGTCGTAACGGCCCCATCCCAAGATCGCAGGTTACATTGGAGAGCGAGCTATGTTGTCCCAGTTTGAAAACCAGTCCATAAACCAAGAGGTCGCTAGGCTCAATCTGCCGAACTCTCGGATCAAGCACTTCGCGCCGGCTAGCTACGCACAAAACGGAGAAGACGTTATTATCGAAGGAATATTGACTGCAAAACTCTGCAGGAACCAAAGGTCTTGGGCAAGTGTGTTCTATGTCGAGATCGGCGCTAATCACCCCATCTCTACCTCAAGTACCTATCTTATGTACCAAAGAGGTGCGCGGGGTGTTCTGGTTGAACCCAATCCTGAATTGGAAGCGCTGATCCGCA
>NZ_JBVVQY010000121.1:0-414 GCF_055811615.1 Mesorhizobium sp. WSM4807
CTCGAAGGCCAGCGCCGCTTTCCCGGTGAACTGCGCCTGCCAGACGCCACAACCATCGTGCGCGTCAGCTCGCGCACTGGACTGAAGGACAAAAGCCGCTTCGACACGCGATACTTTATCGCCTCCGCCGAGCTGACCGCCGAACGGGCCGCTCATGCCGTGCGCGGCCACTGGCTGGTCGAGAACGCTCTGCACTGGACCCTCGACGTCGTCTTCAACGACGACCAGTCGCGTCTCAGAAAAGGCCACGGCGCTCTCAACATGGCCATCGTGCGCCATTTCGCTCTCAACCTCGTCAGAGCCGTCAGCGACAAGCACTCCATCAAACTCAGACGCAAAAAGGCAGGCTGGAGCACCGACTACCTCGCCGCAATCCTCGGCGACCTACGCCGTTAACCTGGATTCGGAGCCCTG
>NZ_JBVVQY010000122.1:0-389 GCF_055811615.1 Mesorhizobium sp. WSM4807
GGCGGGTGGCGCATCCGCTGCCGGAAGTCCTGCTTCTGGTTGTCTGCGGCACGATCTGCGACTGCGACGACTATGATTTGATTGCCGATTGGGGCGCGGCGCGTCTCGACTTCCTGCGCCGCTACTTGCCCTATCATCACGGCGTGCCGGGCGGGCGCTGGCTGACCATGCTGATGAACCGCATCGATCCCGGCCTGTTCTCGGCCGCCTTCACCTCATGGGTGCGCCAGACATGGCCCGACAAGCCGGACTTCGTCGCCATCGACGGCAAGACGTCACGGCGCAGCCACGATCGCGGCGCTGGCAAGGCCGCGCTGCATCTGGTCTCGGCCTTCGCCACCACTGCCCGTCTCGTGCTCGGACAGGAGGCCGTCGCTGACAAGAGCAAC
>NZ_JBVVQY010000123.1:0-368 GCF_055811615.1 Mesorhizobium sp. WSM4807
ACGACTGCCTGATGGAGCTCAGATGGTTCTATGACCGGCGCGACCTGGCCGAGGTCAAGCGCGACCTGGCGCAGTGGGATCGCCAAATGGCAGGCCAAATGCCCGAAGCTGGTGGATTGGGTAGAGGACAACATCGAGGAGACGCTGAGTTTCTATCGGCTGCCGCTTGCCCATCACAAGCACATGAAGTCGACGAACATGCTGGAGCGGCTGAACCAGGGATCAAGCGGCGCACCCTGGTCGTCCGCATCTTCCCCAGTCCGCAGAGCTGTCTGCGGCTGGTTCGGGCACTGGCGGTGGAGATCCACGAGAACTGGCTCGAGGCGACCCGCTACCTCAACATGGATCATCTGCGCGAGCACAAGAAG
>NZ_JBVVQY010000124.1:0-325 GCF_055811615.1 Mesorhizobium sp. WSM4807
GCTGGAGGGGAGGTAGGAACAAGGCCCGAAGGCGCGGTGTCGGCGAAGCTGCCAATCTCCCCCCTTGTGGGGGAGATGTCCGGCAGGACAGAGGGGGGCGCTGTCCCGCCGGCGTCTCAAGTCGCATCTGCGAGCCCTGCCTCGATCGTGGGGCAATGGCGTGTGAGGCATCGGTCAATGCTCGGTCGCTATTGAGGTTGGCGCTCTACGGCGCCCCCCTCTGTCCTGCCGGACATCTCCCCCACTTGGGGGGAGATTGGCTGTCATCTTTGATTTCGCCAATCGCCAACCTCAAAAAGAGGCGCTGTCGGCGAAGCTGCTGATC
>NZ_JBVVQY010000125.1:0-322 GCF_055811615.1 Mesorhizobium sp. WSM4807
TCGAGCCAGTTCTCGTGGATCTCCACCGCCAATGCCCGAACCAGCCGCAAACAGCTCTGCGGGTTGGGGAAGATGCGAACGACCAGGGTGCGCCGCTTGATCTCCTGGTTCAGCCGCTCCAGCATGTTCGTCGACTTCATGTGCTTGTGATGCGGCAGCGGCAGCCGATAGAAGCTCAGCGTCTCCTCGATGTTGTTCTCCACCCAATCCACCAGCTTCGGGTATTTGGCCTGCCATTTGGCGATCCACTGCGCCAGGTCGCGCTTGACCTCGGCCAGGTCGCGCCGGTCATAGAACCATCTGAGCTCCATCAGGCAGTCGT
>NZ_JBVVQY010000126.1:0-317 GCF_055811615.1 Mesorhizobium sp. WSM4807
ATCCCAGGGCGGAGCAAGGAGCGAAGCGACGCGGCGCAGACCCTGGGATCCATTCCGTGACATCAGCCGAAGAATGCTGCGGCTCAGAATAAAAGCGCTCTGTAGCGATCCTTCGCGCCCCCCTCTGTCCTGCCGGACATCTCCCCCACTTGGGGGGAGATCGGCAGCTTCGCGGACAGCGTCCTTTTTGCAAGGTTGGTGGTTGGCGTGATGAAGGCCAATCTCCCTCTTTGTGTCTCCTGTTTGGACTGGGGACATCGCGAACAGGTGTGCGAGGACATCGCGAACAGTTTGCCATCCTATCGAGCCAGGGCATT
>NZ_JBVVQY010000127.1:0-301 GCF_055811615.1 Mesorhizobium sp. WSM4807
GGCGTTTTTGAAGACGCTGGCGGAGTGAGGGACCCTGCTGCTCGGTAGCGATCCTTCGCGCCCCCCTCTGTCCTGCCGGACATCTCCCCCACGAGTGGGGAGATTGGCTGTCCCCTCGGCTTTCGCCATTTTTCAACATTCAAAAAAAGGGCACTGTCGCCGAAGCCGCCGATCTCCCCCCAAGTGGGGGAGATGTCCGGCAGGACAGAGGGGGGCGCTGTCCCGCCAGCATCGAATGTTCGTTACCGCAACAGCGCGCCTACCGATCCTTCACCGTCTCCATCGCCACGAAGGTCGAGGT
>NZ_JBVVQY010000128.1:0-300 GCF_055811615.1 Mesorhizobium sp. WSM4807
CACGGACAAAGGTTTCTCCCACGGTGCAGTTCATGCCGCCTCGAACGCCGAGCTTGAACACCCCCCTCTGTCCTGCCGGACATCTCCCCCTCAAGGGGGGAGATCAGATGTCGTCACGGCTTTCGCCAATCCCCAACGTTGAAGAAAAGGCGCTGCCAGCAAAGCTGCCAATCTCCCCCCTTGAGGGGGAGATGTCCGGCAGGACAGAGGGGGGTGCTGTCCCGCCAGCCTTGCCAATTGGCGACCTGTCGTCGCCCTACTTCGTCTCGCCCAGCCTTTCCGCCTTGTCGAGATTGTCCT
>NZ_JBVVQY010000129.1:0-299 GCF_055811615.1 Mesorhizobium sp. WSM4807
TCTTCGCCCTCGCACTTGAATCATGTTGGGAGGCGCCGGACGTATGGTGTTGTTTGGCCAAGGACTTTTTGGATGGCGGGACAGCGCCCCCCTCTGTCCTGCCGGACATCTCCCCCACGAGGGGGGAGATTGGATGTCGCATTGGCTTTCGCCAATCTCCAACGGTTGTAGGCAATCGGGACGCGGAAGCTGCCAATCTCCCCCCAAGTGGGGGAGATGTCCGGCAGGACAGAGGGGGGCGCGAAGGAACGCAACGGGTGAGCGGAAGCGAGAGCTTCCTTCCCAAAAACCAGCTCACC
>NZ_JBVVQY010000130.1:0-276 GCF_055811615.1 Mesorhizobium sp. WSM4807
GCCGCAGTCGGCGCTCGACCGGCCAATTGTCGAAGTGGGGGGGGGGGGCGCCCCGCCCCCCCCCGCCCCCCCCCCCCCCACGAAGCGGGGGGGGGGGGGGGGGGGGGGGGGCGGCGGGGCGGGCGGGGCGGGGGGGGGGGGGGGGGGGGGGGGGGGGGGGGGGGGGGGCGCCCGGCGGGGCGCGCGGCGGGGGGGGGGGGGGCGGCGGGGGGGGGGGGGGGGGTGTGGGGGGGGCGGCGGGGCCCCCGCGCGGGGGCGCCGGCCCCCGCCCCCGGG
>NZ_JBVVQY010000131.1:0-259 GCF_055811615.1 Mesorhizobium sp. WSM4807
CACCCCCCTGGGTGGGGGGGGGGGGGGGGCCACCCCCCCGGGGGGGGGGGGGGGGGGGGGGGGGGGCCCCGCCCGGGGGGGGGGGGGGGGGGGGGCCGGGGGGGGGGGCGGGGGGGCGGCGGGGGGGGGGGGGGGGGGGGGGGGGGGGGCGGCCGCCCGGGGGGGGGGGGGGGGCCCGCCCCCCCCCCCCCCCGCCCCCCCCCCCCCCCGCCCCGGCGCACGCGCAGGCGGGGGATGAGGGTCGACGCCCGGGGGGGGG
>NZ_JBVVQY010000132.1:0-255 GCF_055811615.1 Mesorhizobium sp. WSM4807
GTTGCGGCCGAAGCGTCCCGCACCTCCGAAAAGGTGCTCACGATCATCTGAAATCGTTGCTCATGATCGTCTGAAATCGTTGCTCATGATCCCGTGAAATCCGTGCTCACGATGCGGTGAAATCCGTGCTCACGATCGCTTGAAATGCGCTGGACTGGCATTGGCACGCACTCCGGGAAAACGGCCTTCCTGTCGTCTGCCTTGATGCCAGGCATGCGAAGGCGGCATTGTCGGTTCAGCTAAACAAGACTGATG
>NZ_JBVVQY010000133.1:0-251 GCF_055811615.1 Mesorhizobium sp. WSM4807
CCCCCCCTATTTTCCCCCCCCTCCCCACCCGCGCCCCACCCCCTCCACACCCACTCCCCGTTGTTGGGTGGGGGTCCCAAATCCGGGTGCCCCCCCTTTTTTTTTTTTTTTTTTTTTGGCCCCCCCCCCCCCCCCCCCCCAAAAAAAATTTTTTTTTTTTGACCAACTGTTTTTTTTTTTTTTTTATTTTTTCCCCCGCCCCCTCCCCCCCAACACCCCCCCCCCCGGCGCTCTTATGGAGAACCCATAAT
>NZ_JBVVQY010000134.1:0-250 GCF_055811615.1 Mesorhizobium sp. WSM4807
TCATAGTCGTCGCAGTCGCAGATCGTGCCGCAGACAACCAGAAGCAGGACTTCCGGCAGCGGATGCGCCACCCGCCATGGCTCACGCGGATCTTCGATCGCGGCGAAATGCTCCAGAAGCGCCTTCAGGCACGGCTTCTCAAATCCTTCGAGGGTGGCAAGGGCCATGGCACGGCTCCGAATCATCGAAGCCCCATGGAATCAGATCAACCGCAATCCCTAAAGTGCGTTAACCCGAGTTCGTAGCCCTG
>NZ_JBVVQY010000135.1:0-249 GCF_055811615.1 Mesorhizobium sp. WSM4807
CGAAGCCGCTCGCGAGCGCGCCCTCAACAGCGCTGTAGCGAGCGAGCGGCGTAGCGGCGGTCATCGATGTTCTTCGGCAGGGTTGGGTTGCTGACACAACCTGATTCGAAGGAACCACCGATGACCGACGCCATGATGAACCTGCGCACGCTCGTAGAGAAGACCCCCGACGCCGATATCCTGCGCGAGATGATCGGCTTTGCCGCCGAGCGGCTGATGGAGCTGGAGGTTGGGGCCGCCACCGGCGCG
>NZ_JBVVQY010000136.1:0-239 GCF_055811615.1 Mesorhizobium sp. WSM4807
GCACGGGGGGGGGTTGGGGGGGGGGGGGGGGGGGGGGGGGGGCGGCGGGGGGGGGGGGAGCGGGGGGGGGGGGGGGGGGGGGGGGGGGGGGCGCGCCCCCGGGCGCCGGGGGGGGGCGGGGGGGGGGGGGGGGGGGGGGGGGGGGGGGTGTTTGTGGGGGGGGGGGGGGGTGGTGTTGGGTGGGGGGGGGGGGGGGGGGGGGGGGGGGGGGGGGAAAGGGGGGGGGGGGGGACCCCGGG
>NZ_JBVVQY010000138.1:0-235 GCF_055811615.1 Mesorhizobium sp. WSM4807
CGTGGGGTTTTGTGGTGGTGGGTCGTCGGTGTGGGTTTGTGGGTGTTGGTGTTTTGGTTGTTTATTTATCTATTTGTTTTTTTTTTTGGGGGGGGGGGGGGGGGGGTTTTTTTTTTTTTTTTTTTTTTTGGGGGGGGGGGGGGGGGGGGTGTTTTTTTTTTTTTTTTTTTTTTTTTTTTTTTTGGGGTGTGTGGTTTTTGGTTTTTGGGTTTTTTGGGGGGGGGGGGCCCCCGCC
>NZ_JBVVQY010000140.1:0-232 GCF_055811615.1 Mesorhizobium sp. WSM4807
GTGCAGTGGCGTTGATAAAAGTGGTTCTCCCATGGGCGGAACGTCGGGCCGGAACCGCCAGCGGACTCGACCAGCTTCAAATCCTGCATGACACAATGAAATCCTGCTTCGAGGTGGGGGCGGAGCGGGTGGTCATTTTCTACGGGCACAACTCAGGCGGCTATCCCCGGCCTGGTTCACCATTCTACGCGACCGCAGTTCACTGGGAAACGATTGAAGGTTACGGCAAGAT
>NZ_JBVVQY010000141.1:0-231 GCF_055811615.1 Mesorhizobium sp. WSM4807
GGGGGGGGTGGGGGGGGTTTTTGTTTTTTTGTCTGGGGTGTGTGTTTGTGTTGGTGGTGTTGCGGTCCTTTTTGTTTTCTTTATTTTTTTTTTTTTTGTTTTTTGTGTGGGGGGGGGGGGGCGGGGGGGGGGGGGGGGGGGGGCCGCCCCCCCCCCCCCCCCCGGCGCTGGCGGCGGGCGGGGGGGGGGGGGGGCCCCCCCCCCCCCCCCCCCCCCCCCCCCCAACGGCGG
>NZ_JBVVQY010000142.1:0-223 GCF_055811615.1 Mesorhizobium sp. WSM4807
GTCGAAGCGGTATTGGCCTCGAAAGCCGATGCCGTAAAGGGGTTTTGCGTAGGCGGCCGCGACAGCCGATCTCCCCCCTTGTGGGGGAGATGTCCGGCAGGACAGAGGGGGGCGCTGTCCCGCCGGCCTGTCAACCATTCGTAGCAACGCCCGCAGACTGGTTCCTGGTTGAGAATGAGTTAGAGCAAAGGCTGGCGATCCTTCGCGCCCCCCTCTGCCCTGC